>NZ_JBEZZJ010000040.1:0-62415 GCF_040639095.1 Micromonospora sp. NPDC023966 | reverse complement strand
CGCCCACCCACCCCCCCCCCCGCGCGCCCTCCCCGCGGTCCCCGCCCCGGGCTTTTCTTACACGCCGCGGCCCCCCCCCCGGGGGGGGGGGGCCGCTCGACGTTCAGGGCATGGAAAAGACCGAAGCCCCCTCCCGGAGGAGGGGGCTTCGGTCACCTGGGGTGACTGATGGGAATTGAACCCACGACAACCGGGACCACAACCCGGTGCTCTGCCAACTGAGCTACAGCCACCATGCTCTCCGCGCCGGTCGACCCGGGCGGGGCGCGGACTAATAATAGCCACACCCCTGCCGACCCCGTCCACCGGGTTCCGGCCGGACCGCCGGGCAGGGCTCAGAGCTGGGCGGCGATCGCCTTGGCGCTCTCCACGTCCGGGCCGGGCAGCGGCACGAAGACGGTCCGCCGGTAGTACTCCAGCTCGCGGATGCTCTCCCGGATGTCGGCCAGCGCCCGGTGGGCCAGCCCCTTCTGCGGCTGCCCGAAGTACACCCGCGGGTACCAGCGCCGGCAGAGTTCCTTGATCGAGGAGACGTCGATCATCCGGTAGTGCAGGTGCGCGTCGAGCCGGGGCATGTCGCGGGCGATGAAGCCGCGGTCGGTGGCGATCGAGTTGCCGCAGAGCGGCGCGGTCCGCGGGTCCTTCACGTGGCTGGCGACATAGTCGAGCACCATGTCCTCGGCCTCGGCCAAAGTGACCGTGGAGCGGCGGACCTCCTCGGTGAGGCCGGACTTGCCGTGCATGGTGCGCACAATCTCCGGCATCGCCTCCAGCGCCGCCTCGTCGGCGTGGATGACCACGTCGACGCCCTCACCGAGCACGTTGAGGTCGGGGTCGGTGACGAGCGCGGCGACCTCGATCAGCGCATCCCGCCCGAGGTCCAACCCGGTCATCTCACAGTCGATCCAGACCAGAAGATCAGCCACCGCAACAGACTACGCGCCGCCGACCCGCCCGCGCCTGAAGCACCCTCGCCGAGTGGACCGCTAGGGTTTCCCCGTGCCAGCCGAACCCGTCGCACCTCCCGCCGTCACCGAGGACGATCCGGGCGGGCGCACGGCCCGTCGGCTGGTCACGGTGCTGGCGCTCACGGCGGTGCTGCCGGCGCTCTACCTGCCCGGCCTGGTGCACGACTTCTTCGACCTCAAGATCTACATGCGGGCGATGGACTGGTGGGCGGCCGGCAATCCGCTCTACGACTACGTCCAGCCGGACCGGGTGCAGGGCGCGCTCTACTTCACCTATCCCCCGTTCGCCGCGCTGCTGCTGCGGCCGTTCGCGCTGCTGCCGCTCGGCGCCACCATCGCGATCTTCACGGTGCTGACCGTGGTCGGCGTGGTGGTCACCACCCGCTGGCTGGTGCTGCCCCTGGTCCGGCGGCACGACCTGCCGAGGCTGTTCACCGTCACGGTCGCCGTGCTGCTGGTCCTCGCGGTGGAGAGCACCCGGGAGACAATCACCTTCGGGCAGATCAACATGCTGCTGGTGGTGCTGATCCTGAGCGACCTGCTGTTCGCCGTACCCCAGGGGCGGCGCTGGGCCGGCGTGGGCGTGGGGCTGGCCACGGCGCTCAAGCTCTTCCCCGGCATCTTCGTGCTCTACCTGCTGGCCACCCGGCGGTGGCGGGCGGCGGCGGTGGCCGCGGTGACTGCGACGCTGGCCACGCTGTTCGCGGCGGCGCTCGCGCCCCGCGACTCGTGGCGGTTCTGGACCCACGAGCTGTGGGCGACCGACCGGGTGGGCCGGACCGACTACACCGGCAACCAGTCGCTGTTCGGCCTGCTCAGCCGGATCACCGCGCCCGACAAGCCCAGCCAGCTTCCCTGGTTGCTGCTGGCGCTGCTGGTGGCCGGGTACGGGCTGTGGCGGGCCGCCCGGGCGGCGCGGGCCGGGGACGCGCTGGCCGGCCTCACCCTGACCGGCCTGGTCGGTGGCCTGGTCAGCCCGATCACCTGGACCCACCACCTGTACTGGTTCATCCCGGCGATGGTGGTGCTGGTCGACGCGGCACTGGACGCCGACCGGGACACGGTGGCGACTGCCCGCCGGCGGCGCTGGCTGCTCGTCCTCGCCGTCGGCACCGGCTTCGTGATCGTCTACGGGGTGGTCACCTTCCAGGACTGGGGAGTCGCCCCGGCGCGCACCGACAACCCCGCCGAGTTCGTCACCCGCAACGCGTACGTGCTGCTCAGCCTGCTACTGCTGGCCCTGCTGCCGACCCGCCGGCAGGCGCCGGAGCGAGCCGGGGTCGCGGCCGAGAACGTGCACTAACTGGACAGACCTCGCGACAAGCGGCGTTCGGCGCTAATCTGGTCCCAACTACCTCAGGTTTCTCCCAGGTAGCACCGATCCCCCGGTGACGGTGGCCCTCCGCGTCGGCAGCGCGGAGGGCCACCCGCCGTACGGGGCCGGTGTCACTCGTCGACCGGTGTGGCCGGCCGGACCGGTCGGGGCGCCTCCGCGGTGGTCACCGGGGGCCACGGCCAGTCCGGGTCGACCGGCAGGTCGGCCAGGCTCTCCGGCCGGTGACTCGGCACCGGGCCGATCGCGGCGCGGGACCGCTCAGCCGGCGCCGACCCGACGCAGACCAGTTGCCGGTCGGGCAGGGTGGCCGGCTCCGACCGCTGGCCCAGCCCGCTGAGCGAGCTGACCCCGAGCCGGCCGGCCAGCACTGGAACCTGGTCGGGCTCGACGACGAAGACCACCTCGCGTGGGCGGGCCGGGCGCAGCAGCAGGACCACGGCGAGGACCACCAGCAGCGCCCCGCCGGCCAGCAGCGCCCAGGCCACCCCGGGGAACCAGCCGGCGCGCAGTTCGGCGCGCAGGTCCAGGGCCAGGTCGGGTCGTCCGTCCGGTCGCATCACCACCAGGCTCAGCGACCGGTCGGCCAGCTCGGCCGGGCTCCACTCCAGGACGCCGATCCCCTCGCGTACCCAGAAGTCCTGGCCGAGCGGGACGGCGGCGGCGGTGCCGGCGGTGGCCGGATCGAGGCGGACCGGCAATGGCCCGCGGGCCAGCGCGACCCGGCGCACGGTGGCGTGCGGGACGTCGGCCAGCCACCGTTGCACCTGGTCGGTCGGGGCGAGACCGAGGAAGGCCGGGCCGTCTGCGGTCCGGGCGGTGAGCCGCAGCCGGGCCTGCCCGGTCCGGGCGACCGGCGCCTCGGCGCGGAGCAGGGCGTCCACGTCGGTCACCACGACCGCCCGGGCGGGGGTGCGGACCGTCTCGAAGCGGGCGCCGAAGCCGCCGTCCGGGTCGGCGTGCCGGGCGGCGAGCCAGAGCCCGGCGCCCGCCAGCAGGGCCGGAATCCCCACGGTCAACAGCAGCATGCCGGCGATCGTGCGCACGAAACGCATTCGCGTCGTCCCCCTCGGTAGCGAAGTACCCGGCCGACCTTACCGACGCCGACCGGGCAATCGCCGGATATCCACGGCAAGCACCCGATGGACCGCGGAAAGGCCGCCGGCCCGCCGGAAGATCCGACGGGCCGGCGGGGTCGGCGCGGGTCAGGGCTTCGCGGCGGGCTCCCGGCGGGTACGTAGGAAGGCCAGGCCGCCGAGGATCAGGCCGGCCAGGCCGGCGACCAGACCGGCCACGCCGAACGCGGTGGCCGCGCCGGTGTCGGCGTCGTCGTCAACGTCGTCGTCGGCCGCGGCCGGGGCCGGGGCCGGGGCGCTCGCGACCGGCGAGGCGGACGCCGAGGCGGCGGTCAGGGTGAGCACCGGGGCCGGGTTCTCCGGCTCCTCCGCCCCCGGCGTGGGCTCCTCGATCCAGCGGGAGACGTTGCCGTCCGAGTAGGTCTGGAGCACCTTGAACACCATCCGGTCGGCCTGCGGCAGCGGGCCCATCGACACCGCGAACTCCTGGAACTCGCCCGGCTTGACCCCGCCGTTCGGGGCGGCCGTCCAGGTGAGCTTGGAGACGGCCTCGGTGAGCTGGCTGCCGTGCACCTCGATCGGCGGGTCGACCTTGCGCTTCTCCATGCTCACCGTCCAGCCGGGCACCGGCATGGTGGAGACCGAGCCGACCGGAGCGTTCTCCGGCAGGTTCACCTCCACCTTGGTGGTCGACGCCGTGTCGCTCTCGTTCGGCACCCGGAAGGCGAAGCGGCCGTAGCTGCCCTGCGTGGCCTCCTGCGGGTTGACGGTGACGTGCGCCGAGGCCGGCCCGGCCAGACCGAGTACGGCCGTGGCCACGGCGGCGAGGGTGAGCGCGGCGGCGGTTGCCGGACGCCGGAGACGGATCATCTGGGCGAGCCTTCCGTTACTTGACGGACACGGTGGCGGTCACCGTGGCCTGGTCGATGTCGGACGTGCGGACGGTGAAGCGGAGCTGCCACTGCCCCGCCGCCGGGAGGTTGATCTCGCCGAAGGCGTGGTTGTCGGTCAGCGGCAGCAGCGGAATCGTGATCGGCTCGATGCCCGCCGACGGCAGCGCGGCGGTGGCCTTCCACTCCTGCACCGGCTGGGGCCGGTTGTCCTTCGTGTACGCGTAGAGGTGCAGCGAGTTGCTGCCCGTCTCGGCCGGGTCCACCTCGACCTGGAGCGAGTAGATCGGGCTGCTCAGCGTCGCGGAGAAGTAGCCGGCCGGGCTGCCGGCCACATCGGCGGAGGCGGTCCGGGCCGGGGTGGTCTGCACCAGCGTCGCCGAGAGGCCGAGCACCACGGCGGTGATCGCCAGCTCGGCCACCACCGCCCGCCGCATCGCCCCGGGGCGGCCCGCGGCGGTGCGCCGCCGGACCAGCGCCCGCGAGTAGGCGGCCACCCCGATCACCAGCGCGAACAGCACGATCTTGGCGAGCAGCAGCTGCCCGTACGTGGTGTCGACCAGCGCCTTCGGGGTGGCCACCTCGATCAGCCCCTGCACGGTGCCGGCGAGCAGCAGCGCGGCCACCGCCAGCGTCGCCCACCGGGACCAGATCGGCAGGATCGCGTCCAGTTCCCGCTCGTCGGCCCGGCGCAGCAGGAAGACCGCGAGCATCACCAGGCCGCCCAGCCAGACGGCCATGCTGCCCAGGTGCACGGCGTCCACCACCACCGACACCGCGGGCGCGGGCGAGGCGGCCGGGTGGCCGGCGAAGGGCCAGGTGAACAGCGCCGCCCCGCCGAGGATGGCCAGGATGAGACCGTCGGTGCGGCCGACCGGCCCGGCGAAGAGCGGGCGGAGCAGGAACGCCGCCGCGGCGAGCAGGCCGAGCCGGACCAGGTGCGCGGTGCCGTACGCGCTACCCAGCACGTCGCCGAGGCCGGAGCCGGTGCCGTCGAACAGGCCCCCACCGTTGGTGTAGGGCACCTGGAGCCACAGCTCGGCGAGGGTGGCCACGGCCAGCAGGCCCAGCCCCGACCAGGCCAGCCGGGCGGGGCCGCGCCGGGACAGCCGGCGCGGCCAGAGCGCGGCCAGCACCAGGGCCGGGCCGACGAGCAGCAGCAACCCGACGTAGCCGAGGTACTTGACCACCTTGACCGCGTTCTCCACCACCGGGTTCGCCCGGGTGTCCGTGCCGGTGTCGGACGGCGGGGTGGAGGGCGCGCCGACCGAGTAGGTGAACGCCCCGGAGACCGGGTGGCTGTCCGCCGAGATCACCCGGTAGCTGACCAGGTAGGTGCCGCGCGCGCCGGACGGATCGACCGGGATGCTGACCACGGCGCCCTTGAAGGTGGGCTCGCCCCGGTCGGCCCGGGAGCCGTCGGGCGCGATCACCCGGACCTTGTCGGGGACCTTGCGGACCCCCTCGCTGAAGGTGATCACCACTTCGGCGGGCGCGCTGGGCACCACGGCCGAGGCGGCCGGGCTGCTGCTCACCAGCACCGCGTGGGCGCTGGCCGGCGTGGCCGGGGCCAGCAGCAGGGCGACGAGGGTGACCAGCAGTCCGGCGAGGGCCCCCAGGCGGGCGGCCGGGCGACGGTCGGCGACGGCCACGGGGCGGCGGCGTACGGCAGCAGTCATGACCATCATGCTTCCCGAACCGTGCGGTGTCCGGCGACCCGGCCTCATCCGCGTCCCGGCGCCGGCGCCGCGGGCAGCCGGCGCTCCGCCTCCCCGTCCAGCCGCGCGGAGAGCGCCACCCGTACGTCGTCGCACGTCATGCCGGGGTAGTCGGCGGGCGGGCGGGAAAAGTTCCCGGCGTGGGCGGGACCACGCCACGGAATGGGCCGAAGGACCCTGTCCGGCACAGGTAGGCCGCGTAACCTCGTCTGTCGTGATCCCCGTCCCGCGCGACACCTTCGCCGGCCGCCCCGCGGCGGCGGCGCGCGAGGCTGCGCGGGACGCCGCGACCGACTGGGCCCTGGCCGCCCGGGACGGCGATCCGGTCGCCCAGGCCGCCTTCGTCCGGGCCACCCAGGCCGAGGTGTGGCGCTTCGCCGCCGCCCTGGTCGACCCGGACAGCGCGGACGACCTGACCCAGGAGACGTACCTGCGGGCGTTCCGGGCGCTCCCGGGCTTCGAGGGGCGGTCCACCGCCCGGACCTGGCTGCTCGGCATCGCCCGGCGGGCCTGCGCCGACCACCTGCGTACCGTGGTCCGCCGCCGGCGGCTGGACGAGCGGCTCGCCGCGCACGCGGCCACCGACCGGCCGTACCCGGACCCGGCCGGCCAGCTCGGCGCCAGCGACCTGGTCCGCCGGCTCCCCGCCGAACGGCGCTCCGCGTTCGTGCTCACCCAGCTGCTCGGCCTGTCGTACGCCGAGGCCGCCGCGGTGGAGGGGGTGCCGGTGGGCACCATCCGCTCCCGCGTCGCTCGGGCCCGCGACGAGCTGGTCGAGGCCGCCGGCGACGCGATGACCGGCTGACCGTGGAACTTTCCTCGGATCCGAGACGACAAATGACCGTGACCGCACCCCGCACCCGGGCCGCCCGCCGGTCCGCCGTCCGGCCCTGGCTCGGCATCGCGGCCCGCCTCGGCCTGGCCGCCGTCTGGTTGCTCGCCGGCGCCGCGAAGGTCGACGACCTGGCCGCCTCCGGCCGGGCGGTCAACGCCTACCAGGTGATGCCGTACGACCTCGCCACGGTGATCGGCGCCGCGCTGCCCTTCGTCGAGCTGGCGCTCGGCGTGCTCCTGCTCGTCGGGCTCGCCACCCGGCTGGCCGCCGGCGTCTCCGCGGCGCTGCTGGTGGTCTTCGTCACCGGCATCGCCTCGGCCTGGTCCCGCGGTCTGGCCATCGACTGCGGTTGCTTCGGCAGCGGCGGCCAGCTCGCCGCCGGCCAGGCCCCGAGCTACCTCCCGGAGATCCTCCGGGACCTGGGATTCCTGCTACTGGCCGGGTTCCTGCTGATCTGGCCCCGCACCCCGTTCTCGGTGGACGGCTGGCTGGCGGGCGACACCGTGGAGGTCGAGGATGAGTAGTCGCAAGGGGCGGAAGGACGCTGCCCAGGTGGTCCGCGCCCAGCTCGCCCGGGAGAAGCGGCGCACCCGCACGATCTGGACCTCCGTCGCCGCGGTGGCGGTGCTGCTGATCGCCGGGCTGATCGGCTGGTCGGTCTACCGCAGCCAGAAGTCGGAGACCTTCACCACCCCGCCCGGCGCCAATCCGCCCGGCACCGGCATCGTCCTCGGCGACGGGCCGGTCACGATCGACCTCTACGAGGACTACCTCTGCCCGGTCTGCAAGAACTTCCAGGAGACCAGCGGCCCGACCATCAACCAGTTGATCAGCGACGAGAAGGTCCGCGTGATCTTCCACCCGGTGGCCTTCCTCAACCGCTTCTCCACCACGGAATACTCCACCCGTTCCTCGGCCGCCGCCGGCTGCGCCGCCCAGGGCGGCAAGTTCAAGGAGTTCACCGACCAGCTCTTCGCCCGGCAGCCGGCCGAGGGCAGCGCCGGGCTCAGCGACGACGAGCTGATCGACATCGGCGCCGGCGTCGGGCTGAACCGGAATGACTTCGGCTCCTGCGTCAAGGACGGCAAGTACAAGGGGTGGACCGAGCACGTTACCGACGACGCCAGCAAGTCCGGCGTGACCGGCACCCCGACCATCCGGGTCAACGGCCAGAATGTCGAGGACCGCAGCCCGGAGGGGATCAGGGCGGCCGTGGAGGCGGCCGGCAAGTGATCCCCGCACCGCTGCGGCGGGCCGGGCTGGTGCTCACCGCCGCGCTCGCCGCCCTGCTCGCCCTCGCCACCCCGGCCGCCGCGCACGGCGCGGACGCCCCCGACGGCACCGACTACCGGGCCGAGGTCACCGGGGTCGCCCCGGACCGACCCGGGCTCACCGCACGGATGGTCGAGGCCGGCGCGCGGCTGGAGCTGACCAATCGCACCGGCGCCGACGTCGAGGTGCTCGGCTACTCCGGGGAGCCGTACCTGCGGATCGGGCCCGGCGGGGTGTACGAGAACAGCCGCTCCCCCGCCACCTACCTGAACCGCACCCTCGCCGGGGACACCCAGCTCCCGCCGGAGGCCGACCCGGCGGCCGCGCCGGTGTGGCGGCGGATCTCCGACGGGCCGACGGCCCGCTGGCACGACCAGCGCACGCTCTGGCTGGAGTCGGCCCCGCCGGCGCAGGTGGCCGCCGATCCGGGCCGCGAGCAGCGGGTCCGCGGCTGGGTGGTGCCGCTGCGCGCCGGCACCGGAACGGTCGAGGTGCGCGGCACCCTCGACTGGGTGCCGCCGCCGGACGCGTACCCGTGGTGGGTGGCGGCCACCCTCGGTTTCCTGCTGATCGGCGCGGCCGGGCTGGTCCCGGCCGGCACCGCCACCGGCGTCCGCGCGCTGCGCGGGGTGGGCGCGCTGCTCGCCCTGGGCGGGGCGGCGACCGTGGCGTTGACCGTGGGCAAGGCCCTGGACACCGGCGCCGCCGGAGCCGGCGGGGTGCTGCTCGAACTGCTCACCGGGCAGATGTGGACGCTGCTCACCGGGCTCGGCGCGCTCGCCGCCGGCGGGTACGCGCTGGCCCGCCGCCCGGCCGCCGACTTCGCGCTGGCCCTGGCCGGCGCGTGCCTGACCCTGTTCGCCGGCGTGTCGAACCTGGCCGTCCTGTCCCGCTCGGTGGCCCCGGTCGCCGGGCCGCCCATCCTCGCCCGGGTCCTGGTCACGCTGGCCCTCGCCACCGGAGCCGGCGCCGTCGCCGCGGGGCTGCTCCGCCTGCGCACCGCCGCCCACGCCGCCCACGCCGCCCGCCCCACCCCGGCCGCCCCGCGCTCGCCGATCTTGTAGTTGTGGCCCCCGATCCGCGGCTGTCGTCCCGGTCCACGAGGGCCGGAAGTGCAGGATCGCGGGGTCAGGAGCGGCGGGGGGCGAAGCCGTAGGGAAGTTCGAGGCGGTGTCGGGCCAGCAGTGCCTCGTCGGAGAGCAGGTCCAGGGTGGGGGCGTCGGCGGCGATGCGGCCGGCGTCCAGGATCACCGCCCGGTCGCAGAGCTCCACCGCGTACGGCAGGTCGTGGGTGACCATGAGCAGGGTCACCGGGAGGCCCCGCAGGATCTCCGCCAGCTCCCGGCGGGCGGCCGGGTCGAGGTTGGACGACGGCTCGTCCAGCACCAGGATCTCCGGACGCATGGCGAGCACGGTGGCCACCGCCACCCGGCGGCGCTGCCCGAAGGAGAGGTGGTGCGGCGCCCGGTCCCGGTGCTCGCTCATCCCCACCGCGGCGAGCGCCTCGTCCACCCGGGCGGCCAGTTCCGCCCCGCGCAGCCCCAGGTTGGCCGGCCCGAACGCGACGTCCTCGGCGACCGTGGGCAGGAAGAGCTGGTCGTCCGGGTCCTGGAAGACGATGCCCACCCGGCGGCGGATCTCGGCGAGGGTGTCCCGGTCCCGGCTCACCGTCAGGCCGCCCACGCTCACCGTGCCCTCGGTGGGGGTGAGGATGCCGTTGAGGTGCAGCACCAGGGTGGTCTTGCCGGCGCCGTTCGGCCCGAGCAGCGCCACCCGGTCGCCGCGCGGCACGGTCAGGTCCACCCCGTGCAGGGCGACGTGACCGTCCGGGTACGCGTACCGGACGCCGCGGACGTCCAGGGAGGGCGGCTGCTGCACGTACCCGATCATGTCAGCACGAGCGCGACGGCGGCGATGGTGGCCGCGATCGCCGGCACGGTGGCGGCGGCCGCCCACTGGCCGGCGGTGGCCGCGCCCGCGCCCTGCCAGACCGCCGGCATCCGGCCGGTGTAGCCGCGGGAGACCATGGCCAGGTAGACCCGCTCGCCACGCTCGAAGGCGCGCAAAAAGAGCGCGCCGACCCCGGCGGCGAAACCGCGGAGCTGCCAGAGGAAGCGCGGGTCGTCGCCCCGGGACACCCGGGCCACCCGCATCCGCCGGGCCTCCCCCACCAGCACGTCCAGGTAGCGCAGCATGAAAGTGGCGATCTGGGTGAGGACCTGCGGGCAGCGCAGCCGGTCCAGGCCGACGATCAGGTCACGCGTCGTCGTGGTCGCCGCCAGCAGGAGCGACGCGAGTACGCCGAGCGTGCCCTTCGCCAGGATGTTCCACGCGCCGTGCAGCCCGTCGACGGAGAGGCTCAGCCCGGCCACCTCGACCCGCTCCCCCGCGCCGAGGAACGGCAGCGCGACCGCGAACAGCACGAACGGCAACTCGATCAGCGCCCGGGCGAGCAGCCAGCGCGGCCCCACCCGGGCCAGCCCCGCCACGGCGGCGACCAGCAGGGCGTACCCGCCGAAGGCCCAGTAGGCCTCCCGGGGCGTGGCGACCACCGCGAGGGTGAACAGCACCATCGCGGCGATCTTCACCTCCGGGGGGAGGCGATGCACCGGCGAGGACGACTCGCGGTACAGCACGTGCGCGTGGCCGGCGCCCATCCGCGGCTCAGCGGTTTCCGGCGGCGCGCGCCGCGCGCTCGTCGGCGGTCGGGTCACCCGTGGAGCCGGCCGGGCCGGCTGCCCGGTCGGTCGCCGGACCGCGGCGACGGGCCAGCCAGAACAGGCCGCCGCCGAGGGCGAAGGTGAGCAGCACGCCCAGCACGCCGGACAGGCCGGTGGAGAGGAAGCCGTTGCTCACCCCCCGGACGCCGTAGTCGGCGAGCGGGCTGTCGGCCAGCTCGTGGTCCTTCGCCTGCTGGGCCGGGCAGCTGCCGCCGGTGATCTCGTCATCGGCGTTCACCGTGCAGCCCTTGAGCAGCGACGAGTCGAGCCCGTCCGGGTGGGCCGAGGCGTAGTTGCTGACCACGCCGGCCAGCAGCAGGGCGACCAGCAGACCGCCGAGGACGAACGGCCAGGGACGCTTGCTCATCGGGCACCTCCGGCGACCGGGACGGCGGGAGCCGGCACGGCCGGCTTCAGGGCGCGCAGGGCGTACACCAGGTCGGGGCGGACCTTGGCGACGGTGACCACGGTGGTCGCGGTGATCAGGCCCTCGCCGATGCCGATCAGCAGGTGGACGCCGGCCATCGTGCCGGCCAGCCCGGTGAGGTTGCCGCCCAGGTCGGTGGTGCCGCCCAGCCAGTACTGGAGCACGAAGCCCTGGGACGCCACCACGACGCTGACCAGCGCGGACATGAAGGCGGTCACGGCGAGCCCGGTCGGGGTGCGCGGCAGCACCCGCAGCAGCAGCGCGATCAGCAGGTACGCCGCGGCGGTGCCCAGGAGCGCCATGTTGGTGATGTTGAGGCCGAGCATGGCCACCCCGCCGTCGCCGAAGACCAGCGCCTGCACGACCAGCACGACGGCAACGCAGAGCGCGCCGACCCACGGGCCGACCAGCATCGCGGCGAGGGCGCCACCGAGCAGGTGGCCGCTCACCCCGGCCGTGAAGATCGGGAAGTTGAGCATCTGCACGGCGAAGATGAACGCGGCCACCAGGCCGGCCATCGGGGCCAGCCGGTCGTCGAGGTCACGGCGGCCGCGCAGCACGCAGAAGGTGAGCACGGCCAGCGCGAGGGCCGCGAACACCGCCGCGACGGGACCGTCGATGATCCCGTTCGAGATGTGCATCGCCAGGGTTTCCACGGGCCGAGCCTATTTGCGTGAGGCCGTTGTTGCCAATCCCTTGCAACAAGCCATGGTGATCATCACCCGACGGCGCGTCGCCACCCGCGCCGAACCGGACGGCGGCGGTATCGTCAGCGCCATGACCGACCGCCTGAACCCCGGCGACCCCGCCCCCGAATTCACCCTTCCCACCGACACCGGCGGGACCCTGTCCCTGGCCGACCTGCGCGGCCGCAAGGTCATCCTGTACGCGTACCCGGCCGCCATGACGCCCGGCTGCACCAAGCAGGCGTGCGACTTCCGCGACTCGCTCGCCTCGCTCCAGGCCGCCGGCTTCGAGGTGGTCGGCATCTCCCCGGACAAGCCGGAGAAGCTGGCCAAGTTCCGCGACCGGGACGCCATCACCTTCCCGCTGGTGGGCGACACCGACAAGGCCGTGCTGACCGCGTACGGCGCGTTCGGCGAGAAGCAGATGTACGGCCGGACCGTCACCGGGGTGATCCGCTCGACCTTCGTCATCGACGAGGACGGGAAGATCGAACGGGCGCTCTACAACGTCAAGGCCACCGGCCACGTCGCCAAGCTGCGCCGCGACCTCGGCCTCGACTGACCTGTCGTAGGCCGCCGTTACCGTCGGCGCGTGCCTCGCTACAAATACTCGCCGGAGCGGCTGGCGGCAGCGGCGGCGCAGGCGCGCAGCGTCACCGAGGTGATGCGGCTGCTCGGGGTACGGGTGAGCGGCGGGTCGCACGCCCACATCAGCCGGCAGCTCAAGCGCTTCGGCGTCGACACCTCCCACTTCACCCGCACCGCGCACAACAAGGGGCAGCGCGATGTGCGGCGCACCACCTCATCGCAACTGCTGGTGCAACTGCCCGCCGGTTCGCGGCGCACTCCCGGCACCCGGCTGAAGTGGGCCCTTGGCGACATCGGCGTGCCCGAGCAGTGCGAGGAGTGTCGCGTCGGCCCGGTCTGGCGCGACCGGCCGCTGACCCTGCACGTCGACCACGTCAACGGCGACTTCCTCGACAAGCGGCCACCGAACCTGCGGATACTCTGCCCGAACTGCCACAGCCAGACCGACACCTTCGCCGGGCGCAACAAGAGCGGCGCCGGGCTCCCTCCCCCACCTGCACCGGACCCGGCAGCACCGGCTGCGGGGAAACGACTGGCGATGGACCGCTGAAGGGCCTGCTCCGCCAGGCGGAAACGGGAAGCCATCCGGCTGGCATCCGACGGCGGGTGGGCGATCAGCCACGGCACGGTGTCGAACATTTCTGCGGCGGGCCGGAGTGCAGACCGTCTCGGCGGGACGCTCTAGACTCAGCGGGTCGGCGGGAGTGGCGGAACGGCAGACGCGCAGGCCTTAGGAGCCTGTGTCCGAGAGGACGTGGGGGTTCGAAACCCCCCTCCCGCACCAGCAGCAGTGTCACATGGATCACGAACCCGGGCCCATGCCGTGGCGTCTCGCGCAGGATGGCTGGCGTGAACCTGCGCTTCGTCCTGGACCCCGACCTCACTCCTGAGCTGCGCGAGCAGATTATCGCCCTCTGGGTGGACGTGACCAACGCCGGCGGCGCGGTCGGCTTCGTCGCCCCGGTGACCGAGGCCGAGGTGCGACCCATGGCCGTGGCGACCTTCGCCGCGATCAGCGACGGGCCGGACCGGCTGCTGGTCGGCTACGAGGGGGACCGCCTCGTCGGCGTCCTGATCATCGCGGACAACCGGTTCCACCTGAAGACGCACTGGCGGGTGCTGAAGCGGGTCATGGTGCACCCGGACACGCAGGGGCGCGGCTACGGCGCGGCGCTGATGCGCGAGGCCGAGCGGATCGGCCGGGAACTGGGCGTGGCGGCGCTGCACGTGACCGTCCGGGACGGGCTGGGCCTGGGCGGGTTCTACGAGCGCCTCGGGTACCGCGAGGTCGGGCGCCTGCCCGGCGCGCTGCGGCTCGCCCCAGGCGACGACCGGGACGAGGTCTTCATGTGGCTCGACCTGGACCCCGCCACTGACTGACCCCCATCCCGCACGGGCCGCTCAGACTGCGAGCGGTCAGCCGCAGCCGGCGGGGGCCGGGGCGAGGGTGGCCGGCGGGGCGGCGGCCGCGTCCACCACGGCGGGCGTCCCGGGCGGCGCGGTGACCGTCGGCGTGGCCGAGGCGCTCGGCCGGGGGCTGGGCCGGGCGGACGGCGAGCGGCTGGGCGTGGCCGACCGGGCCGCGGTGTCGCCGTACATCCGGACCGTGCTGCGCTGGACCTGGCCGGGGAGCAGCCGGATGCCGGTGGCGGTGGCGCGGTGGCCGTACACGTCGGTGACCCGAATGGTGTACGGCCCGGGGCCGGCGCCGGAGTCGATGAGCCAGTAGTTGTAGTCCTGGCGGGCGGCGGCGCGCCACGATCCGCCCTGCCGCACCTCGACGGCGCGCAGCGGGTTGCCGTGGTCGCCGACCAGGACGGCGAACCACCACTGCGACGCGCCCTCCTTGACGCGGAAGGTGAGCGGGCCGGGTAACGGTGGGTTCACCACCGCCCGGTAGCTGACCTTCACCACCCCCTGCACCGGGTCGGCGATCCGGGCGAAGGCCTCGGCGGAGAGGTCGAGGTGGCCGGGTTCGCACTCCGGGCACCGATCCATGACGAGGACCCGGACGGTGCCCTTGGGGCCGGTGACATCGAGGTGGCCGCCGCAGGACGCGTCGGCCGCGTACTCGTCGGGGCCGAGGGCGACGTAGAGGCGGTTGGCGGGTGCGGTGGGCCGCGAGCAGTTTCCGCCGGCCCCCTTCGAGTCGTAGAAGGTCGCCCTTCCGGTGTGGACGGTGCCGCCGAGCGGCGGTGCGGCGAGCGCCCCGGCGGGCAGGGCGCGGGGCGGCGGGGCGGCGCAGGCGGGTGCGGCGCCGCCGCGTACCGCGAGGGTCACCCCGACCACGGCGGCGAGCGCGGCGAGGCCGCCGGCGGCGAGCCAGCGGCGCGGGCCGGTGGGGGCACGGCGGTGGCCGGCCCGGGTGGGCGTGTGTTCGCCCCCGGCGGGGGTCGGGCGGCTGGGGGCGCTGCCGTCGGTCACGGCGGTCGATGCTGCCGGACCGGCGGGGCACCGGACAAGCCGGCTAAGCGAAAGCTAAGACCGGCTCCCGATCCGGCGGCAGGACCCTCACCAGGCGACGCCGATGCCGTCGCCCGGGTACCAGTGCCGGGCCGGGGTCTCGCGGTAGGCGAGGAACCGGCGGCCGGTTCGTTCGGCGTGCTCGGCGAGGACGTTGGTGGCGGTGACGTTGTCGGTGAGCAGCATGGCGCCGGGGGCGAGCTTCGCCTCGACGGCCTCGAACTCGCTGCGCTCGTGCACCCGGCTGTGGTCGCTGTCGTGCAGGAAGAGGTCGATCGGCCGCTCCAGCGCGCGGATCGAGGCGACCGAGTCGCCGATGACGAGGTCGACCACGTCGGCCCACGGGGTGGCCCGGGCGAGGTAGCCGGCCTCCGGGTTGATGTCGAGGGAGGTGAGCCGGCCGGGGTGGCCCTCGGCGGCGTTCCGCAGCAGGGCGGCGGCCAGGACGCAGCTGCCGAGGCCCTTGTCGACACCGGTCTCCACGACGTGGGCGGGCTTGCGGGCGCGAACGATGGCGTACCAGCCGATGCGGCGGGCGTAGCGGACCTGCCGGTCGGCCAGGCCGCGGCGGGACGCGGCGGCGGTGGCGGTCTCGATGTGCCCGCGCAGCTTGTCGTCGCCCTCGATCTCGGCGAACCAGCGGCGCACCTGCCCGACCGGGACGTCGCAGACCACGCTGACGAACCAGGCCAGGTGGTGCCGGCTGAGCTTGGTCAGCTCGTAGGTGTAGTTGTGGTGCTCCCGGGAGGTGAGCAGCCATCGCGCGGAGGTGCGCAGCACCCGGGCGTCGTGCCGGGCCACCCGGGCCAGGCGCTTGGGGAAGGCGGCGACCGGCGCCAGCCGGGTCCGGGCGATGGCCCGGCGGAGCTTCGTTGCATCCACCTGTGCGGTTGTACCAGGTCGGGGACACCGACGGCGAGAGAAGTTTCGATTCGCCGACCGGGTGGTCGGGGCTGACCGGCCGGACGAGGGTCCCCGCACCGAAAGGTGAGTCAGTAGCATCGCGACCATGTCAGATCGTCACCGGCTCGCCGACCCGCACACCCGCTTCCCCGCGTTCGAAGTGGAGCAGGGCGGAGCGGATGAGAACGTCACACCGCCTCGGCGACGTCGCCGCGGGCGGCGTATCGCCCTGATCGTGCTGCTGGTGGTGGTCGTGCTCGCCGGCGGCGGCATGCTGGCCGGTGGCCTGTACTACCGTTCGGTCAACAACTCCATCGACCGGGTCGACGCCTTCACGGGGGTGCCCGAGGAGTCCAGGCCGCAGGTCGTGGCCAAGGGCGCCATGAACATCATGATCCTGGGCAGCGACTCCCGCGACCCGGAGAACAGCGGGGGTTCCCGGAGCGACACGATCATCCTGGCGCACCTGCCGAAGGACCGCTCGAGCGCGCAGCTCATCTCGATCCCGCGGGACACCTGGACGGCCGTCCCTAAGTCCGCGGAGGGCCGGGGCGGCCGGGACGCCAAGATCAACGCCGCCTACGCCTGGGGCGGCGTGCCGCTGATGGTGCAGACCGTGGAGAAGTTCACCGGCGTGCGCGTCGACCACGTCGCGATGGTCGACTTCGCCGGTTTCAAGGAGATCGTCGACGCCCTGGGTGGTGTCGAGATCAACGTGGAGAAGGGCTTCACCACGAAGTACTCCCTGAGCGGCAGCCGGACGTTCGCCACGGGTCCGCAGACCATGGACGGCGCCGCCGCGCTCGACTACGCGCGCGAGCGGCATGCCTTCGCCGACGGCGACTTCGCCCGGATCCGGCACCAGCAGCAGGTGATCAAGGCGATTCTGGACAAGGCGGCCTCCGGCGGCGTGCTGGCCAACCCCGGCAAGCTGAACTCGTTCGTGCGGGCCACGTCGAGCGCGGTGTCGGTGGACAAGTCGTTGTCCATCCTGGACCTGGCGATGGAGATGCGTGGCCTGCGGAGTGGCAACCTCGGCTTCTTTACCTGCCCGGTCAAGGGGACGGGCCGGGTCGGCACCGAGAGCGTCGTGTTCGCGAACACGGCGAAGGCCAAGACCCTCTTCGACGCGGTCCGCAGCGACTCGGTCCCCGACATCCTGGCTGCCGGAAAGTAGGACGTCGAACTACCGTGCCGGCTCTGGCGGCGCGGGTGACCCGCTCGTATCCTTCGATCGCCTCGGCGTTTCCCATCTGCGCAGGGGGCTTCACGGGGGAAGGAAACGACCATGTCACGCCCAACGGCGTTTGGTCATCCTGCTGCGTCCGCGCCGACACTCAACGGAGCGTCCCAGCAGCCGGTGACAACGCAGGATGACTCGCCGGGCGGTGCGGGGATCACCGTGGTGATCCCACCCGTCCGGTCGGCGAAGGAGCCGCCGGCCGTGGCGGAGACCCGCCCCGGTCTGGACACGACCACGGTGCTGCCGTATGCCGGCTCCCGGACGTCGAGGCGCACGCGCTGGCTCCGGGCCTGGATGATGACGGCACCCATCGACGTCGTCGCACTGCTGGCCCCGCTGCTGCTGACCCATCACTACTGGCGCGGGACCCTGGTCAACGCCGGCCTCACGGTGGTCTTCTTCGCCGCGGGCGGGCTCTACCGGCCCCGCCGGCACATCAGCATCCTGGACGAACTGCCGATCCTCGGCGGGCGACTTCTCGCCTCCGGCGCGGTGGTGGCCATCATCGCGGCCGAGCGCCACGACTCGGTGCCGTACGTCAGTGGGTTCATGCAGGGCGTCGCGCTCTCCGCCGGCCTGGTGATCGTCGGTCGCGCGGTCAACCGCAAGTTCATGCTCGTCGCGCGTAAGCGGCGGTGGGTGGAGCACAACGCGATCATCATCGGTGGCGGTCCGGTCGGCGTCGAGCTCGCCCGGCTGCTCCGCCGCTACCCGCAGTACGGCCTCCGGTTCGTCGGCTGTGTCGATGCCCCGTCCCGGCAGCGCGTCGGGTCGGTTCCGCTGATCGGCACCCTCGACGACATCGAGAAGCTCACCACGATGCTGGAGTGCGAGGTCCTGGTCATCGCCGACCCGGACTGCTCGGAGTCCACCCTGATGGAGACCCTGCTCCAGCCGGCCAGCTCGCGCTGCGACCTCTGGGCGGTGCCCCGCCTCTGGGGCTCCCGGTCCCAGGGCGGATACCCCGACCACATCGGGGCCATCCCGATCGTCAAGATCGGGGATACCACGCTCACCGGTCCACGGTGGAAGATCAAGCGGGCGTCCGACGTGGTCTTCGCCGCGCTGGCGCTGATCGTGCTGAGCCCGGTGCTCCTGCTCTGCGCGATCGCGACGTTCCTCGACGGTGGCCGCGGCATCTTCTTCTACCAGGAGCGGATCGGCCGGTACGGCGAGCCGTTCAAGGTCATCAAGTTCCGCTCGATGCGGCCGGTCGACGAGCACGAGTCGCAGACGAACTGGTCCATCGCGAACGACCGGCGGGTCGGGCCGATCGGGCGGTTCATGCGCCGTACGTCGCTGGACGAACTGCCCCAGCTCTGGAACATCCTGCGCGGTGAGATGAGCGTGGTGGGGCCCCGGCCGGAGCGGCCGTACTTCGTCGAGAAGTTCTCGGTCGAATACCCCGACTACGCGATGCGGCACCGGGTCCCCGTCGGGCTCACCGGGCTCGCGCAGGTCAGCGGCCTGCGGGGCGACACCCCGATCTCCGACCGGGCGCGGTTCGACAACTACTACGTCGAGAACTGGTCGCTCTGGCTCGACATCAAGATCGTGCTGCGTACCGTCGCGGAGGTCTTCCGCGGTGGCGGGCGTTGAGCCCGGCCGGCCGTACATAGCTACCCGACCCCCTGTCGACCGTCCGCCGGTCGGCAGGGGGGTCGCCGCTAGCGGGCCTCGCCGGCCAGGGCCTCGGCCAGGCTCGACCGCCAGTCCGCCAGCGGCTGGAGCTTCGCGGCGGCCCAGCGGTCGTGGGCCAGCACGCTGTAGCTCGGACGGGCCGCCGGTCGGGGGAAACGGTCGCTGGTCGTCGGCCGGATGCGCTCGGGGTCGAGGCCGCGCAGGACGAACACGGCGCGGGCCAGGTGGTACCAGGTGGTCTCGCCCGACGCGGTGCCGTGGTAGACGCCGGGGGCGGCATGGCCGGCCAGCGCCGCGTCGGTCAAGGCGACGAGCCGCTCCGCCAGCCGGTACGACCAGGTGGGTTGCCCCCGCTGGTCGTCCACCACGTCGAGCCGCTCGCGTTCCCCGGCGAGGCGCAGCATGGTCGCCACGAAGTTCGGGCCGTGTGCGCCGTAGAGCCAGGCGGTGCGCACCGTGTAGCCGCTCTCGGGAAGCAGCCGGGCCACGGCCAGTTCCCCGGCGAGCTTGCTGCGCCCGTACGCGTTGACCGGCGAGGTCGGGGCGTCCTCCGGGTACGGCTCGGTGGCGTCGCCGGGGAAGACGTAGTCGGTGGAGACGTGGATCATGCGCGCGCCGCTCGCGGCGCAGGCGCCGGCCAGGTTCGCGACCGCGTCCCCGTTGACGGCGGTGGCCGCCTGCTCGTGGGCCTCGGCGCCGTCCACGTCGGTCCAGGCGGCGGCGTTGATGACCACGTCGTGCCCGGCGACGGCGGCCCGCACCGCCTCCGGATCGGTGATGTCGAGGTCGGCGCGGGTGGTGGCGGTGACCGAGAGGTCCTCCCGGGATTCCAGGACGGCCAGCAGGTCCCGCCCCAGCATGCCGCCGGCGCCGGTGACGAGCAGCCGACTCATGCGGTGGCCGACTTCAGCGGCTCCCACCACGCCCGGTTCTCCCGGTACCACCGCACCGTCTGCGCCAGGCCGCGCTCGAGGTCGATGCTCGGGGCGTACCCCAGCTCGGCGCTGATCTTGCTGATGTCCAGCGAGTAGCGGCGGTCGTGGCCCTTGCGGTCGGTGACCGGCACGACCCGGTCCCATCCGGCGTCGCAGGCCTCCAGCAGCCGGGCGGTGAGCTCCTTGTTGGTCAGCTCGGTGCCGCCGCCGATGTTGTAGACCTCGCCGGCGCGGCCCTTCTCCTGGACCATCGCGATGCCCCGGCAGTGGTCGTGCACGTGCAGCCAGTCGCGGACGTTGCCGCCGTCGCCGTAGAGCGGGACGGTGCCACCGTCGAGCAGGTTGGTGACGAACAGCGGGACGACCTTCTCCGGGAACTGGTACGGCCCGTAGTTGTTGGAGCAGCGGGTGACCACCACGTCCACGCCGTGGGTGCGGTGGTAGGCCAGCGCCAGCAGGTCCGAGCCGGCCTTGGACGCCGAGTACGGGGAGTTCGGCGACAGCGGCCAGGTCTCCGTCCAGGAGCCCTCGTCGATGGAGCCGTACACCTCGTCGGTGGAGACGTGCACGAACCGGTGCGTACCGTGCCGCAGCGCGGCGTCGAGCAGGGTCTGGGTGCCGAGCACGTTCGTGGTGACGAACGGGGCGGCACCGGCGATCGAGCGGTCCACATGAGATTCCGCCGCGAAATGGACGATCACGTCGTGACCGGCCACGACCTCGTCGACGAGCGCCGGGTCGCAGATGTCGCCCGGCACGAAGCGCAGACGCGGGTCCTCTCGTACCGGGGCGAGATTGTTCAGGTTGCCCGAGTAGGTGAGCTTGTCCAGCACGGTCACCGCGGCGGGTTCGACGGCCGGCACGCCGGCAGCGTCGCCGCCGGGCATGCCCAGCAGCATCCGCACGTACTCCGACCCGATGAATCCGGCTCCGCCGGTGACGAGGATCCTCACGGGTCGGGGAGTCTACGCGAATGTGCAGGACAGCCGGGGGGCGGCGACCGGGGCCTCGGGTCTCCCCCCGGTGCAGGTAGCCTGCGCGGGTGCGTGGAATCCTTCTCGCTGGTGGCACCGGCTCCCGGCTCTGGCCGGTCACCCGTGCGGTCTCCAAGCAACTCATGCCGGTGTTCGACAAGCCGATGGTCTACTACCCGCTCTCCACGCTCGTCATGGCCGGCGTGCGGGAGATCCTGATCATCACGACGCCGGAGGACCAGGACCAGTTCCAGCGGCTGCTCGGTGACGGCAGCCAGTGGGGCCTGCGCCTGGCGTACGTCACGCAGCCCCGTCCGGAGGGCATCGCACAGTCGTTCCTGCTGGGCGCGGACTTCATCGGCGACGAGTCGGTCGCGCTGATCCTCGGCGACAACATCTTCCACGGCGTCGGCCTCGGCCGGCAGCTCGCCGGCCACGGCGACCCGGTCGGTGGCCGGGTCTTCGCGTACCCGGTGGCGAACCCGGCGGAGTACGGCGTGGTCGACTTCGACGCGGCCGGGCGGGTGCTGTCGATCGAGGAGAAGCCGGCGCAGCCGAAGTCCCGCTACGCCGTACCCGGCCTCTACTTCTACGACAACCGGGTGGTGGACATCGCCCGCAAGCTCACCCCCAGCGCCCGGGGCGAACTCGAGATCACGGCGGTCAACGAGACCTACCGCGAGTGGGGCGAGCTCTCCGTGACGGTGCTGGACCGGGGCACCGCCTGGCTGGACACCGGCACCTTCACCTCGATGATGCAGGCCGCCGAGTTCGTCCGGGTCATCGAGGAACGCCAGGGCATGAAGATCGGCTGCATCGAGGAGGTCGCTTGGCGGGCCGGCCTCGTCGACGACGAGCAGCTGCGCACGCTGGCCCATCCGCTGACCAAGAGCGGCTATGGCGGCTACCTGCTCGGCCTGCTCGCCGAGCAGGCGCACGGCGGGGACGACCGATGAAGATCCGACCCCTGAGCATCGAAGGGGCCTGGGAGATCACTCCGCAGCAGCACGGCGACCCTCGCGGCCTGTTCATGGAGTGGTACCGCTTCGACCGGCTCGCCGAGGCGGTCGGTCACCCGCTGCGGCTCGCCCAGGGCAACCTCTCGGTCTCCGCGCGGGGGGTGGTCCGCGGCATCCACTTCGCCGACGTCCCGCCCGGCCAGGCCAAGTACGTGACCTGCGTACGCGGAGCCGTGCTCGACATGATCGTGGACATCCGGGTCGGCTCGCCGACGTTCGGTCAGTGGGAGGCCGTCCGCCTCGACGAGGTCGACCGACGCGCCGTCTATCTCGGCGAGGGGCTGGGACACGGCTTCTGCGCCCTGACCGACGACGCGACGCTGAGCTACCTCTGTTCCGCCACCTACAACCCGACGGGCGAGCACACCGTGCACCCGCTCGACCCGCAGCTGGCGATCGACTGGCCGGTGGAGACGCCGCTGCTGTCGGCCCGGGACGAGGCCGCGCCGAGCCTGCATGAGGCCCGCGCGTCGGGCCTGCTGCCCGACTACGACGCCTGCCGGTCCTTCTCGGTCGGCATGAACACGCGCACGACACCCTGAGCCGGCGGGTACGAGCCTTCCGGCCCCGGAGTGGCCGGCCGCTTGCGCAGGGCCGCCCAGACGGTCTTCACGTCGGCGCTGATCGGTGTGCCGGCCTGGCTGTGACCACGGAGCACGGCGATGCCGAGTCCGATGGCGAGTCCGCCGAGTGCGCCGCTGGTCGCGTGCAGTGGCCAGGACACACGTTCGGGTCGTGCGGGGGCGGACGCGGCGTGGAGCACGGCGACCTGAGCCTTCAGGCCGAGCCCGGCGGGCGCCGCGTCCCGTCCCGCGATTCGCTGCAGTTCGGCGGCGAGCCCGTTGGCGATCGCCGCGGCGATCCCCCCGTCACGGTCCGCGACGGCGACGTCGATCGCCAGGGTGTTCACCGTCGATGACGCGACGATGCGGTCGGCCAGCTGAGCGGGCGTGTAGGGCAGCTGGAGCGAGTTGATCACCGGGCGGGTCAGCCGGGGGGTGTTCATCATGCTGGCGTACGTCTTCACCCGCCGCTGCATCAGCTTGCCGGCGTCGGGACCCGGAACCTCCGGCTGGTCCTGTGCGCCGGGCTGTTCCTTCGCGAACGTGACCAGCATCTGCACCTCGGCCCGATAGGTCGGTTCCTGGCGTGCGGCCAGGAAGCCGGCCCCGACACCGCCCAGCAGTGCCAGCACCACCAGGACCGTCCACCGTCTTCCGATTGCGCCAAGATAGCGGGCGAGGTACATGCGGCTCCACCTCGAAAGGCCGGTTCAGAAGCGCCAGGCTACCTCCTTCGCCACCCGGGCCCGTCGGCCGGCCGCACTGGGGCGGTCAGGCGATTGCGGAGCGGAGCTTGATTCGGGTAGAAAGTGCCAGCGACGTGGAACTCGTCGTACCCGCAACACATCTGCCACATCTTTTGGGGGAAGACGAGTGGATGACGTGTCGCCGATCAACGCTGCGCCGTGCGCGGCCGTTGGTCGGGAACCCGCCCGGGGCACCGGGTGCTAGGTCTGGTACGACGGCTCGTCTCCCCCGAACGTCTCTATGTCGCCGCCCTCGGCCTGACCGGCCTCGCGGCGCTGGTGTCGGTGACCCTGCCGGCGGCGGAGCGCGGCGAACTCGCCGCGAACATGGTGAGCGCCACCATGGGGGCCGCCCTGGGCGGCTTCTCCATGGACACGTTCCTGCTGTCCCGTCCGGCCGGCTGGATCATGTCCCGGGGCCGGCACTGGGTCCTCGCCATCCTCGGGGTGTCGCTGGGGCTCACCGCCCTGGCCGCGGCGCTGCTGACCACGGTGGCCGGTATCGGTAGCTACGCGGTGGCCATGGGTGCCGCCTGCGGTCTCACCGTCTTCAACACGGCCGGCTCCCTGGGCCTGCGGCTCAAGAAGTTCTGGTTCGTGTATTCCATGCGGGCCGCGGGCGGGGCCGTCCTGGTGGCGGGCTACGCGATCCTCTACCTGCGCGGGCAGCTCGACGGCGGCCTCTGGAGCATGCTGTGGCTCGTCGTGCAGGTCGCGGTCGCCGCCGTCCTGGGTGTGGCGGTCCTGACCTGGGCCGGACGGTTCCGGCCGATCCCGGCCGCGACCGCGGGTCGGCCCGAGTACCGGGCGGACCTCGTCGCCGTGGGGCGGCTGCACATCGGGGTCTGCGCTCAGATGCTGACGTACCGGTTGAGTCAGGTCCTGGTCGCCCGGTTCGCCGGAGCCGGGCCGCTCGGCGTCTACGCCCTGGCCGTGGCGGCCCTGGAGTTCGCGCAGTCCGGCGCGGTGGTCAGGTCCCAGCGGATCCTCGCCGAACGCGATCCCGACGCGATCCAGGACCACGGCCGGGAGGTCGTGAAGGGGGCGGTCCCCGTGGCCGCGCTGGCCGTTCTCGGGCTCGCCGGCCTGGGCGTGCTCGCGCCCGACTACCGCCATGCCTGGCTCTACGGCCTGCTCCTGCTGCCGGGGACGTTGGCTCTGTCCGCCGGCAAGACCTGGAGTGCCGCCCTGCTCAAGCGGAGCGGCGAGCAGGCGACGACCACCGTGGCCCTCATCACGATGTCCGTGTCGGTCGTGCTGTACTTTCTCCTCATCCCGTGGGCCGGCGCGTTCGGCGCCGCCCTGGCCTCGTCGGTCGCCTACGGCGTGTACGCGTTCCGGACGCGCCAGAGCCTGCAGCGGGGTTCGCATCTCCTCCTCAATCGGATGGCATAGCGGTGGACGTCTCAATCGTCGTTTTGACCTGGGAAGACTTCGAGCGCACGAACGGATGCGTCAGATCGCTGCCCGCCGGCGCCGAGGTCATCGTCGTGGACAACGGCAGCGCTGCCGACATCAGTTCGGCGCTGCGCGCGATGTGCGACGAGACCGGGGCCAGGTACGTCCGGTCGGACGTGAACCTCGGCTACGCCAAGGGCATGAACCTCGGCGTGCGGCACAGCACCCGGTCGCGCGTGATCCTGTCGAACAACGACATCGTCGTCCAGCCGGGCGCCATCGAGCGGTTGCTGGCGCCTCTCGACGACCCGGCCGTGGGCGCCACCTTCCCGAAGGTGCTCGACGCCACCGGCAAGGACCAGACCGCCGCGGGCCGGTTCCTGACGGTCGGCGCCGGCATGGCGCACGCCACCGGGCTGAGCCTGGTGTTCCCCGGGCTCCGGATCGTCTCCACGCCCGAGCAGGGTGACTGGCTCTCCGGGCCGTTCGTCGTGATCCGCCGGGAGACGCTCGACAAGATCGGCGGCGTCGACGAGTCGTCCTTCTTCTACTCCGAGGACCTGCGGCTGTGCTGGGCGGTCCGGCAGCTGGGCCTGCGCCTCGCCTACGTGCCGGAAGCCGTCGTGATGCACGAGGACGACGCGAGCGCCAAGCGCCGGTGGCCGGTGGAGGAGATCTCGCGCCGGCAGACCCGGGAGTTCATCCGGGCCAGCCGCGAACTCGCCGGTTGGCGCGGCACCATCGCCTGTTCCGCGTACACGCTCGGGGTGCTGCTGCGGGCGGCGGTGGGTGGCGGCGCCGCCCGGCGGGCGGTGGCCAGGGGTGCCCTCGAAGGATTGAGTGCGCGATGAGGATCCTGTTCGTCTGCACGACCGGGGGATCGGGCCGACGACAGCTCGGCGGCGCCGAGCGCTTCCTCATCGAGATGCTTCCGGCGCTGGCCCGGCAGGGCGTGGAGGTGGTCGCCGCCACGCCGGACGACGAGGTCGCGGCGTCGCTTCGTGAGTCTGGAATCCAGTGGCTTCCGCTCGGTGCGACGCGGCGGATCGATCTCGGTTACGCGCGGGAGATCCGGCGGATCGTCGACGAGTTGAGGCCGGACGTGGTGAGCGCCCACCTGCTGTCCGCGGCGATGCACGCGCGGGTGGGGCTGGGCGTGCAGGGCCGCCGCACCCCGCTGGTCGTGGCCCTGCACAACAGCCTGTGGCAGTACCGCGACGCGGCGGAGTCGCTGCGGGAGAAGGCGGCGGTGCAGGCCAACATCACCACCGACCTGATCTTCCGTCGGCTCCGGCCGCACGCGACCGTGGCGGTTTCCACCTTCGAGGGGGAAGAGCTGCAGGAACGCGGACACGTCCGCAATGTTCATGTCATCCCGAACCCACTTCCCGCGGTCTGGCCCGACGTGGACGACACCCCGAGTCTCGCGCCGACGGCTCCGGTCCGGGTCGGCTTCCTCGGGCGGCTCGAACGGGAAAAGGGCGCCGACCTGCTGTCGGACATCGCGGCCGGCCTGCCCGAGATCGAGTTCCTGATCGCCGGCGCCGGCGCCACGCCCATCGCGCCGCTCCCGAACATCAAGCTGGTCGGGCGGGTGGATGCGGCGTCCTTCCTGCAGAAGGTGAACTGCCTGCTCGTGCCGTCCCGGGTGGAGGCCTTCGGACGCAGCGCCCTGGAGGCGATGTCCCTCGGCGTTCCGGTCGTGCATTCCGGTGTCGGCGGGCTGACCGAGGTCACCCGGCGCGGCGCCGGCGTCCTGGCGTACCGGGCGGACATGACGGCAGACGCGATGGTGGCGGCCATCCGGGCGGCGACCCGGCCGGGCGCCTACAACGAGCAGCGCCGCGAGCTGGCGCGGGAGTACGCGACGCAGTACTCCTTCGCGAGCTGCGTGGAGCGTTGGCTCAGTCTCTACCGAGCAGTCGCCGATGACCCTCGCTGAACGGCGACTCTGGTCGGTCGGCATCCCCCTCGTTCTCGGTGTGCTCCTGCTCCTGGCGACGCAGTCGGCGGGGACCGCGGTCACGGTCGGACTGGCGGTGGGAGCCCTGTTGGCTGCTCGGTGCCGCATGTGGGCCCTGGCCGCGTGCACGGCCATCTGGAGCGCCGCCCTCCTCGCCGTGCGCGTGTTGCCCGGACCCTACGACTCCTGGGCCGGCCGGACGGTGCTGCCGGTCCTCGCCGGATACGTCACCGTCTTCCTGATCATGTGGGCCGTCGGGAGACGGGTGATCAGCCGGCCGGCCGACGAGGCCAGACCGCCTCGGCCGGAGCTTTCCTGGCCGTCCGACCGGCGGCTGTTGACGTACCTCCTGGTGCTACTCGGCGTCGCGGCCCTGACCGCGGCGATCCGGTTCCGGGGCGTCGTGCCACCGCTCCTCGCCGACAACCCGGACGCGGCACGGCAGGTGCTGCGGCAGCAGTCGAACATCGTCATCGGGCTGCTGTCCGAGGCGTGGACCCTGGGCATGGCCATCTCCCTGCTGCGTGCCCTGTCCGGCAGCCGGCACCGGGCGCTCGTCTACTACGTTCTCACCGGGGTCTTCACGGTCGGCGCGGCCCTCGGGGCGAGCAAGAATTCGGTGCTCGTCGGTATCGCACCCGCTCTCATCGCCGCCCTCTCGGTGCGGCGCCCACGGCGGCGTGCGTCGACGTCCTTCCCGAGGACGGCGGTCGTGCTCCTCATCGGCGCCGTGGCTCTCGGCGCGGCGGTCTATCTCGGCGGGCAGCGCACGATGGCGGGCAGCGGCGCATTCGAGACCGAGTTCCGGTCGCGGTACGGCACCAACGCGGTGACCAGCAGCGCCGGCTCGCTCGATCTGTCGCTGAGTTCCTCCACGGAGACGTTCGGCCGGCTCTGGTCCCAGCGGGAGCACCTGGAGCCGACGTACGGCGCCTATTCGCTGGCCTTCCTGGGGTCGCGCGTCGAACCGCTGGTCGGCAAGGCGGACCTGTACGGGGTGACGTCCCAACTCAGTCAGCCGTACCTGATGAACACCGCGACCTTCGTGGCCATCCCGCTGCTCGACTACGGTCCGATCGGAGCGGTGTTCTTCCTCGCCGCCCTGGGCCTGGCGGTCGGCGCGACCGAGCGGTGGTTCGAGTTCGCGGCGGCACCCGCCCAGCAGCTGGGGCGCGCGTTCATCGTCTACTTCGCCCTGTTCGGCATCTACGAGATGTATCCGCTGATCTATCCGACCTGGCTGAGCCTGGTGCCTGGGCTCTGGGCCCTGCACCGGCTGGGGAGAACCGCGAAGTGAACGAGACGGGCTTTACCGGGCTCACGGTTGTCACCGTGCTCTACCGGTCCGGTGACATGCTGACCGAGACGCTACCGACCTGGACACGCAGCGCCGGCGGGCTTCCGGTCCGGTTCATCTTCGCCGACAACTGGCCGGAGGACGGCTGCGAGAAGGTCATCGCCGGCTGCCTGGCCGACGACCGGTACGTGTACCTGCCCGACTCGTCGAACCCGGGCTTCGCGGCCGGCTGCAACCGGGCCGTCGCGGCCGCGACGACGAGTCACGTCCTGCTGCTGAATCCGGACGTCTGGCTGCCCGACGACGCGCTGGCCCGGATCTGCGCCGCCGTGGCGGAGGAACCCGGCACGCCCGTCGCGGTCGGCCTGGCCATGCACGGCGGCGAGTACGTGGGCATCGACGTGAACCCGATCTCGCTGTTCATCGACCGGTCGGCGACGGCGTCACGGGCGCCCCTCGGTCCGTCGGGTGGCGCGGCGGTTTTCTCCACCGCGCTGTACCGCAGGTTCGGTGGCTTCTACGAGCACCTGTTCGCCTGGGGTGAGGACGCCGACCTCGCCTTCCGGCTCTACGCCTCGGGCCTGCGTACCCGAGGGCTGGATCTCGTGCTCCCGCACGCCGGCGGTCACAGCGTCGAGGGCGACGACAAACTCCAGGGCTTCCGAGCCTTTCTCCTGGCCCGCAACCGGCTCCTGGTCGCGGCTCGGACCTTCACCTGGCCGCTGATGCTCGTGGCGCTGCCGATCCTCGCGCTGGCGCACGTCGCGCTGGCCGCCCGACGGGTACGGCAGGGCCTGCTGCGACCGTTCCTGCGGGGCGTGGGACGCGGCCTGGCGGAGGCGCCGGCCGCCCGCCGGCAGTGGAAGGGCAAGCGGTTCGGCTTCGCTTCCCTGTTCAGCTACCTGACAGTTCGGAGAGCCTGATGGCAGGACACCGCTGGAGTGTCGTAACGGTCACCTACAACTCGGCGGACACGCTCCGCAAGTGCTGGCGGGGTGCCACCAAGCCGTACGAGTGGATCGTGGTGGACAACTGCTCGGCCGACGACTCGGTCGCGGTCGCGGAGGAGTTGGGCGCCCGGGTGATCCGGCTGCCGGAGAACGTCGGCTTCTCGAAGGCCAACAACATCGGGGTACGCCAGGCGGCGGGTGAGTACGTCCTGTTCGCCAACCCGGACCTCGAGGTCGGCTCGGACGGCCTCGACGTGCTGGCGCGGCACCTCGACGCGCACGGCGGCCTGGTCGCTCCGCAACTCCTCTCCTCGGACGGGGTCCCACAGGCGAACGGACGTGGTTTCCCCTACGCCACCGCCAAACTGGGCAACCGGAAGGTCTGGCCCCTGTCCCGCCTGCACGCCTCCTACCGGGTGGTCGCGCAACCCGGCCAGGCGATCTACGTGGCCTGGGTCATGGGCGCGGCGGTCGCCGGCCGCACCGCGGAGATCGTCGAGCTGGGTGGGTGGAACGAGCGGTTCTTCCTCTACTACGAGGACCACGAGTTCGGGTTGCGCGCCTGGCGGCACGGCCTTCCCGTCGCGCTGCTGGGCGACGTCCGGTGGACCCACCACTGGGCCCGCGCGACGAACTCCTTCCGCTGGTCCCCGGCGCACAATTTCGAGTTGCAGAGCGCGAAGACGTTCTTCGGCATGTTTCCCGAGTTCCTGGTCGGGCTGCCGCCGGCCGCCCGGCGGCACCGGCAGGCCGCGCGCCTGATGGGTTCGCCGGTGCCACCCACCCCGGCCACCGGCACGGACGGGCCGGAGCCCACGCCGGCCCGGCAGGCGGCCAACTGACGTGCGGCGACCGCACCACGCGGCCGTGGGGAGGGCTCAGTGGGCACCCGTGCCGCCGCCGGCGCTTTGATAGCGTCGCGCCGTGTCTGAGACCCGCCCGGTCCCGGCCTTCTCCCCGTCCGTCACGTCCGCGCCGGCCACCCCCGTACCCCGGGCCGGCGAGGCACCGGGGTACGCGTCGTTCGCGCCGGCGGTGTGGGGTCGGCTGACCAGGTCTCCATACTGGCCGGTCGCCGGCCTGATCATCGCGCTCGGCGCCGGGCTACGGATCCGCCAGTGGGCGTTCGGGCGCGGCTTCTGGAGCGACGAGCTGTACGTGGCGCACAACCTGCGCGCCCGGGACTGTCTCGACCTGCTGAAGCCCCTGGCGTTCAGCCAGTCGGCGCCGCCCGGCTGGCTGTGCCTGGAACGGCTCTCGCTCGAGCACTTCGGCGCCACGGAACGGTCGCTGCGGCTCGTACCGTTGCTGTTCGGGCTGGCGTTGCTGCCGCTGATGGCCTACCTCGGGCGGCGGCTCCTGCCGCCGATGGCGGCGCTCGCGGCGCTGTTGCTCGTCGCGGTCGCGCCTTTCCTGATCGGCTACTCGAACGAGCTCAAGCAGTACAGCGCGGAGACGTTCTGCGCCACACTGCTCGTCGGGCTTGCCCTCCTGCTGCTTCGTGACGCGCCGACGTGGCGCAGCGGTGCCGTTTTCTGGGCCGTGTCGCTGGTCGCGTCGGTGCTCAGTACCCTGGCCATTCCGGTCGCCGGCGCCCTCGGGGTGCTGATCGGGATGCGGGCGCTGGCCAGGTCGGGACGCACGTGGGCGCAGCGGTGGCGGGAGTTCGCGCGGTTCGCCGCGCCTGTGCCGGCCTGGGCGGTCACCGTGCTGGTGGTGTATGTCTTCACCCTGGCGCCGCGGCTGGGCGATCCTCAGCTGAGTGCCTACTGGCTCGGCAAGTCGATCTACCCGAGCCAGCCGCTGACCGACCTGCCGGCCACCCTGGCCTGGTTCGCCGCGACGTACCGGACCCTGGCCGCGGTGCCGTTCGTCGCCTGGTCGGCCTGGGTCGTCGTGCCGTTGCTGGTCATCGGTGCGGTCGTCTGCTGGCGCCGCCTGCACGCCGTCGCCGTGCTCGTCCTGCTCACTCCGTTGGCGGCCGGACTCGCCGGTGCGGCCGTGTCGGTCTATCCCTTCAACGGCCGGCTGGCGCTCTACGCGGTGCCGGCCTGCCTGATGCTCACCGGTCTGGCGGTCGCGCCACCGCGTGGCGGGCACGTGGTGCTCCGCCGGGTCCGCTGGGCGGCCGCGTTGGGGCTGCTCGTCGCGTTGGTGGTGCCGCAACTGGCCATGGACGTGGTCGTCACCGCACACCCGCAGCGGGCCTTCGCGCAGGGTGGTGGCGCCAACGTGGCCGACTACCGAACCGCGCTGCGGTACCTCGACGCCGAGCGGCGCCCCGGGGACGTCGTCCTCGCCACCACCGTGTCCTGGAACGCGCAGTCCTACTACGGCCCACCGGCGGACGGCTACGTCGTCCCGGCCGGACCCGGCGGCTGCCCGAAGAAGCCCGTGTCGACGCTGCTGCCGGGGCGCTCCCGGGTCTGGCTGTTCCAGGCCACCGACTGGGCGGAGACCGAGAACAGGGACCTCATCGTCCGGCTCGGCAGCGGTGGCGCAGCGGTCACGGAGCGGACGTTCACCGGTGCGCGTGTGGTGCGGTTCGACCTGACCGGCACCGCCTCCACAGGGGACGATGTGTGCCTGGTGCCCCCGCCCAACGGGGCGGGGATCCGCTAGCTGTTCCGGTGCCAGAGGTCGCGCAGCGCGTCCCAGTTGCCGCCGAGGCCCGCCGTGCACGGGGTCTCGAGGTAGAGCGCGGTCGTGCTGTTGTCCCGGCTCCACCAGATTCCGCACACCGGGCGTCCGTCCTGGCCGTTGCCGGCGTACTCGACGTAGCTGCCGGGGGCCCCACTGGCTCCGCCGGTGCTCTGCGCCGCCTCGCGCATCCCCGGGGCGAGCGCGCGGCCGATGACGCCCATCTGCTGTCGGAAGGCGCGCGCGGCCTCCTTCTTGGCGTCGGACTCGTAGACGGCGAAGTGCACGGACACGCCGAGGTACCGGCAGAAGACGTGCCGCTTCTCGCCCTCCGGCAGCTTGGGGCCGCCGACCTCCGTGTCGATAGCGCACCCGCCGACCCCGGGCAGCCAGGGCTCGGCGAGTGGCATGAGGTCGGCGTCGAACTTCGCCTTGTTCAACGAGTACTGGGTCGCCTCGTAGAGCGCGGGAGAGGCGCTGGCCGAGGGGTTCCCCGGCTCGGTGCCCCCGCCGAGCGCCTTGCCGGCGAGGAGTCCGGCCCCGCCGGCCAGCACCGCGGCCATGACGACGCCGCCGATCCACAGGCCGGTCCGGTTGTTCGACGGCCGCGCGACCGGGGCGATCCGTGGACCGCCGGACGAGTCGAGCGGGTCCGGGGCGGCGGCCGTCGCGGGGGCGGCCACCCGCTGCACCGGCACGCCGGGCGACACGGGCGCTCCCGATGACACCGGCACACCCGAGATCGGCTGGGTCGCCATCGCCCAGGGCTGGGGCGCCCACGGCAGTTGAGGCGGGGCGGAGACGGGGGCGGCGACCGGCGGCGGTGGGAGCATCTCGGCGGTCGGCGTGCGCTGGTAGTCCATCCCGAGGCTCTGGAACAGTCGCGCGGCCGCTCCCTCCTCTTCGGACGGGTACGCCACCCACGGCTGAGCGACGCTGAAGTCGGCGTTGACGAAGCGGTGACCCCCGGGCGTCTGCGCCAGCACGTTCGCCGCGTTGCTGAACGCCTCCCGCCACCGTTGGTCGCCGGCCGCGGCGCCCTCGAGCACGGCCACGGTCACCGGCCGATCCTGCCCGTCGAGAGCCGCCCAGGCCCTGCCGACCTGGCATTCACCCAGTACCTCGGTGAACCTGTACGGACCTTCCGGCTGCATGCCCCACTCCTCTGCTCACCCGCCGTGCGGATAGTACAGAGAGCACGCCCGTAGGTCCGCCCGCCGGTCCGCGGAATGGACTGACCTGGGATCGGCGTGCGCGGGACGCCGCCGCTGCTCACAGTGGTCCGTTTCGCCGTGCGGCCGGGCACGACCTCGGCCCGGGTGGCGCCGATCACCCCGGACCCTGCCAGAACCGTCCGACCGCCCCGCGCCGTTCTGACCGGGCGGTGGCGCCCGGCCGCCGATCGGCCCACCCCGGGCGTCGCGTCACCACCTTGCGCTCTGAAAGTTTTCATGCATAGAGTCACCTCGTGAATGAAAGCGGTGCGGCACCCACCGACCGCCTGCTCGACCTCTTCCACGGCGTCCGGCTCACCCCGACGCAGCGCCGCATCGCGCACTGCCTGGTCCAGCAGGCGGGCGCGGCGGCGTACCTGTCCGCGGCGGAGGTGGCCGAGCTGGCCGGGGTCAGCCAGCCGTCGGTGACCCGGTTCGCCATGGCGCTCGGGCACGACGGCTACCCCGCGCTGCGCCGCCGCCTACGCGAGCTGACCGCCACCGGTACGGCCGACCCGGCCGAGGCCGGCAACGCCCTCCAGCGGGCGGTGCACGCCGAGATGGGCAACCTCGACCGGCTCGCCGGGCAACTCGCCGACGCCGGCCGGATCGCCGAGGTGGGCAAGCTGCTCGCGGCCAGCCGCCCGCTGCCGGTGCTCGGGCTGCGCGCCGCCGCGCCCCTCGCGGCGTACTTCGCCTACTTCGCCGCCAAGGTGCACCCGGACGTGCGGGTCCTCGACGACGGCGGCAGCCTCCTGGCCGACCGGCTCGAACAGGCCGCCGCGGCCGGGGCCGGCGCGCTGCTCGCCTTCGTGCTGCCCCGCTACCCCCGGGAGACCCTGGATGCGCTGCGCGAGGCCCGGGACGCCGGGCTGACCGTCGTGGCCATCACCGACTCCCCGGTGAGCCCGGCCACCGACCACGCCGAGGTGGTGCTCCCCGCCGCCGTCGGCACCGACCTGGTCTTCGACCTGCACACCGCCCCCATGACCCTGGCCATGGTGGTGCTCCAGGCGATCTGCGACGCCACCCCCACCGAGACCCAGGCCCGGCTCGAGGCGTTCGAGTCGTCCGCCACCCGTCGTCAGTTATTCCTCGGCTGAGAGGAGGAGTGACTAGTTTGTTGGCTTTTTCTTCACATCTGTCTACGGTTGCAGGACCTGCTGACGACCGTGCACGCCTTCTCGTGTCGGTTGAATGGGCTGCGACGCTTAGAGAAGGAACTCCACGGAGTGGACCTGACTGCGGAGGGCGGCCGGTGAAGGTCACCCGGATTGCCTACTCGACGGTCCTGAACCCCGGCAAGTACGCCGCCCTGGCGGAGCAGGCCCACCGGTTGGGTCGGGTTCGCAGCGAGGTGTGGCAGCGGTACGGGTCGATCGCCGGGGTCGGGGCCGGACTGCGGGACCGGCAGGTGCGGGACCGGTGGTTGGCCGACGGCATGCATGTCCCGTTCGGTGTGCTGGCGAATGCGTGGAAGGAAACCGTCCGCGACGCGACGGCCGACATCGCGGCGAACCTGGAGGCGGCCAAGGTGCAGGTCCGGCGGGCGATCAGCCGGCGCACCGACGATCCGGCCGAGCGCAAGCGGATGTTCACTGCGTTGAAGGCCGACCGGTGGGCTGAGGATCCGTTCCTGGCTCGGCAGATGCGCAAGCATTGGAAGCGCGGTCGTAACCGCACTCATGATCAGATCGTGGTGCGCGCCGACGCGTACAACGCTGTCGTCGATGGGCGAGGCCGGTTGTGGCTGGCGGTTCCCGGTCTGCGACGCCGCCAGATGGTCAGGATCCCCTTGTCCACGACCGTGGCCCCGTCGGGCACCCTGCGGCTGATCCTGCGCGGCGGGCGGGTCGAGGTGCACTACCAGATCGACGCGTCGCGGATGCGGTCGTCGCAGCGGCCCTGCGGGCAGCGGACGCTCGGCGTGGACAAGGGCTACACCGAAGTTTTGACCGACTCCGACGGCGGCCACCACGGCACCAGCCTCGGCCGACTGTTGACCAGCGAGTCGGATCGGTTGAAGGAAGGAAACCGCCGTCGGGCGAAGCTACGCTCGATCGCGAACACCGCCGCCCTGCGTGGGGACCACGCGAAAGCGCACCGGATCAGGTCCCACAACCTCGGCGCTGTGAAACGGGACCGGCAGGCGGCTCGCCACCGCGCGCGGGTACGCACGGAGATCTTCACTGCCGTGCACCGGATCGTGGACAAGGCCGCGGCCGTGGTTGCCGAAGACCTCACCAAACGCTTCGCCGGGCGCAAGACGCTCGGCAAGAACGTGAATCGACGCCTCGCCGCGTGGACCAAAGGAGTCACCGCGGAGGCGCTAGCAAACGTGTCGGAGCGCAGAGGTTCTGCGCTCGTTCACGTCAACGCCGCCTACACCTCACAAGCCTGTCACCGCTGCGGCCGGCTCTGCCGACGCAGCGGGGACCGGCTTCACTGCACCTCGTGCGGGGTGGTGTGGCAGGCCGACGTGAACGCCGCGATCAACATCCTGCACCGAGCCGGCGACCCCGACATCGCCCTGCACACCCCTTGCCACGAGGTGAAGCAGATCCTGCAGGACCGGACCGATCGCCACCGGACCAGACTGCCGGTCCAGGACTCCAGCCCGGCCACAGCCGGGCGGAGAGCGAACTATCCGAACCGCTCAGCAATGAGCAACGAGTAGGAAGCAGTACGAGATGCACCAGCCCGTCCGTGCCGCCCGCGGCACCGCACGCACCGCCAAGGGGTGGCCCCAGGAGGCCGCGCTGCGGATGCTGATGAACAACCTCGACCCGGAGGTGGCCGAGCGCCCCGAGGACCTGGTGGTCTACGGCGGCACCGGCAAGGCGGCCCGGGACTGGCCGTCGTACCACGCGCTGGTGCGGACGCTGACCGAGCTGCGCGACGACGAGACCATGCTGGTGCAGTCCGGCCGCCCGGTCGGCGTGATGCGCACCCACGAGTGGGCGCCCCGGGTGCTGCTGGCCAACTCGAACCTGGTCGGCGACTGGGCCACCTGGCCGGAGTTCCGCCGCCTCGAGGCGCTCGGCCTGACCATGTACGGGCAGATGACCGCCGGGTCCTGGATCTACATCGGCACCCAGGGCATTCTCCAGGGCACCTACGAGACGTTCTCGGCGGTGGCCGAGAAGCGGTTCGGGGGCAGCCTGGCCGGCACGCTGACGCTGACCGCCGGCTGCGGCGGAATGGGCGGGGCTCAGCCGCTGGCGGTCACCATGAACGGCGGCGCCTGCCTGATCGTCGACGTGGACCGCAGCCGGCTGGAGCGCCGGGCGCACGACCGCTACCTGGACGAGATCGCCGACTCGCTGGACGACGCGGTCGAGCGGGTGCTCGCCGCCCGACGGGACCGCCGGGCGCTCAGCGTCGGAGTGGTCGGCAACGCCGCCACGGTCTTCCCGGAGCTGCTGCGCCGGGGCGTCGCCATCGACATCGTCACCGACCAGACCAGCGCGCACGACCCGCTGTCGTACCTGCCCGAGGGGGTGGAGCTGGCCGACGCCCGCGACTACGCGGCGACGAAGCCGGCCGAGTTCACCGACCGGGCCCGGGCCTCGATGGCCAAGCACGTCGAGGCGATGGTCGGCTTCCTCGACGCCGGCGCCGAGGTCTTCGACTACGGCAACTCGATCCGGGGCGAGGCGAAGCTCGGCGGCTACGAGCGGGCCTTCGACTTCCCCGGCTTCGTGCCGGCGTACATCCGGCCGCTGTTCTGCGAGGGCAAGGGCCCGTTCCGCTGGGCCGCGCTCTCCGGCGACCCGAAGGACATCGCCGCCACCGACCGGGCCATCCTCGACCTGTTCCCGGAGAACGAGTCCCTGGCCCGGTGGATCCGGATGGCCGGCGAGCGGGTCGCCTTCCAGGGCCTGCCGGCCCGGATCTGCTGGCTCGGCTACGGCGAGCGGGACAAGGCCGGGGTCCGGTTCAACGAGATGGTCGCCTCGGGCGAGCTGAGCGCGCCCGTGGTGATCGGCCGGGACCACCTGGACTGCGGCAGCGTGGCCAGCCCCTACCGGGAGACCGAGGCGATGGCCGACGGCTCCGACGCGATCGCCGACTGGCCGCTGCTGAACGCGCTGGTCAACACCGCCAGCGGGGCGTCCTGGGTGTCGATCCACCACGGCGGCGGGGTCGGCATCGGCCGGTCCATCCACGCCGGGCAGGTCTGCGTGGCCGACGGCAGCGCGCTCGCCGGGCAGAAGATCGAGCGGGTGCTCACCAACGACCCGGCCATGGGCGTCATCCGGCACGTCGACGCCGGCTACGACGACGCGCGCGAGGTCGCCGAGCGCACCGGCGTCCGGGTGCCGATGGCGGAGGGCCCGGCGTGAGCGCGAGGAGTGCGGCGCAGCGGAGCCCCGCAGTCGCGAACAACCGAGGTGCCGCGTGAGCGATCTCGCCGCCCGGTTCCGCACGCTCTGGGACGAGATCGCGCCGGTCGGGCGGGACGCCGGCAGCGGCGGCTACCTGCGCTACGCGCTCACCGAGCCGGAGCTCGCGCTGCGGGCCTGGTTCCGGGAGCAGGCGGAGCAGCGCGGGATGCCGGTGACCGAGGACGGCAACGGCAACCTCTTCGCCTGGTGGGGTGACCCGTCGGCCGGGGACGCGGTGCTCACCGGCAGCCACTTCGACTCGGTGCCGCACGGCGGGGCGTACGACGGGCCGCTCGGCATCGTCAGCGCGTTCCTGGCCGTGGACGAACTGCGCGCCGCCGGGGTGGCCCCGGTCCGGCCGGTGGCGGTGGCCGCGTTCGTCGAGGAGGAGGGCGGCCGGTTCGGCGTACCCTGCCTGGGGTCGCGGCTGCTCACCGGGGAGATCGCGGTGGAACGCGCGGCCGGGCTGCGCGACGCGGCGGGGGTGAGCTTCGCCGAGGCGCTGGGCGACCGGCCGGCGGGCGCCGACCCGGGCCTGCTCGGCCGCTTCGCGGCCTTCGTGGAGCTGCACGTCGAGCAGGGCCGGGCGCTGGTCGACCTCGGCGCGCCGGTCGCGGTGGCCAGCGCCATCTGGCCGCACGGCCGCTGGCGCCTCGACTTCGCCGGCGAGGGCAACCACGCGGGTACGACCCGGATGGCCGACCGCCGCGACCCGATGCTCACCTTCGCGTTCACCGTGCTCGCGGCCAACAAGGAGGCCCGGCTGCGCGACGCGCACGCCACCGTGGGCCGGGTGGCCGTCGAGCCGAACGCCACCAACGCCATCCCGTCCCGGGTGACCGGCTGGCTGGACGCCCGGGCGGCCGAGCCGGAGACGCTGCACGGCCTGGTCGAGGCGGTCCAGGCCAAGGCTGCCGAGCGGGCGCGGCGGGACGGCACCGAGCTGACCTGCACCGAGGAGTCGGCCACCCCGCTGGTGGCGTTCGACGGCGGGCTGGCCGGCCGGCTGGCCGCGCTGCTCGACGCGCCGGTGCTGCCCACCGGCGCCGGGCACGACGCCGGGGTGCTGGCCGCGCACCTGCCGACCGCGATGCTCTTCGTGCGGAACCCGACCGGGGTGTCGCACTCCCCCGCCGAGTCCGCCACGGACGCCGACTGCGCGGCCGGGGTGACCGCCCTGGCCGGGGTGCTGGAGGAGCTGGCATGCCGCTGACCCGCTGGCTGGCCGAGTACGCCTGGCTGCCCGACCACGCCGAGCCCACCCCGGACGTGCTGATCGAGGCCGAGGGCGGCCGGATCACCGCGGTCACCCCGCTGGTCGGCGGCGGCGCACCCGCCGCCGGGGTCGAGGTGCTGGGCGACGCGGTACGCCTGCCCGGGCTCACCCTGTCCGGCCTGGCCAACGCCCACTCGCACGCCTTCCACCGGGCGCTGCGCGGGCGCACCCACGGCGGGCGCGGCGACTTCTGGAGCTGGCGGGACGTGATGTACGACGTCGCCGCCCGGCTCGACCCCGACTCCTACCTGGCCCTGGCCCGGGCCGCCTACGCCGAGATGGCCCTGACGGGTATCACCTGCGTCGGCGAGTTCCACTACCTGCACCACGGCCCGGAGGGCAAGCCGTACGCCGACCCGAACGCCATGTCGGCCGCGCTGGTCGAGGCCGCCGCGCACGCCGGGATCCGGCTCACCCTGCTGGACACCGCGTACCTGACGTCGAGCGTGGACGGCGCGGAACTGGTCGGGACGCAGCGCCGGTTCGGCGACACCAACGCGCTGCGCTGGGCGGAGCGGGTCGACGCGTTCCGTCCCGAGAACGACCACGCGCGGGTCGGCGCGGCGATCCACTCGGTTCGCGCGGTGCCGGCCGAGCAGCTCGCCACGGTGGCCGGCTGGGCCGACCGCAACGGCGTGCCGCTGCACGTGCACCTCTCCGAGCAGCCGGCCGAGAACGACGCCTGCCGGGCCGTGCACGGCTGCACCCCGACCCGGCTGCTGGCCGACCACGGGGTGCTCGGCCGGCACACGACGGCGGTGCACGCCACCCACCCGACCAGCGCCGACGTCGCGCTGCTCGGGGAGAGCCGGACGGGGGTCTGCCTCTGCCCCACCACCGAGCGGGACTTGGCCGACGGGATCGGGCCGGCCCGGCGGATGGCCGAGGCGGGCAGCCCGCTCAGCCTGGGCAGCGACAGCCACGCCGTGGTCGACCTCTTCGAGGAGGCCCGCGCCGTGGAGCTGGACGAACGGCTGCGCACCCGCCGGCGGGGGCACTTCGCCGCCGCCGAGTTGGTCGCTGCGGCCACCGTCGCCGGGCACGCCGCGCTCGGCTGGGGCGACGCCGGCCGGCTGTCGGTGGGTGACCGGGCCGACCTGGTGACGGTACGGCTGGACAGCGCCCGGACCGCCGGGGTGCCGCCGGTCGGCGCGTTCTTCGCGGCCACCGCCGCTGACGTGACGCACGTGGTGGTCGACGGGCGGACGGTGGTGGCCGACGGCCGGCACCTGACCGTGGACGTGCCCGCCGAGCTGCACGAGGCCATTGCGGCGGTGACGTCGTGAGCGGCTTCCCGGTGCGCCCCGAGGGCCCGGCGCGGCCGGCCGTGCGCGGCAGCGGCAGTCTGCTGGTGGACAACATCGGCGAACTGGTCACCAACAGTTTCGGCGAGGGCGAGGGCGGGCCGCTGGGCATCCGTCGGGACGCCGCCCTGCTGGTCGAGGATGGGGAGGTGGCCTGGGTCGGGCCGGCGCGGGACGCCCCGGCCGCCGACCGGCGGATCGACGCCGACGGGGCCGCCCTGCTGCCCGGTTTCGTGGACAGCCACGCCCACCTGGTCTTCGCCGGCGACCGGGCCGCCGAGTTCGCGGCCCGGATGGCCGGGCAGCCGTACACCGGGGGCGGCATCCGGACCACCGTGGGCGCCACCCGGGCGGCCTCCGACGACGAGCTGCGGGCCACCGTGGCCCGGCTGCGCGGCGAGGCGATGCGGCAGGGCACCACCACCATCGAGATCAAGAGCGGGTACGGCCTCACCGTCGCCGACGAGGCCCGCTCGCTGCGGATCGCCGCCGAGTTCACCGAGGACACCACGTTCCTGGGCGCGCACGTCGTCCCGGCCGAGTACGCCGACCGCCCGGACGACTACGTGGGCATGGTCTGCGGGCCGATGCTGGCCGCCGCCGCGCCGTACGCCCGGTGGATCGACGTGTTCTGCGAGCGGGATGCCTTCGACGTGGACCACGCCCGGGCGATCCTCGCCTGCGGCCAGGCCGTCGGCCTGGGCGTGCGGGTGCACGCCAACCAGCTCGGGCCCGGGCCGGGCGTCCAGCTCGGGGTGGAACTCGGCGCGGCCAGCGTCGACCACTGCACCCACCTGTCCGACGCCGACGTCGACGCGCTCGCCGCTCAGCGGGTCGACTGCATGTGCGCCGAGGGCGGGCACACCGCCACGGTGGCCACCCTGCTGCCCGGGGCGGAGTTCTCCACCCGGTCGCCCTACCCGGACGCGCGCCGGCTGCTCGACGCCGGCGTCACCGTGGCCCTGGCCACCGACTGCAACCCCGGGTCGTCGTACACCTCTTCGATGCCGTTCTGCATCGCCCTCGCCGTACGCGAGATGCGGATGACCCCGGCGGAGGCGGTCTGGGCCGCGACCGCCGGCGGCGCGCAGGCGCTGCGCCGCACCGACGTCGGGGCGCTGCGGCCCGGCGCGCGGGCCGACCTCATGATCCTCGACGCCCCCTCGTACCTGCACCTGGCCTACCGGCCGGGTGTTCCACTGATCCGCCAGGTTCTGCACAACGGAGTGCCGCAATGTCGACCGTAGTCATCCAGCCCACCGGGATCTCCCCCGCCGACGTGCTCGCCGTGGCCCGCGGCACCGCCAAGGTCGTCCTCGACCCCGCCACGGTGGAGGCGATGGCGACCAGCCGCTCCATCGTGGACGGCATCGAGGCCGCCGGCCGGCCCGTGTACGGCGTCTCCACCGGGTTCGGGGCGCTCGCCAACACCTTCGTCGCGCCCGAGCGGCGGGCCGAGCTGCAGCACGCGCTGATCCGCTCGCACGCCGCCGGGGTGGGCGCGCCGATGCCCCGCGAGGTGGTGCGGGCCATGATGCTGCTGCGGGTGCGCTCACTCGCCCTCGGCCGCTCCGGGGTCCGGCCGCTGGTCGCCGAGGCCCTGGTGGACCTGCTCAACCGCGAGGTGACCCCGTGGGTGCCCGAGCACGGCTCGCTCGGCGCCTCCGGCGACCTGGCGCCGCTGGCGCACTGCGCGCTGGTGCTGCTCGGCGAGGGCTGGGTGCTCGGCCCAACCGGCGACCAGCTGCCGGCCGGCGAGGCGCTGCGCCGGGTCGGTCTGGAGCCGGTCGAGCTGGCCGCCAAGGAGGGGCTGGCGCTGATCAACGGCACCGACGGCATGCTCGGCATGCTGCTGCTGGCCATCCACGACGCCCGGCACCTGTTCGCCATGGCGGACGTGACCGCCGCGCTGGCCATCGAGGCGATGCTCGGCTCGGAGCGGCCGTTCCTGCCCGAGCTGCACGCCATCCGGCCGCACCCCGGCCAGGCCGCCTCGGCCGCGAACATCCACAAGCTGCTGCAGAACTCGGCGGTGATGGACTCGCACCGCGACGACCTGGCGCACGCGGTGCAGGACGCCTACTCGATGCGCTGCGCGCCGCAGGTGGCCGGGGCGGCCCGGGACACCCTCGGCTTCGTCGAGGTGGTGGCCGGGCGGGAGCTGGTGTCGGTGGTGGACAACCCTGTGGTGCTGCCGGACGGGCGGGTCGAGTCGACCGGCAACTTCCACGGCGCGCCGCTCGGCTTCGCCGCCGACTACCTGGCCATCGCCGCGTCCGAGGTGGGCGCGATCGCCGAGCGCCGGGTGGACCGCCTGCTCGACGTCACCCGCTCCCGGGAGCTGCCGGCGTTCCTCTCCCCCGACGCCGGGGTCAACTCCGGCCTGATGATCGCGCAGTACACGGCGGCCGGGATCGTCGCGGAGAACCGCCGGCTGGCCGCCCCCGCCTCGGTCGACTCGCTGCCCACCAGCGGCATGCAGGAGGACCACGTCTCGATGGGCTGGGCGGCGACCAAGAAGCTGCGCACGGTGCTGGACAACCTGACCAGCGTGCTCGCGGTGGAGCTGCTGGCCGCCGTACGCGGGCTCCAGCTGCGGGCCCCGCTGACCCCGTCCCCGGCCGGCCGGGCCGCGGTGGCCGCGCTCGGCGAGGCGATCGGCGAGCCGGGCCCGGACGTGTTCCTCGCCCCGCTCATGGAGGCCGCCCGGGAGGTGGTGCGCGGCCCCGAGCTGCGCGCCGCGATCGAGCGCGAGGTCGGTCCGCTGAGCTGACCGGTGACGCTGTCGCCCCGGCTGCTAGCGTTCGCGGCCGTGACCCACGACGACGCCGCGCCGTCGGCTGACGCCCCGGCCGAGGACGACCTTCGCGCCGAGATTCGGACCTTCGTACGCCGGCAGGTGGCGCTGGCCGAGCTGCCCGCAGCCGCCATCGTCACCGAGACGGTGGAGTATCTCGACGGCGAGGCCGAGGAGGACCGGGTCGCGGAGCTGGCCTGGGCGGTGGTGGCCGAGGAGCTGACGGCGCACCTGGCCGACCAGCGGAGCTGGCCCGAGGTGACCGACAACGATCGGCTCACCGCCGCTTTCCGGGCGCTCACCGCGGCCGGTGTGGTGGCCCGGGAGAACTTCACCTGCTGCCAGAACTGCGGGGTCGCCGAGATCGGCGACGACATGCCGCGCGGGATGACCCCGCGCGGCTACACCTTCTATCACCGGCAGGACGCCGAGCACGGCGTCGGGGGGACGGGGGTGCACCTCGCGTACGGGCCGCGGGAGTCCGCCGCGGAGATCGGCGCGGAGGTGGTGGCGGCGCTCCGGGCCGAGGGGCTGACTGTGCACTGGGACGGTGAGACCGGCCGACGGATCCACGTGCCGCTGGTTTGGCGGCGGCGCCGGGTCGGCCGGCTCGCCGCCGTACCGGCGATGGTGGACGACGACGTCGAGGTCGACGTGGAGCTGCTCGGGACCTGGACCGCGGCTCACCGCCCCGGGGACGGGCCGATGGCCGGCGGCCGGCTCACCGCCCTGCACCTGCCGTGGCTGCCGGCCGCCGTGCGGGTCCGCCTGACCTGGGCGGGCCGGTCGGTCGAGGTCCGGCGCGAGGGCGACTCCCTGGTCGGCACGTTTGTGGACCCGGGCGTGCCGGAGCTGACCGTCGGCAGGTACGACGGGCTCGTCCTGGTCCGCCGGCTGCGCGGCCTGCCCACGACCGGCGAGCCGGCGCCCACCCCGGTCGGCTTTCTGGTGGTGACCGGCGACCACGCCGACGGGTCGGACCGCGACGTGCCGATGGAGCTGGCGGAGTCGCTGGCCCTGCTGCGGACGATGCGCCCGCTCAGCGGCGACTTCCTCACCTGCTTCGGCCGCTCCGGCGGCTGTGTGCAGACCACCTGGGAGCCGGACGGGCTCTGGGTCGAGGAGCTGGACACCGAGGCGGGTGTCGTGGTGGGCCGGTACGCGACCCTGACCGAGGTGGAGCGGGTGCTCACCGTGCTGGCCGTGGAGGACCGGGTCGCCGTGCGGGAGCTGGGCGACCTGACCACCCTGCACCTCCGCTGATGGTCCCTCGCGGCCGGCGGCCGCTCAGGCGGCCGGCGGGAGCACCTTCGCGACCAGCTTGGCAAGCTCGCGCAGCGCCTTGCCGCGGTGGCTGACCGCGTCCTTCTCCTCCGGGGTCAGCTCCGCGTTCGTCCGCTCCTGCCCGTCGCCGAGGAAGATCGGGTCGTAGCCGAAGCCACCGTCGCCGCGCGGGGCGCGCAGCAGCCGGCCGGGCTGCCGGCCGTCGACCAGGTGCTCCTTGCCGCCGGGCAGCACCAGCGCCACCGTGCAGACGAAGGCGGCGCCCCGGTGCTCGTCCGGCAGGTCGGCGATCTGGTCCAGCACGAGCTGGAAGTTGGCCCGGTCGTCGCCGTGCCGGCCGGCCCAGCGGGCGCTGAACACGCCCGGCATCCCGTTGAGCGCGTCCACCGCCAGCCCGGAGTCGTCGGCGATGGTCGGCAGGCCGGTCCGCCGGCAGCCCTCCCGGGCCTTGATCAGCGCGTTCTCGCCGAAGGTCAGGCCGGACTCGGGCAGCTCCGGGTATTCCTCGACGTCGTCGAGGCCGAGCAGGGCGATCCGGTGGGCGCCGAGCGCGCCGTCGAGGATCCGCTGAAGCTCGACGAGCTTCTTCCGGTTGCGGGTGGCCAGGAGCACCGTGTTCATGTTCAACGCCTTCCGCTGCGCGTCAGCCAGTTCATCAGTTCAGCGCCTTCCGCTGCGCGTCGGCCAGTTCCAGGCAGCCCGCCACGCCCAGGTCCAGCAGGGCGTCCAACTGCTCCCGGGCGAAGATGCCCGCCTCGCCCGTCCCCTGCACCTCGACGAAGTCACCCGTCCCGGTGCAGACCACGTTCATGTCGACCTCGGCCGCCACGTCCTCCTCGTAGCAGAGGTCCAGTCGGGGCTCACCGGCGATGATGCCGACGCTGACCGCCGCCACCGACCGGTGCATCACCTTCTCCACCTTGCCCGCCAGGGCCTTTCGCTCGGCGAGCCAGGTCACGGCGTCGTGCAGCGCCACGTACGCGCCCGTGATGGCGGCCGTCCGGGTGCCGCCGTCGGCCTGCAGCACGTCGCAGTCGAGCACCACCGAGTTCTCGCCGAGCGCCTTGAGGTCGACGCAGGCCCGCAGGCTGCGGCCGATGAGCCGGGAGATCTCGTGGGTCCGGCCGCCCACCCGGCCCTTGACGCTCTCCCGGTCCGAGCGGGTGTTGGTGGCCCGGGGCAGCATCGCGTACTCGGCGGTCACCCAGCCGAGCCCGGAGCCCTTGCGCCAGCGGGGAACGCCCTCGGTCACGCTGGCCGTGCAGAGCACCCGGGTCGCGCCGAACTCGACGAGCACCGAGCCCTCCGGGTGGGTGCTCCAGCCCCGGGTCAGGGTCACCGGTCGGAGTTGGTCGGGCTGCCGCCCGTCAGGTCGCGCCATGCCTGCACCTTATGCGGTGCCGTGATCGAACCGCCCCGGGGTGCCCCAACGATCGCTCGCGCCGGGCTGACGGCTTCGGATGGCTTCCCTCAGCTTGGGGGAATGCGGCAGTATGACCTTCACATCTGCGCAGCCGAATACCGGATAGGTCCATGAATATGCCCCTGTCGCGCCGCGTGATCATTTCAGCCGTTGTTGCCATGGTCGCCGTCGGTTCGGGGGTGGGCTTCGCCGTCTGGGCCAGCGGTGACGATCCCGCGTACCGTCCGCCGAGCGGCCACGTCGTGCAGCCGGGGGCGCCGGGTCAACCCGGCAGATCCCTGTCGGGTGACGACCTGACCCAGGTTTCGCCGCCCGGATTCAAGGCGGCCGACACCCTGTTCATCCAGGGCATGATCCCGCACCACGCGCAGGCACTGGACATGACCGCGCTGCTGTCGGGCCGCACCACCAACCCGGACGTGACGCTGCTGGCCAAGCGGATCGACGTGTCGCAGCGCGACGAGATCACTCGGATGCAGCGGTGGCTCGCGGAGCGGAACGTGCCGACCACGGGCCCGAACGCGGGCCATGCCGGGCACGAGCTCATGCCGGGGATGCTCACCGCCGAGCAGCTCGATCAGCTCAAGCAGGCCCGCAACGGCGACTTCGACCGGCTCTTCCTCACTTTCATGATCCGCCACCACCAGGGCGCGCTGACCATGGTGGAGGAGCTCTACGCTTCGGGTGGCGGCCTTGAGCCGGCGACCGACCAGTTCGCCCGTGAGGTGAACGCCGACCAGAGCATCGAGATCCAGCGAATGCAGGAGATGCTGGCCAAGATGGGCTGACACCCGGACCAAAGCCGAAGGGCACCTCGACTCGACGGATTCGAGCCGAGGTGCCCTTCGTTCAGGAACCGGTCAGAGCGATGCCTGCAGGTCCAGGATCGCCTGCTTCAGCTTCTGGTGCTCAGAAGCGGTCAGCTTGCCGGCGATCTCCTGCAGCTGGGACACCGCGGCGTCCCGCTGGCCGTTGGCGGAGAACCGCTCGGCGCGCTGCAGGAACTGGTCGACCTGGGACTTCAGCGGGTGGCCGATGGTGTTGGCGCGGACGAGCTGGTCGTAGTGCGCACGTGCCACCGCGAAGCTCGGCGTCCAGGTGATCTCCGGCTGGCCCTGGGCGTTGAACTGGCCGAGCTGCACCTCCTCGGCCGCCATGATCTCCGCCTTCGACAGGTGCTCACTGGGGGTCAGCTTGAACACGTCGAAGCCGCGGGCGATCTCGTTGCCGAAAAGGCTGCCGTTGTACCAGTACGCCGACCAGAATCCGCCGAGCACGAGCGAGTTCGCGTTGACCGCCCCGCGGTCGAAGAACGCGATCTCCTGCGGGTGGGCCGAGTCGGTGAAGTCGAACACCGAGATTCCGCCCTGGTACCAGGCCTGCATCATGATGTCGCGGCCGGGCACCGGGATCAGCGAACCGTTGTGCGCCACGCAGTTCTCCTGCAGCGTCTGCGGAACCGGCAGCTTGTAGTAACTGGCGAACTCCATCTTCCGGTCGACGATGTCGAAGATGGCGTTAGCGCCCCACTCCGGCTGGTCGGTGTCACGGCAGCGAGCACCGCTACCCCCGCCCCACTCGTCGGTGAAGATCACCTTGGTGCCGTCGTTGTTGAACGTCGCCGAGTGCCAGTACGCGAAGTTCGGGTCGGACACCTCGTCGATCCGGACCGGGTTGGCCGGATCCGAGATGTCGATCAGGATGCCGTTGCCCTGGCAGGCACCGGCGGCCAGCCCGATCTGCGGATAGGCGGTGATGTCGTGGCAGGCGTTGGTGTTCGGCGTGGGCGACCAGTTCGACCCGGACGGGTGCCGGGGCGTCTGCGGCCCGTTCTGCAGGCCGTCGATCCGGCCGGTCTCCGGGTCGGTGAACAGCCGCGGCTGGTTCACCACGGCGGCCTGCTCAGGGGCCGCCACCGGCACCTTGATGACGTCGATCCGCCACCGCGACGGGTCCTCGCCGTTCGCGGGGTTGTTGTTGCAACCGGCCATCGTCGTGGCCGGGCGCACCGAGGTGGTGCCGGAGACGTAGACGTAGACGTTGTTCGCGTCCTTGGGGTCGGTCACCACGGTGTGCGTGTGCGAGCCACGGCACAGCTGAACCGCCGCGACCTGCACCGGGTTGCGCACGTCGCTGATGTCGAAGACCCGAACGCCCTGGAACCGGGTGCCGACGCTGGGGTTCGTGCCGCAGTCGACCCGCCCGCGGGTCTCCTCGACCGACATGAAGAGCAGGTTGTCGTGGACCGAGATGTCACCCTGCCCACCCGGGCACACGACGCTCGTGACCAGCTGCGGGTCGCTGGGCTTGGAGACGTCGAAAATGTTGAACCCGTTGTAGTTGCCCGTGAACGCGTACGTGCCGCCGAAGGCGAAGTCCGAGTTGTAGAACCCGCCGTTGCCGGGGTTCGCCGGGTCGACCATGCCCGCGGGCTTGTCGCGGTGCGCGACCTGCTCGAGGTTGCTGATCGCCGACTGCGCGTCGAGCCAGCCAGCGCCGAGTCCGATTCGCGGATCGGGCTCCGCCGCCGAGGCCGTGCCCGGCAGCGCGCCGGCCAGGAGTACGCCGGCGGCGATGAGGCCGAGTGCTTGCCGGCCTCTACGTGACCTTGGACTGAGGTGGTGGGTCATGCGATGCCTTCCGCTCGAAGGACCTGACGCAACGTCCACATAGCAGGCACGGCGCGTCGTGTGAGTAAGGACCGTACCGACGCTCAGCCGCAGGTCAAGAAGCCGAAGCGTGATATGTACATATTTGCGAAGGCAAATTTTTCGCGTTTATCTTCTCGTGATCCGCAGGTCACGACATGCGTCGAACCTGGGGGGCCAATCTTTCGCCACTCGTCGGATGATCCGCCGATGAGCCGGCCCGTAGCGTCGATGCAATTCGCCCCGCACAGGCTTGACCACCGAACGTGACTGCCTGCGTCGGCGGATCGGCGCTTGACGCTGTCTTCTCCGACCGTCGAAAGGAGCAGCGGTGCCCCTGCCCTCACGCCCATCCCGTGGTCGCCGCAACGCCGCGTTGCTGCTGTCCACGACCCTGGTCGCGTCCATGACGACGTTGACCGCGCAGCCCGCCTCGGCGGAGCCCGACGAGGCCGCCCAGGCGAACCCGACCTTCCTCACCGGCCCCAACCAGGGCACACCGAACGAGATCGCCACGTCCTACCTGCGCGCGCATCCCGCCGACCACGGGGTACGCGTCACCGACCTGGCCGACCTCGCGGTGGCTTCCAGCTACACCAGCCGCCACAACGGCGTCACCCACGTCAACCTGGCCCAGCGCTACAAGGACCTCGAGGTCTTCGGAGCCACCGCCACCGTCAACATCGCCCGCGACGGCAGCGTCGTGTTCGTCGGCGACACCCTGGTCCCCGGGCTGGCCGACAACGCCTCCGGCACCGCCACGCTCGACGCGGTCGAGGCGGTGCACGCCGCCGCGGACGCCCTGGATCTGCCCGACCCGGCCAACCCGAAGGTGACGAGCCGCAGCAGCGGCGCCGCCCAGCGCACCATCGTCTCCGGCGCCGGCATCTCCGACCAGCCCATCCCCGCCAAGCTCGGCTGGCAGCCCACCGCCGACGGGCTTCGCCTGGCCTGGCAACTCGTCATCGACGACTCCACCGACACCCACCTGTGGAACGCGGCCGTCGACGCTCAGAGCGGCAAGCTGCTCAAAGCCGACGACTGGACGATCCACGAGGACGTCAAGGAGGTCGCCGACAACCTGGACCGCAGCGCGCCGGGACGCTCGACGACGCTGAACAGCGCGGCCTTCGGGTCGCGCAACCCCGTGCAGGACGGCTCGAGCTACCGGGTCTTCGCCGGCCCCGCCGAGAGCCCGAACGACGCGCCGCGGACCCTGGTGACCAACCCGGCCGACGGGACCGCCTCGCCGAACGGCTGGCACGACGTCGACGGCGCCGCGGGGGCCGAGCACACCACCACCCAGGGCAACAACGTCCACGCCTACCACGACGAGGACGACAACAACGCTCCCGACTTCGGCAGCAGCCCGGACGGCGGCGCGAGCCTGACCTTCGACCACCCGCTCGACCTCGGCGAGCACGCCCAGAACTACCGGGACGCCGCGACCGACAACCTGTTCTACTGGAACAACATCATCCACGACGTCAGCTACCAGTACGGCTTCGACGAGGCGTCGGGGAACTTCCAGTCGAACAACTACGGCCGGTTCGGCGCGGGCGGCGACTACGTCCGGGCGGAGGCAGCCGACGGCCGCGGCACCAACAACGCCAACTTCTCCACCCCGGCGGTGGACGGCGTCGGTGCGCCGCGCATGCAGATGTACCTGTGGCCGGGCACCCAGTTCGGTAGCCCGAACCAGGTCGTCGTGGACGGCGTCGGCTCGTTCGACGCGTCCTGGTCGCGGTTCACGCCGGCCCCGACCGTGGCCGGCCTGCCCGGACACCGCTTCGAGTACGGTGGCACCGGCTGCACCACCGCGACCTACCCCGCCACCCTCCCGTCGGGCGGGTGGATCAGCGTGGTCGACGGCGGCACCGCGGCCTGCACCTACCTGCAGCGGGCCCAGGTCGCCCAGTCGCTCGGCGCCAGGGCGCTGGTGGTCGCCCACAACGCCACCAGTAGCGCCCCGGTGCTGACCGGCCTCATGACGTCCGCGCCGGTCACCATCCCGGCCGTCGCCGTGACCCAGGCCGACGGCAACGCCATCAAGGCCGCCATCGCAGCGGGCGATGCCACCGGGTCGGTACGCAAGCACCCGAACCACCCGGGCATCCGCGACGGTGACCTCGACGCCGGAGTCATCATCCACGAGTACACGCACGGCATCTCCAACCGGCTCACCGGCGGCCCGACGGTCAACTGCCTGACCGGCAACGAGCAGATGGGCGAGGGCTGGAGTGACTTCATGGCGGTCACCACGCTGCTCGACCCGACGTTCGACACGGCCGACGGTCAGCGCGGCATGGGCCCGTACGTGCTGTTCCAGGACGACCGGCACGGCGGCGGCATCCGGCCGCGGCCGTACTCCCGGAACATGGAGATCCAGCCCTTCACCTACGACGGGATCAAGACCGGCGGCTGGTTCAACGGGACGTCCCTGGCGTTGCCGCACGGCATCGGGCACGCGTGGGCGTCGGTCCTGTGGGACATGACCTGGAACCTGATCGACCGGCACGGGTTCAACCCAAACGTCTACGACCCGTGGAACACCGGCGGCAACAACCTGGCCCTCCAGCTCGTCACCGACGGGCTCAAGATGCAGGGCTGCGGCCCCGGCTTCGTCACCGGCCGCAACGCCATCATCGCCGCCGACGCGGCGCTGACCGGCGGTGAGAACGCCTGCATCATCTGGGGTTCGTTCGCCCGCCGGGGTCTCGGCTACAGCGCGGTGCAGGGCACCACGGCCCGCGACGACAACACCGAGGCGTTCGACACCCACCCGTCCTGCCGGGGCGACTTCGTCGGCCGCTCGGCCCAGCCGTCCCTCAACACGGTCGTCGCCGGTGACGCCGCGCCGATGAAGTTCCAGCTCGCCAGCAACCGCGGTCTGAACATCCTCGCCAGCGGCTCGCCGTACTCCCGGCTGGTCGACTGCGACACCCTCAGGACCGTCGGCCCCGACGGCGCGATCACCCCGCGACCCACCCCGGTCGCGGCACGCAACCCCGGCGGTTCAAGCCTGTCGGCCAACGCCAACGGCCAGTACAACTACCCGTGGAAGACCGACCCGGCCTGGGCCGGCACCTGCCGCGAATTCGTGCTGACCCTGGACAACGGATTTCAGTACCGCACCTACATCAAGTTCATCGCCGAGTCGTAGCACCGCCACCACCCGGGGGGGCGTCCCGGCCAGGGACGCTCCCTCCGGCGTGCTCCGGACAGGTCCGCACGCGGCTGGAAACGTCCCGGCAGACAACGCGGCGAGGCGGCTGCCGCCGTCGTGGTCAGACCTCGTAGGAGGCGCCGGCGCGGACCACCTCGAGCGGCCCGGCGTACGCCCCGGCCGCCGACTCCACGGTGTGCGACTCGCTGCCCCAGGCGGGGACGAGGTGGGTGAGCAGCAGCCGACCCACCCCCGCCTTGGTGGCCGCCTCGCCGGCCTCCCGGCCGGTCAGATGCAGGTCCGGGGGGTTCTCCACCCCGTCGAGGTAGCTGGCCTCGCAGAGGAACAGGTCGGCGCCCTGGGCCAGCCGAAGCAGCGCGTCGCACGGCGCGGTGTCGGCGGAGTAGCAGAACACCCGGTCGCCGTGCTCCAGCCGCACCCCGTACGTCTCGACCGGGTGGTTCATCCGGTCGACGGTGACGGTGAACGGCCCGATCGGAAAGGTGCCCGGCTGGAGGCCGTAGAACTGGTAGACGTCCTCGACCGTGCTCTCCTCCTGCCCGTAGGCGGTGGCCAGCCGGTCCGGCGCGCCGGAGGGGGCGTACATCGGCAGGGGCGGGTACGGGCCGTCCGGGGCGTACCGGCGCACGACCACGTAGGACACCGCGTCGAGCATGTGGTCGCAGTGCAGGTGGGTGAGGAGGATGGCGTCGGGGGCGTGCAGCCCGACGTAGCGCTGGAGGGTGGAGAGCGATCCCGAGCCGAAGTCGATCAGCAGCCGGAACCCGTCGGCCTCCAGGAGGTAGGCGGAGCAGGGAGACTCGGGCCCGGGAAAACTGCCCGCGCAGCCGAGGACGGTCAGTCGCATCCGGTCGCCTCGATCTCACGTTCGGTAGTCGAGACGCCGGCGGTCGCTCCGCCGATGATCTCTACCGACGCGGTCGCCACGCTGCGCAGCCTACGCGTCGGCCCGGTCGGGCAAGAATCATCTGCCGGAAGTTGTCATCAACGTGACACCCGCACGCGTCCGGCCCCGGACGGTTACGGTCGGTTCGGTCCGCGCCCGGCGCGGACCGAACCGACCAGCCAGCCGTCAGGCCCAGAGCTGCCCCTCGAGGGCGTCCTCGGCGTCCGCCAGGGTGCCGCCGTACGCCCCGGTCGACAGGTACTTCCAGCCGCCGTCGCAGACCACGAAGGCGACGTCGGCGCGGCGGCCGTCGCGGACCGCCTCGTGCGCCACGGCGAGGGCGGCGTGCAGGATCGCACCGGTGGAGAAGCCGGCGAAGATGCCCTCCACCTCGACGAGCTGCCGGGTCCGCAGCACCGCGTCCCGGGTGCCCACCGAGAAGCGCCGGGAGAGCACGGTGGCGTCGTACAACTCGGGCACGTAGCCCTCGTCGATGTTGCGCAGGCCGTAGACCAGCTCGCCGTAGCGGGGCTCGGCGGCGACGACCTGGATGCCGTCGACCTTCTCCCGCAGATAGCGCCCGGTGCCCATCAAGGTGCCGGTGGTGCCCAGGCCGGCCACGAAGTGCGTGATGGTCGGCAGGTCGTGCAGCAGCTCCGGCCCGGTCGTCTCGTAGTGCGCCCGGGCGTTCGCCTCGTTGCCGTACTGGAAGAGCATCACCCAGTCCGGGTGCTCGGCGGCGATCTGCTTGGCGGTGGCGACGGCCTGGTTCGAGCCGCCCGCGGCCGGCGAGAAGATGATCTCCGCGCCGTACATCCGGAGCAGCTGGACCCGCTCGGTGGAGACGTTCTCCGGCATCACGCAGACCAGCCGGTAGCCGCGCAGCTTGGCCACCATGGCCAGCGAGATGCCGGTGTTGCCGCTGGTCGGCTCCAGGATGGTGTCACCGGGGCGGAGCCGGCCGGACTCCTCGGCCGCGCGGACCATGAACAGGGCCGCCCGGTCCTTGATGCTGCCGGTCGGGTTCCGGTCCTCCAGCTTCGCCCAGAGCCGCACCGGCGGCGCCCCGTCGGGCACCGTCGGCGAGAGCCGGGGCAGGCCGACCAGGGGCGTGCCGCCGCAGGCGTCGAGCAGGCTGTCGTACCGTGCCATGCCGCCGACCGCCCTCAGCGGGCGGCGACGGCCGCGCGGTGACCGGCGAGCGCGGCCGTCGCCGCGCTGTGCTGCGCGATCGCGGCTGCCGCGGCGAAGCCGAAGGCGCCACCGGCCACGGCCGGCAGGATGGTGACGCTGTCGCCGTCGTTGAGCTTGGCGTCGAGCGCGCCGAGGAAGCGGACGTCCTCGTCGTTGACGTAGACGTTGACGAACCGGTGCAGCGCGCCGGCGTCGGTGACCAGCCGGGCCCGCAGGCCGGCGTGCCGGGAGTCCAGGTCGGCGAGCAGGTCGCCCAGGGTGTCGCCGCTGCCCTCGACGACCTTCGCGCCGCCGGTGTAGCTGCGCAGGATGGTGGGGATGCGAACCTCGATGGCCATGATATCTCGTGCTCCTTGTTCGGGTGGTGTGCCAGGTGACGGGAGGAAGAAAGGGTGTGCCGGCGCTGGAAGGTCAGCGGCCGGAACACTCGTAGTCGACCGTCGCCGGGCTCTGCCCGAACATGTAGGACTGGACGGCGTGCGGGTCCACGGCGGCCACGATCTCGACCGGCTCCTCGGTGACCACGCCGTCGACGATCCGGAAGGAGCGGATCTCTTCGGTGTCGGGCTCACGGGTCGAGACGAGCAGGTAGTGCGCTCCCGGCTCACCGGCGAAGGACACGTCCGTGCGGGACGGGTAGGCCTCCGTCGCGGTGTGCGAGTGGTAGATGACGACCGGCTCCTCGTCGCGGTCGTCCATCTCCCGCCACACCCGCAACTGCTCCATCGAGTCGAACTCGTAGAAGGTCATGGAGCGGGCGGCGTTGTCCATCGGGATGTGCCGGGTCGGGGTGTCGCTGCCGGCGGGACCGGCGACCACGCCGCACGCCTCGTCCGGGTGGTCCCGACGCGCGTGGGCGACGATCGCGTCGATGATCGACCGGTCGATGCTCAGCACGCCGCCCAGCCTAGCGCCTGGCCGTCCCGGGCCGCGAGGTGGCGACCGTCACGACTCAGTCGATCAGGGCGTTGAGCAGGGATTCCTGGAGATAGCCCAGGTACGCGTAGACCGACAGTTGGAACGCCCGCGACGAGGTGGGGTCCTCGGCGACCGCGTCGTCCAGCTCCTCGCCCAGGTCGGTGCCGTCCTTGATCTCCAGCCGGACGCCCATGGCGAGCCGGGCGTCGTTCAAGGCGCGCAGCCACGCCTCGGCCGCCTCCGCGTCCAGCCGCACCTCGCCGCCGGCCTCGCCGTCGGGCAGCGCGGCCAGGATCGCCCCGGCCTGGTCGATCTTGGCGGTCTTGAGGTCGCCCTCGGTGTAGCGGCGGAACTCCGCGCTGCCAGCCACGTCATCCGGGTAGACCTCGGGGAAGAGCCGGCCGACCACCGGATCGCCATGGTCGAAGCCGTCGGTGAGCAGCCCGACCACCTCGGAGGCGACCTTGCGCAGCACCCGGACCTCGTCCACCGCGAAGGTGGCCACGTAGCGGTCGCCGTGGCGACGGAACATGCTCATGACCGGTCCACCGTCGCCCAGAGGCCGTACGCGTGCAGCTGCGACGCGTCGTGCTCCATCCGCTCGCGGGCGCCGCTGGAGACGACCGCCTTGCCCTTGTGGTGCACGTCCAGCATGAGCTGCTCGGCCTTCTCCCGGCTGTATCCGAAGAGCTTCTGGAACACCCAGGTCACATACGTCATGAGGTTGACCGGATCGTCCCAGACGATGGTCACCCATGGCCGGTCGGAGACCGGCACCTCTTCGGTGTCCGGCGTCTCGACCGGCGCAACCTGTGGAGCCGCCATGCCCCCCATCGTGCCACCGGATCCGGGGAACCGAGGAACCGGAACGGCGCGGCGGTCGGCATCACCCGCCCGGGCCGCGTACGTCGGCCCGGGCGGCCGTGCGGCGGCCCCGACCTCAGGCGAGCAGGATGCCGTGGTCGACAGCATCGGTGAGGACCGCGCCCAGCGAGAGACGGATCACCTCGAAGCGACGGGACACCTGGCGGGACAGCTCCAGCTCCACCTCGCGCAGCGCCCGCTGCGCCCAGGAGCGCGCGACGTTCGGGTCGGCGTTGCCTGGGGCCCGCCAGTGCTGCCAGCACCCGCCGTTGAGCGCCACCCCGACGGGCGGGAGCGCCTCGTCGCGCTCCGCGCCCGGATAGCCGGCCAGCGCGTCGAGCGCGCCGGCGCCGGCCAGCCCGGCCACTCCGGCCGTGCTGGTGACCAGGAGCACCCGGTCCACCTCACGGCCGTCCGGGTGGTCGGCCAGGCCCCAGCGGACGGCATGCATGATCCGGCGGCGCACCCCCTCGGCGAGCGGCGCGCCGAAGACCCGGGCGGCCGCGTCGTCGACGATGCCCCGGACCGCCTCGTCGCACTGCGCGGTGGCGAGCAGCGACAGCGCCTCCATCTCGCGGTCGAGCAGCTGCGGCAGGCCGGCGCAGCCGACCCCGAAGACGATCTCCTGCACCACCCGGAGGTGGATGTTGGCCAGCTCCAGGGCGAGGTGCTGACGGATCCGCTGGGCGCAGGAGCGGGCCTGGCGGTCGATCCGCTCGGTGACGTCGGCCGGCTCGGAGCCGGCCACCACGGGCACCCGGCCGTGCGCGCCCGGCGGCTCCGGCGGCCGGGAGCTGGCCCGGCGCAGCCCTTCGTCGGCGGCCCAGCCGACCAGCGCTCGGCGCAGCACCGAGTGCTCGCCCTGGCGGACCGGGAACCAGCGGGCCGGGGCGAGCGCGGGCACCGCGGCCAGCAGCGCGGCCCGGTGCGCGGCGACCGAGACCTCCACCGGGTCGTACCGGCGGGCGGCGGGGCCGGGCGGGCCGGATCGGCCGGCCGACGACCCGGACGCCCCCGTGTCCTCCGTCGTCGTGCCGTCCGCCGGCGCCGCCCAGCCGGCCACGCCGGGGGTGACGGCGAAGAACACCTCCACCCTGGTGCGCGCCACCTCGGCCAGCAGGTGCAGCTCGGCCGCGCTGAACGCCTGGTCGGCGGAGATGACGAAGAGCAGGGCACCCGCCCGGCCCGCCGCATCGAGCAGCACCCGGCCGCCGGCCACCCCGAGGGTGCCGGTGTCCGGCGTGTCGAGCACGGCGAAGTGCCGCAGCAGCGGGTCCGGGAGGCTCAGCTCCACCCGGCGCGGCGGGCGGGCCAGCGCCGGACCGGCGGCGAGCGGGTCGGCGCCGTAGGAGTGCGGCTGGCGGTAGCCCGGCACGTAGGCGGCCCGGGTGGGCACCTTGGCGTGGTGGACGAGGAGGTGACTCCCGGCGGGCACGGCGAGCATCCCGGGATCCACCTCGAGCAGGCCGGCGAGCACCTCCCGGCGGCCGGCGCCGGCCGGGCCGGTGACCACGACGCCCAGCGGCTCGTCCGGCCCCGGCTCGGTCACGCCGAGCCGGGTGGGCAGCGGGGCGCAGCGGGGCGGCTCGGCCAGCCCGCCCGGTTCGGGCACGTCGACCGAGGGGAGTGGACCTGGGTCCAACAGGCGGCCTCCCGGTGAGGCGACCGGGTTGCGGTCCGGTCGCATGGAAATCCCTGTTCGCAGGGGGATGTCGGAAGCGTACGACTGTCGCGGATCCGACATCGAACACATCCAGTACTCACGAGTAATCGACAGATTACTCAACTTCGCTGAGTGACGGTGTACACGCGGACGGAACACCATCGATATGCTGCACCGATGAGTCGGTGGGACTTCGTCGGCCGAACGGATGAGCTCAACCGTCTGTTGTCGGCGGTCGGCGGTCCGGAGGGACGCGGGCTGCTCTTCAGCGGCAGCGCCGGAGTGGGCAAGAGTCGCCTGCTGCGCGAGGGGGTGGCCGCCCTCTCCACCGACCGCTACGCGATCTGGTCGGTGGCGGCCAGCGCCACCACCGCCGCGCTGCCGTTCGGCGGTCTGGTCCAGGTGCTCCCGGCCGCCCAGCCGCAGGGCCTCTCCCCCGCCGGCGTCCTGCGCTGGGCGGTCGACGTGCTCCAGGAGCAGGCCGCGGGCCGGCCGATCGTGCTGGCGATCGACGACGCGCACCTGCTCGACCCGCCGTCGGCGGCGCTGGTGCACCTCATCGCCCGCTCGGAGAACGCGACGGTGCTCGGCACCCTGCGCAACGGCGAGCAGATCCCCCTGCCGATCCGGGCCCTGTGGACCGACGACCTGGTCGACCTCGTCGAGCTGGGGCCGCTCGGCCCGAGCGAGACCAGCGGGCTGCTCGCCGCGATCCTCGGCGGGCCGGTCGACGCCGGCTCCTCCGAGCGGCTGTTCCGGCTCTCCGCCGGCAACCCGCTGCTGCTGCGCGAACTGGTGCTGGCCGCCTCCGGCGGCGACGAGCTGAGCCGGACGTACGGCATCTGGAAGTGGACCGGCCGGCTGGAGCTGGCGCCCAGCCTCACCGACCTGATCGACACCCGGATCGGCCAACTCACGCCCGGCGTACGGGCGGTGGTCGAGCTGGTGGCGTTCGGCGAGCCGCTCGGCCTGCACCTGCTGGAGCAGGCGGTCGACCCGGCCGACGTGGAGGTCGCCGAGGAGCGCGGCCTGATCTCCATGGTGCGCGACGACCGGCGGCTGAACGTCCGCCTCGCCCACCCGCTCTACGGCGAGGTGATGCGCCGGCAGTGCCCGGTCAGCCGCACCCGCCGGCTTCAGGCCACCCTGGCCGGGCTGCTGGAACGGGTCGGCAAGCGACGCCGCGACGACCTGCTGCGGGTCGCGGTGTGGCGGCTCGACTCGGGTACGGCGCAGGATCCCGCCCTGCTGCTCGACGCGGCCGCCCAGGCCTTCGGCCGCTACGACGTGCCGCTGGCCACCCGGCTGGCCCGGGCCGCGCTGGAGGGTGAGGGCGGCCCGGACGCGGCGGAACTGCTCGCCACCATCCTCATGTTCGGCGACCGGCCGGAGGAGGCGATCGCGGTCCTTGACCAGGTGGCCGGGGCGATCGAGGACGACCGGCGGCGCGGCCGTTGGCTGACGGCCCGCGGCATGGTCAGCTACTGGGGGCTCAGCCGCGAGTCCACGGTGGAGGAGATCGCCGCGCGCGGCGCCGAGCTGACCGACGCCGCCGACCGGGCCCGGGTCCGCGCCTTCGAGGCGATCATGCGGCTGCACCGGCTGGACACCGACACGGCGGTCCGGCTGGCCCAGGCGGTGCTGGACCGGCCGGCCGCCCCGATGGCCGCGCGCGAGCTGGCCCGCTGCACCCTCGCGCATCTCCAGGCCGCCCAGGGCCAGTACCGGCGCAGCGCCACTGCCATCGCCCGGGTGCAGGCCGAGGCGGCGTGGTGGCGGGCCGACATGCCCTACCTCCAGCTCGCCATGGAGCTGGCCCGGGGCACCCGGCTGGCCCTCTCCGGCGATCTGACCGGCATCGACGCGATCGTCGCCGACGAGTTCGCCGACCTGGCCGGCGCCGGTGATTTCCGGCTCGGCACCGGCTACCTGGCCATCCTCCAGGCGTACGCGGCGCGGCTGCGCGGCCGCGGCGACGAGGCGCTGAAGACCAGCCTGGGCGCTTGCGCCGTACTCGCCACCAGCCGGGTCTACGCCGGGCTGGCGCACGCCGAGCGGGCGCAGGCGGCGGCGCTGCGCGGCGACGCGACGCACGCGGCGGAGGCGATGGCCGAGGCGGACCGGACCCACGCGCCCGGGATGGCGGTGCTCTATCCCTGGCTGGAGCAGGCCCGGGGCGCGGTGCACGCGGCCGCGGGCGACCTGCCGGCGGCCACCAAGCACCTCTGCGCGCTCGCCGACCGGCTGCGCGAGGACGGCCTGGCCGGGCACGAGCTGCTCGTGCTGCTCGACCTGGTCCGGTTCGACCAGGCCGCCTCGGCGATCGGGCCGACCTGCGGCGATGGCGGCCGGCGGACCGTGGCGCAGCGCCTGGCCGAGCTCTCCGAGCAGGTCGACGGGGTGCTGCCGCCGCTGGTCGCCCGATACGCCCGCGCGAGCGTCGACGACAGCCCCGACGAGCTGCTGGCCGTGGCCGACGGCTTCGCCGCCCGGGAGCTGATCGTCTACGCCGCCGAGGCGACCGCGATGGCGCTGCACCGGATGGGTCGCAGCCGGGCCGGCGCCACCGGCCCCGCCCGGGAGCGCCTCGCCGACCTGCTCCGCCGGTGCGACGAGGTGTCCACGCCGGCGCTGCGGCTGCTCCGCCCGACGCTGAGCGAACGCGAGTGGGAGATCGCCCGGCTCGCCGCCGACGGGGTTACCAGCCGCACCATTGCCGAGCGGCTCTTCCTCTCCACCCGCACGGTGGAGAACCACCTCCAGCGGGTCTACAGCAAGCTCGGAGTGGCCGGCCGGACGGAGCTGCGGGCCGCGTTGCGGTCGATGCCGGGCCACGACGGCACGGATCCGGCCTGAACTCTAGGCTGGGGCGGTGAGCACCCTTCGCCCCGCGTTGCTGACCGACCACTACGAGCTGACCATGGTCAGCGCCGCGCTGCGGGACGGCACGGCCGACCGTCGCTGCGTCTTCGAGGTGTTCAGCCGGCGGCTGCCGGCGGGCCGCCGCTACGGCGTGGTCGCCGGGACGGCCCGGCTGGTCGAGCTGATCCGCGACTTCCGGTTCGACCCCGACGAGGTCGAGTTCCTGCGCCGCACCGGCGTGGTGGACGACCGGGCCGCCCAGTGGCTGGCCGACTACCGCTTCACCGGCGACGTCGACGGGTACGCCGAGGGCGAGCTGTTCTTCCCCGGCTCCCCGATCCTCACCGTCTCCGGCACCTTCGCCGAGTGCGTGGTGCTGGAGACGCTGGCGCTGTCGGTGCTCAACCACGACTGCGCGGTGGCCGCCGCGGCGGCCCGGATGGTCACCGCCGCCCGCGGCCGGGCGCTGATCGAGATGGGCTCCCGCCGGGCGCACGAGGGGGCCGCGGTGGCCGCCGCCCGGGCCGCGTACCTGGCCGGGTTCCGGTTCACCTCCAACCTGGCGGCCGGCCAGCGCTACGGCATTCCCACCGCCGGCACCGCCGCGCACGCCTTCACCCTGCTGCACGACGACGAGCAGGCGGCGTTCGCCTCGCAGGTCGCCACGCTGGGCAAGGACACCACGCTGCTGGTCGACACCTACGACATCAGCCAGGGCATCCGCAATGCCATCGCGGTGGCCGGGCCGGAGCTGCGCGCGGTCCGGATCGACTCGGGCGACCTCGCGGTGATCGCCCAGCAGTCCCGCGAACTGCTCGACTCGCTCGGGGCCACCGAGACGAAGATCATCGTCTCCGGCGACCTCGACGAGTACGCCATCGCCTCGCTCGCCGCCGAGCCGGTCGACATGTACGGCGCGGGCACCGCCGTGGTGACCGGCTCGGGCGCCCCCACCGCCGGCCTGGTCTACAAGCTGGTCGAGGTGGACGGGCGCCCGGTGGTCAAGCGCTCCGAGCACAAGGCCACCATCGGCGGCCGGAAGGTGGCCGTCCGCCGGCACAAGCCGACCGGCACCGCCACCGAGGAGATCATCGTGCCGCAGGGCGTGCCGGACCGGCAGCCCAACGACCGGCTGCTCCAGCGCTCGTTCATCGTCGAGGGCGAGCCGGTCGCACTGCCCACCCTCGACGAGTCCCGGGAGCACCTGCGGCAGTGCCTGATCTCCATCCCCTGGGAGGGGCTCAAGCTCTCCGGCGGCGACCCGGCCGTCCCGGTGACCGTCGTACCCGCGAGCTGAGAGGACCGATCCGATGGCCAACGCCTTGATCATCGTGGACGTGCAGAACGACTTCTGCGAGGGCGGCTCCCTCGCGGTGAACGGCGGGGCGGGCGTCGCCGCCGGCATCTCCCGGCTGCTCGCCAGCGAGCCGGAGCGCTGGGACCACGTGGTCGCGACGAAGGACTACCACATCGACCCGGGCGCGCACTTCGGCGATCCGCCGGACTACGTCGACTCCTGGCCCCGGCACTGCGTGGTGGGCACCCCCGGTTCCGAGTTCCACCCCGACCTCGAGACCGGCCGGGTGGAGGCGATCTTCCACAAGGGCGAGCACGCGGCCGCGTACTCCGGTTTCGAGGGGCACGCGGACGACGGCGAGTGCCTGGCCGACTGGCTGCGCCGGCGCGACGTCGACCGGGTCGACGTGGTCGGCATCGCCACCGACCACTGCGTCCGGGCCACCGCGCTGGACGCCGTCCGGGAGGGCTTCCGCACCACCGTGCTGCTGGACCTGACCGCCGCCGTCGCGCCCGACACGCTGGACATGGCGCTGCGGGCGTTGGACGGCGCCGGGGTCGGCATGGTCGGCGAACCTGTGATCAGGGCCGCTTGAGCAGGTAATCGGTTGCGACTGTCGTACCCCCGGCCCAGGATTGCGCCGGAGGTACGGACCGTCGTGAACCTGAAGCCTTACCGGGAGGCACTCGCCCTGCCCGGTCTCCGATCGTTGCTGCTGATCTCGGTGCTGGCGCGCATCCCGCTCACCGCGACCGGCGTGACGCTCACCTTCCACGTCGTGCTCGACCTCGGTCGCGGCTACGGCGCCGCCGGGCTGGTCGGCGCCGCGTCCACCATCGGCGCCGCGCTCGGCTCCCCGCTGCTGGGCCGGCTGGTCGACCGGCGCGGGCTGCGCCCGGTGCTGCTGATCACCACGGTCGCCGAGGGCGTCTTCTGGGCCAGCGCGCCGACCCTGTCGTACCCCGTGCTGCTGCCCACCGCGTTCCTGGCCGGCCTGTTCGCCCTGCCGGTCTTCTCGGTGGTCCGCCAGTCGGTCGCCGCGCTGGTGCCGGCCGAGCGGCGCCGCCCCGCGTACGCCCTCGACTCGATGTCGGTGGAGCTGTCGTTCATGGTCGGCCCCGCGCTGGCCGTGGCCATGGCCGCCGCCGTGTCGCCCCGGCTCACCATGTGGGCGGTCGGCGCCGGGATCGTCGCCTCGGGCATCTGCTTCTGGCTGCTCGACCCGCCCACCCGCGCCGCCGACGAGCCGGCGGGTCCGGCCCGCAAGGTGCCCCGCCGCGAGTGGCTGACCCCCCGGCTGCTCGCCGTGCTGGCGGTCAGCCTGGCCGCCACCCTGGTGCTCGGCGGCACCGACGTCGCGGTGGTCGCCGTGCTGCGCGAGGGCGGCGAGGTCGGCTGGACCGGCGCCGTCCTGGCCGCGTGGGCGGTCGCCTCGCTGGTGGGTGGCTTCGCGTACGGGGCGGTCACCCGCTCGCTCTCCCCGCTGGCCCTCGTGGCGGCGCTGAGCGTGACCACCATTCCGGTCGGGCTGGGCGGGGCGCACTGGTGGCTGCTCTGCCTGGCGCTCGTCCCGGCCGGCGCCCTCTGCGCGCCCTCCATCGCCTCGACCTCGGACGCGGTGAGCCGGCTCGCCCCGGCCGGCGTACGCGGCGAGGCCATGGGCCTGCACGGCTCGGCCGTCACCGTCGGCATCGCGCTCGGCGCGCCGCTGGCCGGCGCGGTGATCGACGCCTCGGCGCCGGCCTGGGGGTTCGCGGTCACCGGCGCGATCGGGGTGCTGGTCGCCCTGGCCGTCCTGCCGATCGAACTCCGCCACCGCCGCGAACCGACCCCGACCCCGCAACCCGAACTGGCCCCCGCCACCCCCTGACCCGCACCGCCGGGCCGCCGCGCCGACCCGCCGCCGGGTCGGCGGCGCGCTCGATCCTCGCCGGCACCGAGGGCTGCCGCTCGGTGCGGATG
>NZ_JBEZZJ010000039.1:0-63201 GCF_040639095.1 Micromonospora sp. NPDC023966 | reverse complement strand
AGGATCATCAGACGGTGGCCGGCTTCCGTCTCCACGACACGCCGAGCCCACAAAGGACTATCTCGCCCGCCGAGACGCCAGGGTTAAAGAACAAGGTAAGAGCGTGTTTGAGATCGCATGTCAGGCCGGGCACGAGGTCCTGACACTCCGGCTCCCACCACACCGCGGACGCGCGCTGGAGGTCAGCGGGATCGAGGGCGACCCACACCCCGAGCGTGGCGCTGAAGCCGCCGGTCAGCTGCACGGGAAGCAGTGCCCGCACCAAGGCACCCACCCCGGGAACCTGCATCATCACCGAAGCGTCCGGGCTCGCATGGCTCAGCCAGGCACCTCGTGCCCGGTGCCGCCTGGGCGTGTCAAGGACAGGATCAGGCAGCCGGATCCGAGCGTGCCGGTCATGGACATCCCTTGGCTGCCCGCAGCAGGAACACAGCGGGTGGCGTGCCGCATCCCCTCTGCGGGTTCCGCGCCAACCCCGGTCAGCGCGCTTGCGGCACCGGTCAAGGAATCTGCCCACAACGTCCCTCCCACCTCTTGCGGGCGCGCAGCGTACCAACCGGGAGGGAGCGAGATCTCCTCGTCGGGCAGTCGCCAGATCTTCCAGCTTCCCCGGCGGGGACAAGGTGGAGCGCCCTACCGGACGAGTCTCAATGGCGGCTGTCAAGTGGGCCGTGCGGTGGGCAGGGTCTCCTCGGTCGGGCAGGCTGGTTCCTGTCCGGGGTTCTCGGTCGGGTCGAGGCTCGCCGGAGGAGACCGCGTCGCGGCTTCGCCTTGACCTGGCCGAGGTTCCCGGGCAGCCCTTGTGGTGCCCGGCCGAGGGGACCCGTTGCGGTCTCCGAGGGAGGGTTGGGGTGCGGGCAGCGCACCGCCGCTCGTGATCAGCCGTGTGTAGGTGCTTCGAGCCGCATGTCAATGCCCGGTTGGCGTACCAGGGCCTCTCCCCAGTCGCCGGTCAGTTCCCAGACCTCGGGTCCGTGATCGGCCGCCAGGTGCAGGGTGTCGATGTGGCCGTAGTCGCGTTCTTTTGAGGCATCCGTAGCCGGCAGCGCCATCGACAGGCGGACGTGGATAGCCGAATCGCTCCGCACGGTCAACGTCGCGCTGCGATAGCAGTGTGTCTCGTCGGGGCGGGCTAGCCGGTAGGCAGGATGCTCCGGCGTGAGGGCGGCGTCGAGCTTGAAGACCACCACGGTCGCGGAGACGTCAACGTCCAAGACCTAAGAGTCCTCCAAGACGACGCCTGCCAAGTCGGAGAAGACCTCGTAGTACTTGCCACCCTCATGTCCCGCCACAGGCCAAGAATGCAGTCCCGTGCAAGTAGCGCTCCGGTAGACGTCCCCTTATGCCGGTGCCGGTGCCGGTGCTAAAGGCGCTGGCGGTGGCTGGAGTTGGAAGCAGCGGTTGTCGCGGAGCAGGGTCCAGAGGACATCGACGCGGCGGCGGGCGAGGGTGATGAGGGCTTGCTGGTGTTTTCGTCCCTCCGTGCGTTTGCGCTGGTAGTAGTCGCGGTTCGGGCCGTTGATCCGCAGGGTGGCCAGGGCGGACATGTAGAACACGTGGCGAAGCGGGCGGTTGTATCGCTGCGGGCGGCACACGTCAATCTCGATCACGAAGGACGTGTACGGGCATCTAATGGAGGGCGACCGCCGCTCGGCCGCGGAGGGCATGTCCCGTGCGCTGTTCGGGCAGAGGCAGCCAATGGCTCCCAGCTTGGCTCTCACAGCCGCCCAGCACCCGCTACCGACGGCCGCGAGGTAGGCGTGTAGGAGCCGGCATGGCCCGAACAGCCGATCCGCTCTGTCGTCCGGCGCGCATGCTGCGGGCCGCGCGACCGACCGTCCCCGGCCCGAACAGGTGACCGTCGCGGATTGACGACTGATAGTAGCGTTCTTCGCGTTGTGCCTGGTCCGGGCGGTCGTTAATCCAGTCTGACTGCCCAGTTCCCGCCGGCGAGCGGAAACCGACACTCAGCCAAGGAGTTCTATGCGCACGCTCAGGATTGTCGGCGCCGCGGTCGGCGCGTTCGTTTTCTCGTCTCTGGCTCTGGCCGGGTCCGCTCAGGCCGCGCCCGGTGATCCGGTGTGGATGGCCAACGGTGACTCGTCGATCACCGGCAAGCACTCCGTCACCTTGGTCGGCAACAACACGTCCGTCGAGGCCGCGAACCTCGGCGTCGACGTCGAGGCCGGCGACGAGGTCAGCTTCTCCATCGCGCTGTCCGACGGGGCGGCGTGCAGCGGCGGCGCGCCCCGTGTCTTCGTGGTCGTGAACGGCACCAACACCAACTCGTGGGACCAGAACATCACCGCCGGCACGCAGTGCGGCGAGAAAGGCACGATCACGTTCACAATTCCGGCGGCCGGGACCATCGGGCAGGCCGGCGTGGTGTACGACAACGTCGCCGCCCCCGGCACGGTTGTGGTGTCGGACCTGCAGATCTCCGACGAGCTGGTCGACTTCCAGGCGGCCGAGCCGGGCGCCGAACCGACGAAGACGCCGACCACCCCGCCAACCAGCCAGCCCGCGGAGCCGCGACACTGCGAGGCGTACGTCTACACCGGCACTGAGCAGAACCTGTGCGCCGACTTCCCAAACCCTCCCGGCACGGTTAACTGCTCTGACGTGAAGTACCGGGTCACGTTGGTGGACGTGAACAACGACCCGTGGGGCCTGGATGGCAACAGGGGCACGCCGGGGATTGGCTGCGAGTCCAACCCCCTCAAGCCGACCACCGCCCCGCCGACCATCAGCCCCGCGCCGCCGGGCGCGGGCGGCGGCCTTCCCGTCACCGGTATCAACGCTACTGCGCTCGGCGCCGTCGGTGTAATCGCGGTGCTGGCTGGCGTGGCGCTGGTGGTGGCGCGCCGCCGTCGGGTCCGCTTCGACGCCTGACCTTCACCGGAACGCCCCCGCTGTCGTGAGGTGGTGGGGGCGTTCGTGTTAACCGGACGCGGCTACTGGTCGGTGCGGCCCCCGCGACCGCACCGAGGACGATGGCGCGCGGCCAGATGTGGGCGAGGGCCTCCACCGCCTCGGGCCTCCAGCACGGGCAGCAATCGCCCTCGACAAGGCCGACGCCAGCCTAGAGCCGGTTGGTGCCGCAGACGACGGTCCAGGACGGACGGGGCTCGCGGTCTGGACGTAGAGCTGCCGTTCGCCGCAGTGCGGGCAGTCGACGCCGGGCAGTGGCTCCCGGGCCGGTGGCACGTCGAGCCAGCCGCGCACCAGCTGGTCCTCCTCGGCTAGACGGTATGAGCAGCTCGGGGCCGGTCCCGCGAGGGGGCCCTGAAGCAGTCCACCAACATGAAGTCGATCCGGCAGCGACCAGCCAGTGTCACCTCTCGCCGGCAGGCCGGGCACTGGGAAGGAGACCTGATCGTCGGCGCCCGGTCAGCGTTCAGCGATCGCGACACTGGCAAGACTCGACTGACCGTCCTGGTCCGGCTGCCCCGCGGGCACAACGCCCGGTCCGCCGGCGACGCCCTGATCGACGTCTTCACCCAGTTCCCACCTCCGCTGCAGCGGTCGTTGACTGGGACCAGGGCAATGAGATGTTCCACCACGAGCGGATCGAGCATGCCACCGGGCTGAAAATCTACTTCGCGGACCCGCACTCACCTGGCAACACGGCACCAACGAAAACACCAACGGACTGCTGCGCTAGTACCTGCCCAAAGAAACGAACCTCGGCGCCTGGACCAGCTGCCAGCTCGACCGGATCGTGGCCGAGCTCAACGATCGGCCACGTCTGTGCCTCAACGACAGCAGCCCCAACCAGATGATGCGACGATGGCAGCGTCAATCGATTCGCGACGTTCGTTGGAAAGCGCTCTGTCTACGCGGCCGTGTTCATCGACGCCATCGTGGTCAAGGTGCGGACTTTGTCGCCGGTTGTGTGAAGCGTTCAGTGCGCGAGTAGTACGCGTTTGCGCAGTAGGTCGAGGCCGGCGCGGCCGAACATCTCGTGTTCCTATTCGGTCGGTGTGGTGGGTCTCTGGGTGGCGGGGACCGGTGGCAGTCGGCGCAGCGCTCGGATGGCTAGCACGGCGAGCGGTACGCCCACCGCTAGGACGGCGATAGCCTGCACGGAAGCGATCGTGGCGAGGGTTGTGTGCTGTGCCTGGTCGCCGTAGTCGGTCAAGGTTGCGGTTCGCAGGGCGAGCGTGGATACGGCGAGCAGGGTGAGCGCTAGCGACCATGGCAGGGTGCGAGGACGACGACGGGATACTCGAACGGTCAGGTGTATCACCATGGCGGCAGTAACCGCCGCGCAGGACAGGCCCGGCCAATCCAGAAGCCTCAGCGCCGGCGTGGTCGCCTGAATGGTGAACAGCGGCACGGGGACGAGGAGGATGCCGACCGGCAGCGCGAGGAGCCAGGGGCGGCGCGGCACCGGTGAAGCGCCGTGATGAAAGGCCGCCATGGCGAGTAGCAGGGCCACGTCGACGAGCAGCATCGCCCAGGGCGACACGGACAGCGGTACGTCACCGGTGGCTTGTTCCACGGCGGTAGTGAGGGCGGGAGGCACGATGGCAAGCAGCGCGACTGCCTGGGCCACACGCCGGTGTCCGAGGACGAGCGCGATGTAGGCCGGTAACCAGGCGTAGCCGGCCAGGTTCCACGCGGTGTGCCAGATGCTCGACGGTGAAGTGTTTGCCCATTCGGATTCCGGAGTTGGCAACCAGGCGATCTTCCCGGAGAGCCACAGTGAGACGGCGATACTGGTGGTGACCATGACGGCGTGGGCCAGCATCGCCATCAGGGTCGCCAGTCGCACGGCTTGCCCCCAGGCGTACGAGCGAGGTGGCGCGTCAGCCCCGCCCAGACGCAACCGAACGGCGAGGGACACGATGCTGGCGACCTCCGAGATGCTCGGCCGGCCGTAGTCTGCGGCGTACGCGGTGGTTTCCGGGTCGCCGGTGTCCATGCTGTTCAGGAAGGCGGCGACCATGTCGTCTTCCCATTGCTGCCGGTAGGCGGCGGGCAGCAGCCGCAGGATGAAGCGGTAGCGCTCCTCCAGCCGGCTCACAACGACGCCACCCCTGTGATCGGGTTCCGCCGGTCGCGTAACCGGGTCGAGGCGAGGCGCGCGTTGGCGGCCAGCCGTTGAGCCTCTGCATCGAGGGCGCCGAGGCCTTGTTCGGTCAACCGGTAGTACCGGCGTAACCGTCCCTGCCACGCCTCCTCGCGGTCCAGTTCGACCAGGCCCTCGCCGACGAGTCGGTCCAGGGCCCCGTACAGGGAGCCAATCTTCAGCCGCACCCGCCCCCGCGACAGTTCTGCCACCTCCGCAACGATCCCGTAGCCATGGCGCGGAGCGTCGAGCAGCGCGGTGAGGATGAAGAAGGCCGGTTCCGTCATCGCCCGAAAACTCATCCACCCAATATAGTGGAAGACAAGATATGCTGCGGCACCGGAGACAGATACCCCGGTGGATTCACAGGACCTTCGGCGCGCGCAGAGTTGACGACATAGGAGTGGTCATGGGCGCGGTGACTCAACGGAGGGCGGGAGACCTAGGCGGGCCTGACTGCACTCCTGTGATGCCGGGCGGTTGAGAGCAGCGTCATCGGCGCCCCACCCACCAACTGGGCGGCCATCGTCCTAGGTCCCGGATACAGCGGTCACGTTGTACTGACCCGGACCCCACAACACGTCCGCCCTCTGCGCAAGCCGCAAGGAGAGGCCTCGGCGGCGGAACGAGGGGATTCGCGGGCGCGCACCACGACCATCCGTAACGGGGCCGGACGCTGGGCATCTCGGCTACGTGTCTCATTGCCCCACGGCCGAAGGAGAACACCGCGGATGACCAGCTCGGACATCACACCCCGCGAACCGGCACTCGAAACTATCCTCTGCACCAGTTGAGAAGCCTTTCACCCCAACCAGCAGGCGCCACTGGGCTGGCTCACCCACACCACCGCCCAGATCCTGACCCACCTGCGGCAAACCCACACCTGCACCCCGCCCGACAACGCCCACCCAGTGACGCGCTCAGCCGGTTCCACCGGCAGTTGAGGGCCGCTCGATGCCGGTCGACGAAGTTCAAAACCGTTCTGTACAGCCTGTTGCTCCCAACCTGCTCCCCCGCACCGGCTTCGCACCGAGCCCTCGACCGTCGATGAAATCGCGAGCTGCCGGCCCGATGCCTCCGCTGGCACCAGCACTGGCTCTCGCAGCCGAGACGGTCGTCGGGGAGCGCGCTCACGAACGCGCGCTTTATCAGGCGGCATAGCGTCAACTCGTCGCCCCACTTCTCGGGGCAAGGGTCTGGTCGGTTGTCGTCACGGCCGCCGATCGGGAGAAACACGCAGCCGGTCCAGTGGGTGCATCCGTCCCACTGCTGGCGCGCCGCGTAGGCGGCGAGGTCCCGGCTGACCTTCCGCGTGCTGGCCGACGGGGGTGAGGCGATCGCTGACCTGGCTGTGCCGTCGATGCCCACGTGCTACTCCTAAGAGTCGCGGAAGGACGAGCAGGGCGAGCCCCGGCCTTGTCGGAACGCTTCCTCACATGTTCGCGGCAACAGGAAGAAGAACACGAACGGCGGGGACGAGCTGTCCGTTCTCGAATCCGCAGGGCCCTTGCCGACTGGGCTCCGTGGCGCGTGATGGCCTAGCGAGCGGCGAAGGGCGCGGCCGCCGGCTGCCGGTCGGCGTCACCCTCGGTATCGAACGGGGTGCGCAGCCGAGTCATCGCAGCCGAACTCACGTCGACGGCAGGTGCGTGGTCGAAAGGCGCATTTGCTCCCGGTGCTGCACGGAAGGGGCTTGAGTCATGCGTAGCTACCTCAGTCAACAGCTGCTCCAAATTTTTGCGCGTTAGCGCGCGGCTCACCCGCCCACAGGTCGGGTGCGGAAGATGATCGGGGCGGATCCGGCCGCTCGCCGGGGCAGTGTCGGACCCGTTTCGCTCGGCCCGCCCGCCCGCCAAATCCTAACCCAAAATGACCACGGTGTACGGCTGGGGCCGGCTCCCACGTTGGAAGCTTTACGGCGCGCGCCGCCCCGCCTCGTGACGCGTGCCGTGGCGCCGAACGAGTGCCGTGGAAACCACGTCCGTTGCCACAGGGAGCGGCAGCGTTCTCATCCGGCACGGGGGTTGGTAGCCGGCGCGGTCAGTGCTTACAGCCAAGACACCGTCGGCGGCGCGCCGTGCTAGCGTGAGCGAGTTGCAAGCTTTGGTTTGTCGCATACTTTGCCAGCGCCTGGTGGGTATCCAACCCGCGAGGCGCTTTTTGTTCTGCGTTCCTTCCGGACGAGCGGCGGCGACAACCGGGGCCGTAAGTGGCTCTATCAGTTACTCAAAGGAGAAGACATGGCATTCGGTACAGTCAAGTGGTTCAACGCGGACAAGGGTTTTGGCTTCATCACGCAGGATGACGGCGGCGCTGACGTCTTCGCCCACTTCTCCGCCATCTCGTCGAGCGGGTTCCGCAGCCTGGACGAGAATCAGCGGGTCGAGTTCGACGTCGAGCAGGGCCAGAAGGGGCTTCAGGCCGCTAACATCCGTCTGGTCTGACGTTGACACCGCGGAGCCGTGGCGGCGAGGCCTCGCCCGTCGCCACGGCGGCGGCTGAGACCACGAACCGGCCAATAATGGTCCGTTCCGACGCCACGGTGCCCGGCCTCGAACCGCTGGTGTTGTACGCGCTGTCCGCTCCCGAGCGCGTGACCGGGACACCCAGCATCGATCGGCTCCGGCTGGCGCCGGTGCCGCTGGTGCCAGAGGTGCGACTGGTCATGGCCGAGGACGCGATCGTCCTCTGGGCCCGGCTCGAAGCCGAGGCGGGGCACGCCCTCCCGCCGCCATTCTGGGCCTCGGCCTGGACCGGCGGACAGGCTCTCGCGCGTTACATCCTGGATCACCCGGACACGGTGGCCGGTCGCCATGTCCTCGACGTCGCCTCCGGCTCCGGACTGGTCGCCATCGCCGCGGCTATGGCGGGCGCCGCCGGTGTCACCGCCAACGACATCGACCCGTACTCGATCGCGGCAATCAGTGCCAACGCCCACGCCAACGGCGTCGAACTAACCCTGTCGTCGAGTGACCTGCTTGACGGCGACGGTGACGGCGTGGATGTGGTGTTGACCGGTGACGCCCTCTACCACCCGTCTGTGGCGGCCCGGATGCTGCCGTTCCTCGCTCGCGTCGCGGCGAGAGGCGGTCGGGTCGTTGTCGGCGATCCGGACCGCGGCCACGTGCCCCATGACTGGCTGGAGCGGGTGGCGACCTACAAGGTGCCGGTGAGTAGCGTTCCGGAAGACGCGCAGCTTCACCTAACGAGCGTGCTCAAGCCACGACGCGACCAGGTGGACGACCAGCGGGGCCCGGCCACGCAGCTGCGGGCGTGACGCGCCGGGACAACTCTGCTGGCCCCGCTCTACAGGAGGTGCACGGGATGCCAGTGGGTATGTTGTGGCTGACGCCCCGAAGACCGGTCGTGACGATCGAGTTTCGCGCCGCCGACCCTCTACAGCCGACGAAATAGACGCACCGCACTGACCGTTCAGCATGTCTCCAGCCGGTTCCGTTCAGCAAGGCGTCCGGCCGACGGCTCGCCTCTGGGGCTATGGACGAGTCCGACAGCATGCAGATTCATTCTGCGCGAAGAGAGCCGATACAGACGATGAAGATTGATAAGGGTAAAGTCCTCGAGACCCTGCGCCACCGGGGCCAACACAGCCGGGCCGATTGGGTCGACCGAGAGCTGCCGGGCCGCATCGACACCGCCCAGCACTCAGGCATACTCGCGACGCTCAATCTCAATCCGGCCGATTTCGCCGATCCGCCCTCGTGACGCGAGATGACCTCGAGCCGGTCGGCGTCTGGACTGCTGAAGCGGCTGCCGCGATGACCGGGGTGATGCCCCTGTCGCGCAGCTGGCGGCGGTAGATGTCGAAGTCGTAGCCCCGGTCGGCGTAGATCCGCTCGGGTCGCTGTCGGGGTCGGCCACGGATGCCCCTGATCCTGGGGATCTTGTCGACCAGGGGCATGAGTTGGGTGACGTCGTGACGGTTGCCGCCGGTCAGGGTCGCGGCGAGGGGGATGCCGCCCGCGTCGGTGATGACGTGGTGTTTCGAGCCCGAGCGGCGGCGGTCGACCGGGCTCGGACCGGTTTTGGGCCGCCTTTGAGTGCCCGGATGTGGGAGCCGTCGATCACCGCCTGGGACATGTCCAGTTGACCGGCGGCCCGCAGCTTGCCCGGCAGGAGCTCATGCAGTCGTTGCCACACACCGGCGTCGTTCCAGTCCCGTAGCCGGCGCCAGCAGGTCATGCCTGACCCGAACCCGAGTTCCTGGGGCAGGTACTCCCACGGGATCCCGGTGTAGAGCACGAACAAGATCCGGCACAACACCTGCCGGTCATCAAGCGGTTTGCGACCGGGATAGCGCTGCCGACGAGGCGGGCGGGGCGGTAGCAACGGCTCGATCTCGGTCCCAGGTCGTCCGAGACGATCCACGGCGGCTGCTCACCTCGCCTCACGGCCGAACACTGTAGCTGAACGTCCATCAGGGACAGACCCGCGTCTGCCTGGATCATTCTGTTAAAAGTTCTTAGTCACCCATGTCCCGCAGCATGGCTTCCGCCTCTGACGATGTGCCCCTGTCGACGTAGGTCGTTCGACCACCCGCCGTGAATGACTGAGTTGCACCGTCTTGGAACACAAGCTGTGCAGCGGTCAGGGCGGCGATCATGTCCAACGCATCGACCGCCCTGGCCATCGACAACGTTCCCACCGGAGGCAACAACGTGCACCGAACTCTCCTGACATCGGGCAAGACACTAGCCGCCGCCATCTCGCAGTGGCTACGACGTGTCGAACCACCAACTCGGAGTAATCTCTAGCCGCGCTTTATGGACTATATCGTCCATTACACTCCCGCGTGGGAGGCATCCGCCGGATAGGGACGCACCGCCACAACCGTCTGGCGCGCTGATGGTGCTCCAAACCACCGATGGCCAGCTCGACTTGTCGACCGGTGCCACGCCTGCCTACCCTGGACGCGGGGGTCCAGTTGATATATTCCGGATTGCGGCGACCACGTCCTCACCGCGGAGAATCTCATCACCGGGGCACTCGCTGACGATGACGTCATGGGCGGGTACCACATCGAATCCACGGGCTGAGTGGAAGCACGGGCGGCAGCGGGATCGCGGCCGCCCGGCCACATGGGGAGGGGGCATGGCAGTGATCACACGCGACTTCGACGGCCGCAGACGCGACGACACCCACGTCCCGCCCGGCCAGTACCGCACGGACGACTTCCTGGTGATGTGAGCGCAAAGAATCCGGTCAATCGTGGCGAACCCGGATGATGCCAACGTGTCTGACGTCGGTTAGCAATAGTCCGAGACGCGATATCCCTGCCACTTCATCCGACCTGACTGGGCACTCCCAGGTCGCTGACCAACGCGAGATTCAGGAGACAACATGGCGGGCAACGCCGAGGACATGATCACGTTGACCAGTGCCGAGCAAGATTTGGGAGCCTCGAACCTGTCGGGAGCCACCGCGCCCGACGGGGAAGACGTCGTCATCACCGATAACAGTGAGCTCGGCATCTACGAGGCCGCGATTGGGGGCCGGACAGCCGCTGGTCTCGTCTACAGTAAGGCCGGGAGCCGCGTCGTACTGATGGCGACATCCGTGTTCCCCGAGTTCCGGGGGAAGGGAGTAGCGGCCAGGCTCATCGGCGGCGTCCTCGACGAGCTGCGCATGCAAGGAAAGACCGCCACCGTCACGTGTCCGTTCGCGGCAGCATTCGTCAATGCTCATCCGGAATATGCCGACGTTCTAGACCCGGCATTCCCTCGGTCGCACACAGCCGGGCATGGGCATTGAGCACGCGTCGTCGCGTCTGAATGCGCGCCGACCGCGAAGAAGGTTCAGGCCCACTGGACGAGGCCGTCCAGTTGTGGCCGGACCGTTCCACCAACAGGAACAGGGGGCCGAAATGTCTGAATCCTATCCACTCGCCACTGAACCCGAAGGCGTCGTCGCGTCGCTGATTGAGCGATTTAACTCCGGCAAGGTCAGCGCAATGATGGCCCAGTTCGAGCCGGGGGTCGTGTTCGTCGCGAGGGACGGGCGACCCATCACTGATCCCACTGAGATCGCTGCCCAACTCGAGCGCGATATCAGTCTCGGACTGCCGCTGAAGGCCAAGGCGCGCCATGTGTTCGTTGCCGGCGATATCGCCCAGATCGTGTTGGACTGGTCAATTGATGGCACAGGTCCCGACGGCGAGCACGTACACCTCGAAGGCTCGGCAAGTGATGTCGTGCGCCGCGGCGCGGATGGACGCTGGCGGTACCTGATCGACAATGCTCTTGGGACGATGGTGCGACAGCCCGCCTGAACACGTGGCGCGCGTGGCGGAACTACCCGTATCACGGAAGATTGGGTTTCCACGCTCAAGCCTCAGGTGAACGGGCCGCCGGTTGGGTAATACCACTGCGCTTCATTGGTCGAGATTTTGGACCTGTGCGACTGAATTCTCCGGGAGACGACGGAATCCCATCTGGTGCTGGCGGCTCCGGCGGCTCGCGTACGACGGCGGTACCGCCATGGTGGTGCTATCGATCGGATTTCAGCTGAAGGAACCAGGTGCGGATCATCGGCGGCCGGTGTGGTCGACGGCGCCGAGGTTGACCACGTCCACGGCGCCGCCAGGGGCGGCCACCTGCTCGCGGCATCACGACTCGCCATCCCGATGCTCCTAACGGAGGTCAAGTGGTCAGGGCGGTGAAGTCGGCGACCAGCGCGGTGTAGACGTCGCGGACGATGTAGCGCTTGAGGCGGCGCAGGATTTCTAGCTTGCTGAGGCCTTCGGTGGTGCGTCGTTGCAGGTAGGCGCGGGTTCGTTGGTCGTAGCGCAGGCGGCAGAGCGCGATGGTGTGCAGGGCGTGGTTGGCGCCGCGGCCGCCTCCTCGGTGGAGGCGGTGGCGGCGCACCCGTCCGGAGTTGGCGGGGATGGGTGCGCCGCCGCAGAGGTGGGCGAGGGCGGCTTCGGAGTGGAGTCGGACGGGGTTGGCGCCGGCGGTGGTGAGTAGTTGGGCGGCGACGTCGGGGCCGACGCCGCACGTCGCCCTCGGCATCGGTGTCGGGATGCGCCGATGATGGACGGCCGATCTAGGGAACTCGAGCGGCGGATTCGGTTCCAACTGCCTATGTGTCGTGTGGGATCGCGAAGGTCTCGATGTAGTCGAGAGCGGCTTCCAGGGCGTCCCTGAGGGGGGAGATGTCCCGGGCGACTTGTGCGAGGAGCATGCCGCCCTGGAACGCGGCGAGGAGCAGGCTCGCGAGCTGCTCGGGGTCGGCCTCGTTGCTCAGACGGCCCTGCCGCTGCAGGCGGAGGAGCGCGTCGCGGAAGATCTCTCGCCACTGGGCGAACGCATCCGCAAGCTCATCGTGAACGTCGAGGTCGGTCTTGATGATCTCGCTGGCGAGCGACCCGAGGCTGCAGCCTTCGTGGTAGGCGCGTTCATACCCGATATAGAACGCTGCCCACTTCCGAAACCCCTCGAGGCTCTCGAAGCCATCGAACTGTTCGCTGTGATGGAGCCCGAGGACGCGTTCAGCCTGCCATTCGATCACCGCCAGGACGAGGCTCTCCTTGGTCGGGAAGTAGTGGTTGATCTGCGACCCGCTGACGCGGGCGGCGCGCCGGAGCTTGTCGTTGTTCGTGGCGTGGACGCCCTCGGCGTAGATGAGCGCGGCGGCGTGCTCCAGTATCCGGGCACGCGTCGCCTGCCCCTTCTCGGTGAGCTGGCGAGGCTCTGGCGCTGCCGTCGTGGACTTCATGCTTCACACCTTATCAAAAGTGGGCTTGACAGCCCAGTCATGTGTAGTGTTGTATCTAGGGAGTGGGCTACGCAGCCCAAAACTTGACCGAGGTCGGTTACCGACACCACTCACATGGACCGGAGCGGATTTCCCATGTCACGCCTGAACGTTCTTCCTGCCGAGGAGCCCTCCGCCGACGTGCGGGGCACGCTTGACCAGGTCGGAGCGCAGTTCGGCTTCGTACCGAACATGTTCACCATGCTCGCGTCGAACCCGACCGTCCTCGATCTCGTCATGACGGTGCAGATGAAGGCGAGCAGGCTCCTGGACGCGAGGACGCGCCACACGATCGCGCTGGCCGTGTCCGAAGCCGATGGCTGCGACTACTGCCTGGCGCTGCACACGGCCGGGTCCCTGAAGGGCGGCATGTCCGTGGAGGACATCGAGCTGGCGCGGGCGGGAAGCTCGGTCGATCCGAAGCGGGCTGCGGTGGCTCGCTTCGCCCAGCGGGTGATCGAGACGCGCGGACGGGTCAGTGATGCGGACCTCGCGGCCGTCCAGGGTGCCGGGTACACCGATCCGGAGATCTTGGCGATCGTCACGCTGGTCGTCCGGGCACTGCTGACCAACTACCTCAACAACGTCAACCTGACCGACGTCGACATCCCGGCCCCCGACCTGGCATGAGCGCTTACCAAACTCGCGAGAACAGGGACCTGATCGGTCGAACCCTCGCCCTGATCAACCGCACTGGAGAGGAACGACATGTCCGGCTCTGAGCTCTATGAGAAGTTCATGGCACTGCACACCCGAGAAGGGGGCCTCGTCATGCCGAACGCCTGGGATGGCGTGTCGGCATTGATCCTGGCGGATGCCGGCTTCGAGGCCATCGGCACGTCGTCGGCGGCCCTGGCGGCCGCGCTCGGCCGCATCGACGGACGCCACAGCATCACCCGCGACGAGCATCTCGACCACGCACAGCTGCTCGGCCGGCTCACGGGGTTGCCCGTCAACGGTGACTTCGAGGACGGCTACGGCGTCACCGCCGAGGACGTCGCCGTGACTGTGGACAGTGCCGTCGCGCACGCGCTGGCCGGCATCGGGATCGAGGACACCACCGGGAATCCCGATGACCCGATCCGCGACTTCGACGACGCGGTAGGCCGGGTTCGCAGTGCGGTCGTCGCGGCGAAGCGACGCATCGTCGTCACCGCTCGCACCGACAACTTCATCCAGGGGCGGCCTGACCTCGATGACACCATCCGACGGCTGACGGCCTTCGCCGAGGTCGGCGCCGACGTGCTCTACGCACCGTTCCCGCCCGACCTCGAGTCCCTGGTCGCGATCGTCACCGCCGTCGCGCCGACACCCGTGAACGTTCTCATCTCACCGGCGGACCAGGTGCTGACCGTCTCTGAACTGCAGAAGGCGGGGGTCAAGCGCATCAGCCTGGGCCCTGCGCTCTACACGCATGCGATGGGTGCTCTCGAACAGGCGGCTGCGGCGCTCAAGGCCGGCGACATCGCCTCGGCCACGACAGGCATCAGCTTCGACCGGGTGGGCGAACTCCTCGCCCGCAAACCCTAGCCGTATCCGACTTTCACCATCTACAACCCCTCAACTCATCACGCACAGAAAGCACGATGACATGGATCTCGACAAGCTCATGAGCAAGCACCTCAGCCGGTATTTCGACGGCAGCAAGACGATCCCGGATGAGACTCTTCAGCAGCTGCTGAGGTTCCTGCGCTCGGCTCCCACGTCGACGAACATCCAGCCGAATCACTTCTACGTCGTGTCTACTCAGGAGGGCAAGGAGCGGCTGGCGGCCAACCTCGGCGAGCGGTTCCAGGACAACGCCGAGAAGATCCTCAACGCCTCGCACACCATCATCCTCACCACTCGGGCCGATGTGACCGAGCACCACCTCGAAGCGGTGTTCGCCAAGGAGCGCGCCGACGGCCGGTTCGCAGATGAGGCCAAGCAGGAGCGGTGGGAATCGATGACCCGTGACTTCGTGAGCCTGCGCAAATACAGCTACAAGGACACCTACCACTGGATGGAGAAGCAGACTTACATGGTGATGGGTCTGACGATGATGGCAGCCGCCGAGCTCGGCGTCGAGGCCATGCCGCTCGAAGGCTTCGACCCGATCAGCGTGGACAAGGCCTTCAACATCCGCGCGACCGGATACACCACCACCGTGCTGCTCGCGCTCGGCTACCCCGACGAGGCGAAGCAGTACAAGACTCCGGTGTCGCGGTTCGAGCCCGAGCGTCTGTTCACCTTCGCCTGAGCGGCCCGGCCCGGGCGAACCGATCGCTAGAGGAGTTGATCAGCTATGGACGGACAGGAGCTCCAGAAGGTCGCGAACGAGTACGCGACAGAGCTGCCGGACGTGACGTTCGAGCACCGTGTCGGCCCGAATTGGGAGCTGTACAAGGTGGGCGGCAAGGTCTTCATGCTCATGACCGACATGCCGGGACACCCCGTCGTGATCCTGAAGGCCGATCCGGACGAGGCCGTTGGGCTGCGCGAGCAGTACGCAGAGATCACGACCGGCTACCACATGGACAAGAAGCACTGGATCACGGCAGCAGGTGGGTCCAGCCTCGACGAGAACCTGGTGAAGGAACTCGTCACCGACTCCTACCGGCTCGTGGTCGACAAACTCCCGAAATCCAAGCGGCCCGTGGACCCGGGCACGAAGCCGGCCGCCTGAAACCCCAAACACGCACGAACAGAATCAACACAGAAGGACAAATCATGATCGGACTCGGTGTTCGAGCCGCCAACGGCGCTCTGGAGATCCTCGACCTTCCGAACCCCCGCCAGCCTGACGCGGGCGAGCTCGTCCTGGAGGTGGTCGCGGCAGGGATCGGGCCGTGGGATGCCCTGCTTCACACGGGCGGATGGGACGTCGGCCTCGTTCCGCCCGCAGCTCTGGGCGTCGAAGCCGTCGGCCGCGTCATCGCGACCGGCCCGGACGAGACCGAATTCCGCACGGGAGACCTCGTGCTGGTCCACGAGGCGCCCCTGCCAGGCGGCAGTGGCACCTGGGCAGAGCGCGTCCTAGTCCGTTCCGCGCACGTCGCACGACTGCCCGAGAACCTGGCTCCGGAGATTGCGGCGGCACTCCCGGTCGCCGGGCTCACCGCCCAGCAGGCCCTCGACGAGCTCCACGTCGACGCCACCACCCGCCTGCTCGTCGTCGGAGCCTCCGGCCCCACCGCGTCACTGGCCGTGCAACTCGCCCGCCTCCGGGGCGCCGACATCGTCGCCGGTGCCGGGCCGGCCCGCGCCGATCAGCTCCGCGCCCTCGGCGCCAGCGAGGTCATCGACACCCACACTGACGGTTGGGCGCAGAAGAGCGATCGCCGATTCGACGCCGTCCTCATCGCCGCGACAGGCACCGCCGAGGACGCGATCGGACTGCTCACCGACGGAGGCCGCCTCACCTCCATCACCTCGGACGCACCCGACCCGATTCGCGGAATCACCACCTCGAACCTCTACGTGCAGCCCGACGGACGTGCACTCGGCGAACTCGCGGCACTCGCCGCCTCCGGCGAACTGAGACTTGACGTCCAGACGACACCAATCAAGGACGGCGCCGCGATCGCGGACCAGGTCGCGGGCGGCCGCTCTGGTGGGGTCAAGTACGTCCTCGAGTTCTGACGTCCGCGGTAGAAGGACGTTGCAGATCGTCCGAAATGATGGTGTTCATGCGTCATGTGAGGCCAGCGCCTTCGTGACACACCGCCCTTCTCCCTGCCCCTGACCATCGACGGCGACCGCATCACCGGGCTACACGTGCTGGCCGACCTGGAAAGTCTCGACGGAATCATGCATATAGTCCAGGTGCGGTCGCACCTTCAGGGCCTCCGCAAGATCAAGGTAGGGATTTCTCGGTTTGGTCACGTGATGCCGAGGAGTGGCAGAGGTCTGCGGTGATTTCGGGCGTTGTGGCGTAGGGCTTTGGCGATGTTGGTTTGTCCGGCGTGGCGTAGCGGGCCGATCTTGCCGAGGCCCTGCCGTTGGACCTCGCCGACGCAGTGGATACGCCACGCAGGGCTCGTCGCGCCAGCCCGGCGACCGCGCACTTGGCGGAGTAGCCGTCGAGTCCGGAGCCGTGCGCACCACATGAGACGTAGTCCTTGATCGGGTCGGTGGACAGGTGGGCGCGCTTGATCGCGCCGATGCTGACGGCATTACGCCACCCGAACCCGCTCGCCCTCCGGCAGCTTCCGGTGATCTTGAGCTGACTGAAGACGCCTAACCCCTCACGCGAGTGCCGCCGCCATCTTGCGCCTGTGTCGCTCGGGCCGCACATGCTCCGCGCCACCTTCAGGCGAGAGGTCACTCAGGGGTCGCTGTCCTCATGCTCAGGCGGTGGAAGTTCAAAGCGCTTCCGTTCGTCGGCGAAGAGCTGGCCAACGTCGAGGCGCGGGTGCAGGGAATCCTGATCACCCCGGTGACCACGACCAACCACCGGTTGGAGCATCTACGCGAGCGCGGCACCCCCATCGTGCTGCTCGACCGCCGGGCGACCGACGACACGCAATGCTCCGTCGCCGTCAACGACGTCCTCGGCGGCGAACTCGCGTTGCGACAACTGCTCGCGCAGGGGCACGAGCACCTCGCGTTCGTCGGCGGACCCTTCACCATCCGTCAGGTACAGGAGCGGCAACAGGGCGCCCTCCAAGCGATGCGGGCCGCCGGCCGGGACCCGGGCGAGCTTCACGTCGTCGAGACCAACGCCCTCAACGTCGCCGCCGGCCGGGACGCCGCCGCCCACCTCGCCGCGGCGATGCCCAGACCGACCGCGGTGTTCTGCGCCAACGACCTGCTCGCTCTCGGCGCGCTTCAGGAGATGACCCGCCGCGGCGTGCGGGTTCCGCACGACGTGGCGATCGTCGGCTACGACGACATCGACTTCGCCGCCGCCGCCGCAGTGCCACTCACCTCGGTTCGCCAGCCCCGGCATCTGCTCGGACGGACCGCCGCGGAGCTGCTCATCGAGGAGGCAACCGAGGACAGCAGCCACCAGCACCGGCAGGTTGTCTTCGATCCGGAGCTGGTCGTACGGGATTCGAGCGACCGGACGATCGGCCGGCGGCCGCGGCGGCGCCTGTCCAGCCCCGAGGGCGCGGCTGCCATCCTGCCCCCCGCCTGACGGCCCAGGGGCGGTGGCATCGGCCACGTGCGCTATCCGGCCGCCCGCGCCACGGCGTATTGACGACGACTGCAACAAGTTTCAGCTACGAAACGCATTGACCCTCTGCCACGCGTCTGGTGTGGTCTAACCATTGCAAACGGTTTCAGACCGCATGCAGTAGCTCTTCCTCTCCCCTGCCAGCACCTGCTGAAGGAGGACCGCATGCCGGGCATATCGCGTCGGGCGCTGTTGAAGGCCGGCGGCGGGGGCGTCCTGAGCGCCTACCTGTTGGCCGCGGAGGCGCAGACGAAACCCGCCCATGCCAGCCCCGCCGCGGACCAGCTGCCACTCGAGGACGGCTATCGGTTATGGCTGCGGTATCAGCCCGTCGCTCATCGTGAACGCCGACTCGAGTACGAGCGGGCGTTCACTCAGATCGTCCGCCAGGGCGACACAGCGATACTGCGAGCTGCGGAATCGGAGCTGGTTCGCGGCCTGACGGGGCTGCTGGCCCGGAGCGTCCCGGCAGCTTCGGCACCAACCCGGTCGGGGGCCGTCGTACTGGGTACGCCGGAGAGCTCGCCGCTGATCCGGTCCGCGATACCCGCCGATGAGCTGGCCGAGCTGGGCCCCGAGGGATATGTGCTGCGGCGCATCGGCCTGGGCGGCGAGGGTGTCACCGTCGTGGCCAGCGCCGGCGAGCGTGGCGTTCTGTACGGAGGCTTCCACCTCTTGCGGCTGCTTCAGAACGAGCAGCCAATCGGCCGGCTGGACGTGCGGGATTGCCCTGCGAGCCCGCTACGCCTGATCAACCACTGGGACAACCTGAACCGGTCGGTCGAGCGCGGGTACGCCGGCAGCTCGGTCTTCAACTGGGACGGGCTCCCGACGCTGGATCCGCGCTACACCGACTACGCGCGAGCGCTCGCCTCGGTCGGGATCAACGGCACGGTGGTCAACAACGTCAACGCCGACGCCGGGTTCCTGGCCTCGAACCGCCTTCCGGGCCTGGCAGCCCTGGCCGGGCTGCTCCGCGAGTGGGGCATCACCTTCTACCTCTCCGCCAACTACGCGAGCCCCATCATCTTCACCGCGGACGACGCTGACCCGATCAGGACCGCCGACCCCGCCGACGCGCGCGTCCAGGCATGGTGGCGGGCCAAGGTGGCCGAGATCTACGACGCGATACCCGACTTCGGCGGGTTCCTGGTCAAGGCCAACTCCGAAGGTCAACCCGGCCCGCTGGATTACGGACGCACCCACGCCGAAGGTGCCAACATGCTCGCCGACCTCGTTGCGCCACACGGCGGCATCATCATTTGGCGGTCGTTCGTCCACGAGGGGTTCGGCGACTGGGCCGAGTACCAACATCGGGTCTTCGCACCGCTAGACGGGGACTTCGCCGACAACGTCGCGGTCCAGACCAAGAACGGGCCGATCGACTTCCAGGTCCGAGAACCGGTGAATCCGCTGTTCGGTGCGCTGCCGAAGACGAACCAGATGATCGAGCTGCAGATCACCCAGGAGTACACGGGCCACGCTACTCATCTGTGTTACCTGGTTCCGCAGTGGAAGGAGATCCTCGACTTCGACACCCGCATGCAGGGACCCGGCAGCACCGTGGCCCGGATCGTCGACGGCAGCGCATACGGCCAGACGAACGTCGGCTTCGCCGGAGTGGTGAACTTCGGTGACGACCGCGACTGGACCGGCTATCAGCTGGGGGCCGCCAATACCCACGGCTACGCCCGACTCGCCTGGAACCCGCGGCTCGACGCGAAGGAGATCGCGCGGGAGTGGGTGCGGATGACCTTCGGGACGTACGCGCCCCTGGTCGCGGCTCTCACCGACATGCTGCTCGGGTCGTGGCGCACGTACGAGGACTACACGTCGCCGCTGGGCATGGGTTATCTCACCTACCCGCTGGGCGCGCACTTCGATCCGGACCCCCGGTCGACGCTCAACCTGTCCCACTACACCGACGCGACCGGCACCGGCTTCGACCGGACGGCGGCGACCGGCACCGGTTACACCGCCCTCTACCACAAGCACTGGGCCGACACCTATGAGTCGCTGGCCTCCGTCCCGGACGAACTCCTGCTCTTCATGCACAAGGTGCCGTACACGCACAAGCTGCAGTCCGGCAGGACCGTGATTCAGCACATCTACGACAGTCACTTCGACGGTTTCCGCCGAGCCCTCAAGCAGCGGGAAACCTGGCTGCGGATCGCCCCCTACGTCGATCCGCAGCGACACGCCGACGTAAGGACGACGTTCGACGATCAGACGGCACATGCGCAGCTCTGGCGCGACACCGTTGTGGCGTTCTTCTTCAACTACAGCAGAATCCTCGACGAGCGCCGCGCCTGGCTCCAGGCGGATCTCAGCGGAGCGTCGGCCGTGATCTTCGGCGGGTGGCCCAACCGGTTGCCCGTCGAGATCGGCAACGCGACCAGCCAGGACCTCACCGTCCGCTCGACCGTGGTGGTCCCGGGCGACGATTGGAAAGCCTCGCCCGGCGAACGGGTCATCCCGTCCACCGAGTTCGCGACGCTGAAGCTGCCGGTGCAGCCGCCCGTCACCCCGGACCTCCTCACCCTGGACCTCGCCGTCGAGCCCACCGCGCTGGAAACGCTCGGCAGCACGGGCAAGCTCTTCGTGGTGACTCCGGCGGCCAGACGATGCCTGCTCGCGCTCGACGCCGGCTCGTCCAGCAGCCCGCTTGTCCCCGACTACCAGCGGCTGACGTCGGCAACCGCGTGGGATCCGAAGCGTGGGTTCGGCTGGGTCGGGGGCGCTCCCCAGGATCGTGACCGGGGAGGAGCGTGGGACGCGCTGCGGCGCGACTTCTGCGGCGACTACCCGGCCCGTACGCTCAGGATCGCGATCCCGGCCGGGCGGCACGACGTCGCGGTCCTCGTCGGGGACGGCGGGCCGGACTCCTACCCGACCTTCATCGCCGCCGACGGACTGCGGGTGGCCGAGAGCCCGCAACTTTCCGGCGGGTCATTTGCCTGGGTCCGGTTCTCACTCGACGGCGGCGCGAGCGGTCGCACGGTCGACCTGACGTTCGACAGCGTTCCCGACCAGTTCTGGCATCTGTGCGCGCTCGTCATCGTCGATCCCACCTCGGTCCTGCCCCCGGCCGTGCTGACCGACGTCGAGGCCGACTTGGCCTGGCTGGGTGGCCGGCCAGCAGAGGTTTCCGTTTCGGTGGCCAACACCGGCAACGACCCCGTTCCGGTCACGATCGAGGTCGACGTGCCGGATGGCTGGGTGAGTGAGCCGCTGTCCTATGTGCTACCCGCCGGCACGGAGGAGACCGTGCGGGTCAAGGTCACGCCGCCACTGGTCCCCACGATCGCGACCGTACGCGTCCGGGTGACGGCTGAGGCAGAGGTAGGAGACGGCGAGCGGTCCCTGTCCGTGGTCGCGGTGCCACCCGGCGACGCGGTACCACTCGCGCTGGACGCCGGCAGTTCGGCGAGCCCCGTGCTGGCCACGTACAAGCGCCTGGCACCCGACGACGCCTGGGACCCGGCCCGTGGGTACGGCTGGGTCGGCCGGAGGCCCGATTTCCGCGACCGCAATCTCCTCGACGATCTCCGGCGGGACTTCACGCTGGGACGGGATGCCTCGTACGTGCTACGGGTCGCGGTGCCGCCCGGCGTGCACCACGTGCACGTGCTGACGGGCGATGCGTTCGCGCCCTCGGGAACGACGACGATCCGCGAGAACTCCCAGGATCTCGGCTCCTCCGGCCCGGAGATCATCCCGCAGGGGCAGTTCCGCTGGTTCACGTTCTCCCTGGACGGCGCCGCGGACGGCCGGACCGCCGACCTGGAGCTGGTCGGTGCCCAGCGGGACGGCTACTGGCGGCTGGTGGCGCTCGTCCTGCAGCCGGCCGAGTGACGAGGACGACCGAATCGAGGAGAGACGATGTCGGGACTGACCAGACGACGGCTGTTGACGGCAGGCGCCGGAGCGGTGGCCGGCGCATGGCTGCTGCCTCCGCAGGCGCTGGCGGCGCAAGCCCAGCCGACGACGCAATCGCCCCAGCTCGATCCGGCCGAGGACGGGCACGAGCTGTGGTTGCGGTACCGCCCGGTGGGAAACCCCGGCCGACGTACGGAATACACGCGGGCGTTCACGCACGTCGTACGCCAGGGCGAATCGCCGGTGCTGCAATCCGCGGCGGCGGAGCTAACGCGGGGCCTCGGCGGGCTGCTGGACCGCGACGTCCCGACCGCGGCCCAGCCGTCCGAGCGGGGTGCCGTGGTGCTGGGCACCCCGAGCAGCTCCGCCCTGGTCCGCGATCTACTCGCCGCCGCCGAACTTGACGAGCTCGGTCCGGAGGGCTTCGTGCTCCGTCGGGTGCGCGGCGGCGGCAGGGACCTCGTGGTGGTGGCGAGCGCGGGAGACCGCGGGGTGCTCTACGGCGCCTTCCACCTTCTGCGGCTGCTGCAGACCGAGCAGCCGGTCGAACGGCTGGACGTCCGGGACCGGCCGGCGAACCCGATGCGGCTGCTCAATCACTGGGACAACATCAACGACACCGTCGAGCGCGGGTATTCCGGCGGCTCGATCTTCCAGTGGTCGGTGCCCGGCCTGTCACCGCTGGTCGGCGACTATGCGCGGTATCTGGCGTCGCTGGGAATCAACCGGACGGTGGTCAACAACGTCAACGCGAACCCGCAGTTCCTGACGGCGAAAATGCTGGACGAGGTGGCCGCCGTGGCCGACGCGCTGCGGCCCTGGGGCGTCACCCTGATGCTCTCGGCCAACTTCGCCAGCCCGATGGTCCTCGACCGGCTGCCAACCGCCGACCCGCTCGACCCCCGCGTCAAGGTCTGGTGGCGCGACAAGGCAGCGGAGGTGTACGGGAAGATCCCGGACTTCGGCGGTTTCCTCGTGAAGGCGAACTCCGAGGGGCAGCCGGGCCCGGCCGAGTACGGCCGCACGCACGCGGACGGCGCCAACCTGATAGCCGAAGCCGTGGCACCGCACGGCGGCCTGGTCATCTGGCGGGCGTTCGTGTACGACAATAGCGACGGGGACGTCTCCACCGACGCGTACCGGACCTTCGTGCCGCTGGATGGCGCCTTCGCCGACAACGTCGTAGTTCAGGCGAAGTACGGCCCCGTCGACTTTCACGTCCGCGAGCCCGTGCACCCGCTCTTCGGGGCCATGCCCCGCACCAGCATGGCTCTCGAACTGCAGGTCACCCAGGAGCACACCGGCCACGCCACCCACCTGTGCTACCTCGTGCCTTGGTGGAAGAGCGCTCTGGCCTTCGACTCGCACGCCAAGGGGGCGGGGACGACCGTGGCGCGCGTCGTGGACGGGTCGGCCTTCGGGTCGGTCCACGGCGGACTGGCCGGCGTCTCCAACTTCGGCGGCGACCGGAACTGGACCGGCCATCACCTCGCGGGCGCAAACGCGTACGGCTATGGGCGCCTCGCCTGGGACCCCGGCCTCTCCGCTGAACAGATCACCGACGAGTGGGTCCGGATGACGTTCGGCTCGCACCCGCAGATGGTCAAGCCGCTGACCGCGATGCTGCTCGGCTCGTGGGCGACGTTCGAGGACTACACGTCGCCGCTGGGCGTCGGGAACCTCGTCGACGGCAACGGCGACCATTACGATCCGGAACCGGCGAGCGCGCAGATCGCCGACGGCGCCTCCGTGGGCTTTGACCGGACGGTCGCGACCGGCACCGGGTTCACCGGCCTCTACCACGAGCCGTGGAAGCAGATCTACGAGTCGCTCGAGTCGGTGCCCGACGAGTTGCTGCTGTTCATGCACCGCGTGGCGTACACCCATCGGCTGCACTCGGGCAAGACGGTGATCCAGCACATCTACGACACCCACTTCGAAGGGCTCGCAGCAGCCGATGCCGAACGCCGGAGGTGGGACAACGTCGGACAATGGGTGGACAGTCGGCGCCACGCGGAGGTCGCGGAGCGTTTCGACGCGCAGATCGGCCATGCGACGCTGTGGCGGGACACCATCGTCGCCTACTTCTTCGGGCTGAGCCGGGTGCTCGACGAACGCCGCTCGTGGGTGCAGGTCAAGCTCGCCCATCCGGGCGCGGGGCTGGTCCTGGGCGGGTGGCCCAACCGCCTGCCGGTGGAGATAGGCAACGCGTCGCCGGGCCCGCTCGAGGTCACGGCGCGGGTGAACACCCCCGACGGCTGGACAGCCAAGGCGGCGACCAGGGCGACCGAGTCCCGACAGTTCGAGGTGGTCGACCTGCCGGTCATTCCACCTACGGTCGGAGCGATCGTCTCCGTCAGCGCCGACGTGCAGGCGGGTGGTCTGCCCGTCCTCGGAGGTACGAACACGTCCCTGGTCGTGGCGCCGGTAGGCCGGCGGTGCGTACGCGCCCTCGACGCCGGGTCCACGTCTAGCCCCCTGCTGCCCGGCTACGCTCGGGTGAGCCCGGAGACCGCCTGGGACGCGCAGCGCGGCTTCGGCTGGGTGGGCACCCCACCGCAGCAGCGCGACCGCGGATCGGCCCTCGACGCGTTGCGGCGCGACTTCTGCGCCGACGTCCCCGCCCGCACCCTGCGCATCGCCGTCCCGCCGGGCTCGTACCCCACATATCTCCTCGTCGGCGACGTCGTCGGCTCGCGGCCCACCATCGTTGGCGTCGACGGGGTCGAGCTGGCCCGCAGCCGGGTGCTCGCGGGCAACGAGTTCCAGTGGTTGGCCTTCACGCTCGACGGCGGGCCGTCCGGCAGGACGGTGGACCTTCGCCTGTCCGGCATCCCCGGCGAGTACTGGCACCTGAACGCGCTCGCCATGGTGGATCCCGCGTCGGTCCTGCCACCGGTCGTGGTGGCGGATGCCTCTGCCAACGAGGTGCTCACGCTGCCCGAGGAGCCGGCCCCGGTGGTGTTCACCCTGCAGAACACCACCGACGCCGACTCGGTCGTACGGCTGGCGGTGAGCGCCAGCAAGGGTTACCGGGTGACGGTGGAGTCCGAGCATTGGACCGTGCCCGCCGGCGGCTCGCTCGAGGTCCCGTTGACGGTCATGCGGGATCGCGGCACGCCGGACGGCACGCTGACCTTCGAGGTGGGCGGCGAGTCCCTGACCGTGTCCCTGATGGCGACCGACAACTGGGGGCGGGTGGCGACGATGTCCGGGTCGAGCACGCACACGAATTCCTCGCCGGCGATGGCGAGCAACGGGAACACCGACTCCGAGCAGTGGAACAACGGTGCCGGCGGATGGAACGACGGTACGCCCGGCGTGTTCCCCGACTCGCTCACCGCCAGCTGGGAGCGCCCGGTGCGGCTCGGGCGGGTGAAGGTCTTCACCCTGGACAGTCGGCAGTACCCGGCGGCCAGCTGGGGCCTGCGCGACTACGACGTTCAGCTGCAGGTTGCGGGTGGGTGGCAGACGGCGGCGGAAGTGCGGGGCAACACCGCGGGCGTCGTCGAGTCGACGTTCCCAGCAACGACGGCGAATGCGCTGCGGATCGTCGTCCACGACACCAACGACCACGGATACAGCAGGATCATTGAGCTCGAAGCGTACGAGTGAGTGACCCGTGACCCGTATTGATGCTCGAACCGACCTTCACATGGCAGGTGAAGTTGAAACGATTCAGAGGTGCAGCGCGGCGTGGTTGCCCGTCGCGCCATCGTCCACCGTGGTGGAGCATCCGATAACCGTTGCGCGTAACTCGATCATGAGGAGGGGTCGGCGTGCCGGTCCAGACAAAAGTAAGCGTTTCACTCATCGGCGCAGGCCTTCGTCGAAAATCCTGGGCGTCATCACGGCGCTGGTCCTCGTGGCCATGTCCCCCCTGCAGGCACTCGCCGGCAGCGAGCAGCCGGCGCAGGAGGGGAGGCAGCAAACGGACCCCGAAGCGGGAGCCGCCCTGTCGGCGGCCCGCTTCGAGAATCCGCCCGGCGACAGCAGGCCCACGATGCTCTGGTTCTGGAACGGGACCATCACCGAGGACCTCGTCGACCGCCAGCTGACCGACATGCGCAGCGAGGGCATCAGCGAGGCCGTGATATTCCCCGATGCGACCGCGTCCCTGAAACCCGCCTTCTTCAGCGAGGGCTGGTTCGCAATGGTCGGGCATGCCCTGCGCGAGGCGCAACGGACGGGCATGAAGGTGTGGCTGTACAACGACCGCAGCTTCCCGAGCGGCCGCGCCGCAGGCTGGGTGGTGAACGGCGGTACGGTCGGCGACCGCGTCTATGAACGCCATCCAGAGCTGCGCGCGCAGAGCGTTGCGCGGAGCGAGCTCAATGCCTCAGGACCGGGATCGTTCGACGTCCGCGGGCGGTTTCCCGGGCTGATCCCCGCCTCGCTCAGCGTATCCGACGGCCGCCTGAAGGCCGACGGTGGCTACGTCACGCTCCTGGGCGGCGGGAGCGACTGGACCGACTACACGCTCTCCTTCGACACGCAGCCACTGCAGACGGCATCGCTGGGCGGCCACAACTACGCGCAGACCGGCTGGGTCTATCGGGCGCAGGACGCCGCGAACGGCTACATCTATCTGCTCGGCAACTACCCCCACGCGGGCGCTGCGGGGGGAAACCTCACGAAGATCATCTACAAGAACGGGGCGTACGCCTCGACCCGGGTGCTCCCGCTGCCGTTCAACGTGGTCAGCGGCCGGTCGTACCACGTCGAGACGCGCGTCGAGAGTGGCCACATCGTCACCTCGATCGACGGCACCGTCGTCGACGAGACGACCGACGCAACCTACGCGCACGGCACCATCGGCTTCCGGGAAGCGACCACGCAGCACGAGTCGGCCACCTTCGACAACCTGCGCGTGACCGCGCCGGACGGCACGATCCTCCATTCGCAGACCTTTGACTCGGAGTCCGCGCTGAGCGATTCCGCCACACCGGTGCCGGCCGACAACGTCGTCGGCGTGGCCGCGCTGCCGCTGCGCGACGGCGAGCCGGACCTGGGCGGACTCATCGACCTCACCGACCGCTTCCGCGAGGGGACGCCGTGGAGCGTCCCGAAGGGCGACTACCAGATCGAGTACTACCTCCACCATCCCCGCACAGACTTCGGCGGCGACGGGTACCTGAACCTGTTCGACGAGGAGGCGATCAGGCAATACATCCAGGTGGTCCACGACGAGTACTACCGGCGCTTCGCCTGGGCGTTCGAGGCCGGCGTCGTCCCGGGGCTCTGGGACGACGAGCCGCGGATCGCCACCGGGTACGGCACGGAGCCCCCGTGGTCCGACCTCGGATGCAGGGCCAGCGGTCCAACGGCGAGGCGTACTACCGGTGCCGCTACGCCCAGGAGTACGCCCTAGCCAACAAGATCGACCACCCCCGAAACGTCTACCTACGCGAACAAGACCTCGTGCCACCGCTCGACGCGGTCCTCGCCTCCGCCTTCGCCCCCACCGAATCCACGACACCATCGCCGCGATGGCGGACAGCCAAGACGAGTCTCAGCCAGACGACAGAGCCCGCGTGCTGGCCCGCGCGCAATCACCGACTGTGACACCAAGCTCGCCCGTCACCTGGCAGCACTGGAAGCCGGCGCCGATCCCAAGATCATCACGGGATGGATCGCCGAGGTCGAGGCCGGTCGTCGCCGCGCCCTCGCTGTACTCAAGGAGCCCAAACCGAGGCTTGCCCCGAGGATGAGCCGTGAGCAGATCACGCAACTCGTCCAGCAACTCGGCGACATCGCCGTCGCCTTGCGCGAGGCCGACCCAGCCGACCGCGCAGAGGTTTACCGGCAACTTGGACTCCGACTGACCTACCACCACCCGCCACAACAGAAAGCCCGCGGTCGACCGGAAGAGGCCACCCTGTCGCTCTCGGTTCGCGGGCATCCCGATCGATTCCAGCAGGTCCGGCAATGCCTTCATCGGGGTCGACGGACTGAGTTGCCCGCCAGGAGGCGCAAGTCCAGTCAGGTGCCGACGCGTCCACGTCAGTTCGCCGACGTCCGATCACCATGGGAGCACCAACCATGCTCGGGCGCTTATACCCCACCAACTGGCTCGTACTCCGGCCGCCGCCCAAACGGACCGCGGCGGTGGATAGGACATCGACGACTCACCTCAGTCGCTGGTTGATCTTGTTCAGAGCAGGAAGTACTCGGCCATGAGGCGCGTGACCCATGCCGGTTGCCGGACGGCGGTGGGTTGAAACTCGATCATCGTCGGTTTCAGGTCGATGACGGGCGTGCCGGTCGCGGCGTCGAGGCCGAGCACCTCGAGTACCCGGCTGTTCACGGACGTGATCCTGCAGGTGGTCATGCCGATGCGGTTGGGGCGGTGGGGCCCGCGGTCGGCGAAGACGCCGACAGCCGGCAGGTCCTTTCGGCCGCGTGACGGGCGGGGCCGGTAGTGGGGCCGTTCCGTGGCCCGGTCGAAGACGAAGAAGACGTCGACGTGGGAGAAGTCGGCCAGGCCGAGCAGACAGTCTTCGCCGAACCGTGGGTCTACCGTGATGGTGCTGGTCACCGCTCCCCAATGATCGGTCACGGCGATGTCCGGGCGGCTGTTGCGAACGGTTCCGATTGGCTGCACCACGAATTGCATCGTCTGCCCTGCCCTTCTAGAAGAGCGGCCGTGTGGGCGGCCGGTGGTTGTGGAGCGGTCAGCGGCGTCCGGTGAGCCGTAGACCGTCGCGGATGTTGCCTGCCATCAGGGCGAGGCTCGTCACGGCGGCGAGCACCTCGACTGTCTGGACGACGGAGTACGGGCCACCGAAGTCGCCGCGTGATGCGAACCGGTGCAGGGCGAAGGCGGCGGGAGCCAGCAGCAGCAGCCCGATACCGGCGATCAACGACATCCGGCGTTTCTTGGCCCCGATCCTGGCGTCGGCCGAGGTTCCGGCCATGCGGAATCCGGTCGCCCCGGTGATGACCAGGGCTGGGACGAGGACGAGTTGTCCCCACAGCACAGCCTGCCGGACGTCGGCGCTCCGGTGTGCGTCGAGGAGTGTCGTGATGATCGCCGTGAGGACGAGCAGCGCGGTCGCGGTGACGGCTGTCGCGGCCGCGGCCAGGTGAAGGCGTGTCAGCATGGGGCGCGTTCCTCCTGCGGGTGTCCGTCGGGATGGGCGACGGTCGGGTGTCATGTCCGGGTGCGGTACAGGCGCATGGTCAACGGGCCGAAGATCGCCACGAGTAGGACCGCAGCGAGGAGCACGCCACCGATCTGTGTAGGTTCGGCGGTGCCCTGCATCAGGCCTCTGGCAGCGTCGACGAGCAGGCTGACCGGGTTGGCCTCGACGAACGTTCGCAGCCATCCGGGCATGGTCTGGGGGTCGACGAACACGTTGCTGGCGAAGGTGAGCGGGAACTGCACGAGGAAGCTCACCGCCGAAATGGCGCTCGGCGTCCGAAGGACCAGCCCGAGCGTCGCCCAGACCCAGGACAGGCCAAAGGCGAACGCGAGGACGAGCGCGACCGCCAGCAGGACCCCGACGACACCGCCCTCGGGCCGGAAGCCCATGACGAGTCCGAGGGCGAGGACGAGTCCCGCGGCCAGGAGGTTGCGTCCGGCGTCGCTGATCAGGCCGCCGACGATGAGGGCCGGCCGCCAGATCGGCATGGATCGGAAGCGGTCGACGACGCCGGTGGTGATGTCGGTTTTGAGGTTGACTCCCGCGTAGACGGTGATGAGCAGGACCGCGAAGACCATGGTGCCTGGGAGGAGGAACTGAAGGTACTCGCGGGTCGAGCCGACCATTGCGCCGCCGAACAGGTACGTGAACATGACGGTGAACAGCACCGGGATCATGATCGCGTCGGCGAGCTGTTCCGGGACGTGCTTGATCTTCAGCAGGGCCCGCCAGGCGAACGTCAGGGACGCCGACACCGGACTAGCGCGCGGTGGCCGTGGCCGAGTCGAGACTGCGTCATGGAGTGCGTGGTCGATCGTGTCCGGCGTTGTCGGTGTCGTGGTCATGCTGCCTTCTTTCTGGCGTCGGTGCTGGCCTGGGGGCGGTGCCCAGTGAGGGCCAGGAACGCCTCGTCGAGGCTTGGTTGGCCGAGGGCGAACGTGGTGAGGTCGATCCCGGCCCGGGTCAGGTCGGTGAGCGCGAGCGAGGCGAACGTGGGGTCGTCCACCCGGGCTGAGAGCAGTCCGTCGTTGGCGTCGGCCTGGACCGCGACGCCGAGCGCGTCGGTCAGCCGGCGCGCGGCCTCGGCCCGGCGGTCCGGGTCGAGGACTTGGACCTGAACGGTGCCGGCGCCGACCGACGCCTTGAGCTGGGCGGGTGTGCCCTCCGCGACGATCCGGCCGCGGTCGACGACGGCGACGCGGTCGGCGAGGCGGTCGGCCTCCTCGAGGTACTGCGTGGTGAGCAGGACGGTGGTGCCCTCGCGGACGAGGGCGCGCACGATGCCCCACACCTGGTTGCGGCTGTGCGGGTCCAGGCCCGTCGTTGGCTCGTCCAGGAACAGCAGGTCGGGGGTGACGATGATGCTGGCGGCGATGTCCAGCCGGCGGCGCATGCCTCCCGAGTGGGTCTTCACGGTGGTACCGGCGGCGTCGGCGAGGCCGAAGCCGTCGAGCAGTTCGTCAGCGCGGGTCCTGGCCCGGGCACGGCTGAAGCCGAGGAGTCGGGCGAGGATCGTGAGGTTCTCGACCGCGGTCAGTTCCTCGTCGATCGTGGCGAACTGGCCGGTCAGACTGATCCGGTCGCGAACGCGGTTGGCTTCGTGCACGACGTCGTGGCCGAGCACCCGAACGGTGCCGCCGTCCGGTCGCAGCAGGGTGGCCAGGACGCGGACGGTGGTCGTCTTGCCCGCCCCGTTCGGACCCAGGAAGCCGAACACGCCACCGGCGGGCACGGCCAGATCCAGCCCGTCCACGGCGCGGCGGGCACCGAAGACCTTCACCAGGCCGGTGGCTTCGATCGCGAGCTCGCCGCGCGTCGGGTCAGTGCTCATCGACCACGGCCACATCATCCGCAGTGACCGCACTCGCCAGCGAGAACGCGGCCGCGGTCTCCGGGAGGTCCGGCGCGATCCGGCGGGCCGCCTGAAGGTGTTCGGCGGAATCCCACCGCCAGATTCCGACCACGGTCCGTTCGTCGATCCTCCCAAGTCGTGCCTCGACGAGGCCCGGGGTCGCCGAGCGGATCGCGGCGACCAGGTCGGTGTGCCGGGTCCGCAACGCGGCGACGGCAGCGGGTTCGATCGTGAAGCGGGTGAGAGTGATGACAGACATGCCTAGAACCGATCTCTAGAAGTTACCTCTAGTGAATGCTTCTAGAGATACGCTACAGCGGTGTCCAATGTCAAGAGCTGCAGAGGCGCAGCCAGCGAGCAGCAGAGACACGGCGGCGCATCCTCAATGGCGCGCTCGATCTGTTCGTCGCCAACGGGTATGGCGCGACGAACCTGCAGGCGGTCGCGGACCGGGCGGGGGTCGCGATCCAGACGATCTACTTCGTGTTCGGAACAAGCGCAAGCTGCTCAAGGAGCTTGTCGACGTCACGATCGTCGGAGACGACGAGCCGGTCGCCACGATGGAGCGGCCATGGTTCCGCGCCGCCATGGCGGCGGAGACCGCCGACGCCCTGCTGCACGCGCACGTGCGGGTACCGGCGCCGTCCTGTGCCGTGTGTCGGCCATCATCGACATGGTCGCCACCGCGACCGACGCCGGGGTCGCGCAACAGCGGCCAGCCGGCGAGCAGCCCCGGCTCACCGTGCGCACGGCCGTTGCCGAGGCTCTGGTCGCTAAGCCCGGAGCGCGGGACGGCGTCACCGCGGGGACCGCGGCTAACCTCTGCTCGTACTTCTAGAGCGAAATCTGTATCTACTGTTCGTCCGCGAGCAGCGCAGCCTCTACTGCCGGCGGGACCACGGCGGCGTGGTCAGCCGCGTGGACTGCCCTGTGGTCGCTGTCGGAGGTCCGCTGGGCTGCTGCGGCGACCGGCCTGTTCATGCTGGGTCTGCTGGCCCACCTGTTCCTCCGCACCAGACTGGCTTTCATGGGCGTTGTATCCGCGGCCTGCTACGCGGCTGGCGGGTGAAAGTCGGGATGGGCCGGTTTGCAGGCGCTTGGGGCACCCAACGGCCGCAAGTGAGCATGATCGTGAGGCCACCCCGATGCTGGTATCCAGGCGCTACCGGATCGCCGATCGGTGGTGGCGTTTGGTGTCCGCTACGAGGCTCAGGCGACAGGCCAGAACGCAACCACTGCCTTAAAGCGGGGCTTGCCGCTGCTCGCAGCCTCGGACGCTTCGCCGATACGCTCACACGTCGACCATCGGCTTGACGGCTCCTCGCGCGACGAACTCTAGGCCCAACGCCGTTCAGTTAGGGCGGCGGTCGGCGTGTCAAGGGTCGGGGTTGATGACGTCGATGCTGGTGGTGGCTTTGTAGCTGTGTCGGTCGATGTTCGGGCCGCGGGCTTGGTATTTGGAGTTCGAGCGTTTGATCATGCGGGTTTTGGTGCGCAGGCGGCGCTCGGGCGACAGGTTGGCCAGGACCTGAGCGCCGATGACGCCGACCAGGTCGATGACGGCGTCAGCGATGACGCCGGCGGCGTGCACGATCTGGTCACGGGCGGTGTTCAGGGCGGTGGTGAAGCTGGCCCGGTCGGGATCGAGGCCGGGCTGGCTGTCGGTGGCGTCGGCCATGGCGGTGCGTAGGAGCTGGTAGACGATGAGCAGGGCGTGGATTTCCTGATCGATGCCGTCGGGGGTGCGGGCGCGTAACACGCGTCCGGCGAGGATCGAGGATTTCAGTTCGAGGTAGGCGGTCTCGATCTCCCAGCGTTCGTGGTAGATACGGATCAACGCGGCGGCGGGATGGGTGTGGGGGTCGAGCAGGGTGGTGATCAGCCGGTAGTCGCCGGTGTGGGTGCCCGCGGTGGTGGTGATGCTGATCCGGGCTTCGACGATCCGGACGGTGAGGGCGCCGATCTTGGACAGCCAGGATCCGTCGGGCAGGCGGGCGATCATCGGCAGACGGCGGTTGGCCTTGGCGCGGATCAGCAGGTGCGCGCCGGTCGCGGCGATGGTGGCCAGCAGGTCGGCGGCGGCGTAGTTGCGGTCGGCCAGCAGCAGCATTCCTGGCTGCAGGCTACGGGTCAGCGTCCGGGCCTGGTCGAGTTCACCGACGCTGACCGGGTCGAACACGGCATCGATCACCGACCGGGTGCCGCAGGTCAGCAAGGCACTCAACCGCAGCTGGGGGTATCCGGAACTACCGTTGGTGCAGCGATGCTTGGTGTATCGGCCGGTGTTCGCCGGCGAGTCCGCGACGACCAGGGTGGTGCCGTCGATTACCGTCAGCAGCAGACCGTGCCAGCGCGCCTGCGTGGCGCTCGTCGCGGCAGGGCCACGGAGCAGGTCGAACAACGCCCGCACCGGGCGCGGGCCGAGGCGTTGCCGGGCCTGACGCAACGCGGGCGAGGCGATCGGCAGGCCGCGCAGGCCGCTGGTCAGTTTCGACCACACCTGCCGGTATCCGAGTTCGGCGAACAGGCATCCCGCGAGCAGCAGATACACCACTACCCGCGCCGGCAACAGCCGGACCCGCGACTGCGTACGTCCGGTCGCGGTCAGGACATCATCGACCATCTCGAACGGCACCAGCCGGGTCAGCTCGCCCAGATGACCCGGCGCGAACACCCCTGCGGCTATCGTCACCGACCGGGATATGGCAATCTGATCTGCCAGCGGAGCTCCAGGTGTCAGGGCGTCTTAGAGTGACCGCCCTCTATACCGGAGCTCCGCTGCTTTACGTCTCAGACACGCCTTGACACGCCGACCCCAGCCCTAACTGAACGGCGTTGACTCTAGGCCTCCACCAGGTACTCCATGCCATTGTGCGCGGAGCCACTACGACCGCGCTGCACTGCAGCGCTGCGTCCTAGGCATATCCACGACGCGACGACACGTGGCGAGCGAGTATCTGGGCGAGGTGTGCGTGCCGTTGCTGATGTTGTGGGCGCGCAGGCGACTGGCGTGGGTGTGCGGCGATTGCGCGGGCCGGCGGAACGAGGAAGGCGGCTGACCGCTTGCGCTCGCGCTAACCGCATAGCTGCGCGTGCAGCGTGTCGTAGACCCACCGCTCCCAACGCTCCGGGGTCCAGCCTCGGTCACGGACGAACAGGAGATACACCTCCGGGCTCAGCATGCCGTAGAGCACGTCGGCGGCGTACTCCACCGACACGTCCGCCCGTGCGCCGGGTTTGGCTACGAGGCTGGCAGCCGCGGCGGTCTGGACCTCGAGGCGCGGATCCCTGTCCTGCTGCCACAGGCTGGCCAGGCTTGGGTCTTGCGCGCTGGCGGCGCGCAGGACGTCCATGATCGACGCGACCCGTTGAAGAACCTGGGAGGTGCCCCGCACGAGCGCCCCCAGATGCGCCTCGGTGGTGTCGGCTGCGAGCGCGGCCTGGAACCAGTCGCGCTGCATCGTGGGGATCGGCTCGTCGTCGCCGGCGATGGTGACGTCGACCAGCTCTTTGAGCAGCGAAGGCTTGTTGCCGAAGGCGAAGTAGATGGTCTGCACGGCGACGCCGGCTCGCTCGGCGATGCTCTGCAGCGTCGTGGCTCCGTAGCCCTGTTCGACGAACAGTTCGTACCCGGCTTTCAAGATCCGCCGCCGCGTCTGCCGTGACTTCTCGCCCTTCTTGCCGGTGCTCTTGACCAGTTGCATGCCTGTACTGTAGCACTAGAATAAGTTTCTAGATATAAACTCTAGTGAGGGGTACAGGGATGGCTCTCATCCGGATAACGCGCTTCACCGCCGACCCGGCGGACGCCGACACCGTGCTGGAGCGACGCAGGAACCTCCTCGACGCGATCCGGTCGGCGTTCGGCGCTCCGACCGAGACCCGACTGATCCGCGTCGATGAACGGACGTGGGTGGACATGTGGCGGTGGGACTCGCCCGAGACCCTGCGCGCGGCCCTCGACGGCGCACCGCGCCTGCCGGAGGCCGCTGCGGCGTTCGCGGTCGCCCGCGATGTCACCGCGGAGCAGGGCGACGTGGTCGACGAGGATGTCTGGGGCCGATGACAGCCTCCAGCCACCTTGCCGTCGAAGCTTCCGGCCTGGTGAAGACGTTCGGCACGACACGAGCCGTGGACGGGATCGACCTGAGTATCCCCGGCGGGTCCGTGTATGGATTCCTCGGCTCCAACAGTGCCGGCAAGACGACTACGATCCGGGTGCTGGCCACACTGCTACCCACCGACGCGGGCACCGCACGGGTGTTCGGCCACGACGTGGTCCGCCATGCCCGAGCCGTACGCGACCGGATCAGCCTCACCGGGCAGTACGTCTCGCTCGACGACGGCCTAACCGCCCGGGAAAACCTCGATCTGCTCGGCCGGCTGCACGGTCACTCGAGAGCAGGCGCGGCGGCCCGGGCCGCAGAGCTGCTGGACGCGTTCTCCCTCACTGAGGCGGCCGGGCGGCTGGTCAGGACGTACTCCGGGGGCATGCGACGCCGGCTGGACATCGCCGCCGGCCTCATCGTCACGCCCGACCTGCTGTTCCTGGACGAGCGCACCACCGGGCTGGACCCGCGCAGCCGCAACGACGTGTGGAGCACGATTCGCGCCCTCGTCACCGTGCACCACCGTCCTACTGACGACCCAGTACCTCGGCGAGGCGGATCAGCTCGCCGACCACATCGCCGTCATCGACCACGGCATCCTCATCGCCCAGGGCCCCAGCAACCAACTCAAGGCATCGGTCGGGGGGTGGAGCGCCGCACGTCCGGCTGGACGGACCTGACGATCGAGCCACCGCCGAGCGGGTGCTGACGCAGGCGTTCGGTGGGCCCGTGACGCTGGACTCCGATCCCGCCGCGCTGACCGCACCGGTGCCGACGACTGGCGGGCGGGCTAGCGCCGACGGGGCGGCACACGCGCTGGCCGAGTTGTCAGGCGTCCGGGTCGCGGTCACCGAGTTCACTTCCGGACAGCCGAGTTTGGACAAGGTCTTCCTCGCGCTGACCGGACACTCGGCCACCGCGGACGCCGCGCCGAAGGAGAGGACCCAATGACCACGCTCGACACCGTGACCGATGCGCGCCGGTCCGGTGCGCGCCGCGGTGCGATGCTCGCCACCCGCTCGCGACCGTCCCGGCCCGGCAGCCTGCTGTTCAGCCGGCGCGCCCTGGCCAAGATCAGGGCGTGGCCCCGTCCAGATCTTCGACATCGCCGTCCACCCGGTCGTGTTCACCCTGATGTTCACGTACCTGGTCGGCGGCGCGGTCGGCGGGTCGACCGGCGCGTATCTCGGCTACCTGGTCCCCGGATCCTCGTCATGACACTGCTGGTGACCACCGGCACCACCGGCGCCGCGCTGAGCATCGACCTCGCCGGCGGCGCGTTCGACAGGTTCCGCACACTCTCGATCCGACCCGCCGCCCCACTCATCGGGGCAGTGGTCAGCGACGCGGTGCGGTACGCGCTCGCCTCGATGGTGGTCGTAGGTCTCGGCCTGGCGCTCGGGTTCCGCCCGCACGGTAACGCCCTCGGCGTGGCCGCAGCGGTGCTGCTCGTCGTCGCCTTCAGCGTCAACCTCTCCTGAATCTGGACGACGCTGGCGCTGCTCATGAAGTCGCCCGGCGCCGTGCTCGGCGTGACCCAGGCGCTGCTGTACCCGCTCTCGCTGTCCAGCAACATCTTCGTCGACCCGTCCACGCTGCTCGGACGACTGCAAGCATCCATCTATGTCAATTAGATCACCCACCTGGTGACCTCGGCCCGAGAACTCATGGCGGGCGGCGGAGTGCCCGGCCGCCAGCTCGTCTGGATCCTGATCGCCTGCACCATGCGGACGGCGATCTTCGCACCCCTGTTGGTACGCCTGCTCCGCACCAGATAACGACCCACCGCGCGGCCGAGGGGGCCGCTGGCACCCTCGGCCCCAACCGCAAGGAGACTTTATGATCGACACGACGACCGCGAAGCAGCGCTGGCTGAGTGCCCTCTGGCCCTTTGTGCAAGCCCACCTACCCCCGGCACCATCCCGCGTGCTGGAGATCGGATGCGGCCCGACCGGCGGCTTCGTCCCCGCCTTGCGGGAGTACGACTATGACGCCGTTGGCGTGGACCCGGCCGCACCGTCCGGGCCCGGCTACCACCAGACGGAGTTCGAAAACCACCAGCTGGCCGGCGCGGTCGACGCGATCGTGGCCTCGACCTCGCTGCACCACGTAAGCGACCTCGACCAGGTCCTCGACCGTGCCGTGGCGACCCTCGTACCGGGCGGCGTGCTCATCGTCGTGGAGTGGGCGTACGAAAATTTCGACGAGGCAACCGCACGATGGGCCTTCGACCGGCTACCCAACAGCGGCGAGCAAGGCTGGCTGCACAGCCACCGAGAGCTGTGGCATGCATCTGGTCAACCCTGGCGCACCCACCTGGGTGACTGGGCCCGACGCGAGGGTCTGCACAGCGGTCACGCCATCATCCAAGCGCTCCAGGCCCGGTTCCACACGCGGCTGCTCACCCGGACGCCTTACTTCTTCCCCGACCTGCATCCAAAGAGCGAAACCGACGAACATGCGGCAGCTGACTCCGGCGAGATCCAGGCCACCGGCATCCGCTACGTCGCGACCAGGCCTACAACCTGCGTGACTCCGATCGAAACGGCCCACAATGGGTGATCGAACCCGGAGAATGGTGCTTTCCACGTCGCCCCAGCGGTCCGAGTATTTTGCCAGCCGTTGCGGTCGCGCAGCCGGGCCGACCTGCCCGAGGTCGGTGTCTCCGCCGACCGCGGACCACACCGGCCCAACCGCACCGGCTACACCATCTGCGAGGTCGTCTCGGCAAGTCGGGCGGGAACTGCGGGTACGCGGACTGGAGCCGTCGACGGCACACCGGTCCTCGGCATCAACCCGTGATGTGCCAGTTCCTCCCAGACCACATCCGGCAGCCGGAGTGGGTTGACCGCCTGATGGCCGAGTACCTTAGTAGCTAGCGCTACGTCGGAGTGGCCCGGAGGGATCTCACCTACGGGCTCCCGCAGAACCGTGCGTAACTCTTCCCTGTTACACGAGGTCGAGGGCGCCAACCAGGCCGCCCTGCAGCTCTTCGACGTCTCGTGACGGCTGCCTACCCTGATAGATCTTTCGGCAACCGGCCGGGCAGCCACTACGCCGCTCCTGATGGCCGGTGTGACACCTGCCGCGGCGACCCTGGTCCTCGCCTGGCAACGCATCCAGCAGGCTGCCGACGGCCCTTCAGTCGCGCTTCGCAAGCTTGTCAACCAACAACCTACCGAAAGGCCCGCCGATGACGGATCAGAGCCGCCAACACCAGTCGTCCACACGCCACCCGGTGCTGGATGTCGCCACGGTCGGGAAACCCCACCCATTACTCGCCTACTTCCTCGATGCCGTCGACGGACGCTTCCCGCCTACCGACGGCGCGGTCGCGGTGGTACCTGCGCTGCCCCGGGGCCTCGAATGCTCGGTGGCCTTCACCGGCCATGCCGTGGTCGCCACCGCTCTACCCGCGGCAGACGTCCACGCTCACCGACCAGACGGCTTCGGCGCATCCCTGGCGCCGGACTTTCTGCGCTGCCTCGCCGGCTCTACGGGATGGATCGGCGTCATCGACGCCACGCTGGCAGGCCGCGGGACCGGCGGACCCCCGCGCCTGCAACGACTCGCCAACGTCGACGACCACCCCCGCGTGCGGCATGCCCGCCAACTCCGAACCGATGTCCGCGTCTTTGGTGATGAACGGGGCCTGATCACACTCGCCGACGGCCTGGCCGGACGACGCGAGCTAGGCGTCGAACTCCACCGCCCGCAGGAAGGCAGCCATGGGTACGGACGATCACTCCTCACCGACGCACTCTCACTGGTACCCGACGGCGAACCCGTCTTCGCCGCCGTCTCCCCAGGAAACGCCCGCTCCCTCCGAGCCTTCCTCACCGTCGGCTTCACCCCGGTCGGCGCGCAGGTACTGCTGCAGCCCAATCGAGCCGCGGAATGACCCGCTCCACAACCTCGACGGTCGGTCAGCAAGCCATTGAGCGGGCCCCCACAGCACGAGGCACCTGGACTATCCGCGCCGCCGTCGAAGGCGCTGTCGCCCACCTCACGACTGGAAGATCCTCAAGACCGGCTACCGCCGGTCTCTCCACGACCGCGATAGCCCGGGCGTCCGATCATGATCATCCGCGCCGGAAAGAGGATCGTATGGGCATCCGACTCGGCGGCATCGTCATCGACGCCAACGATCTCGACCTGCTCGCCCGGTTTTGGAGCGGGCTGCTCGGCCTCGAGATCACGCGTCGTGAGGACGGCTGGATCAGCCTTGGCCCTGACCTCGCCCTTCAGTCGGTTCCGGAACCGAAGACGGTGAAGAACAGGATCCACTTCGATCTGATTGCTGATGACTTCGCCGTGACAATTGCCCGCGCCACCGCACTCGGCGCCACCCCAATCGGGGGACTGCAGGAGAACCTCTGGCAGGTCTGGCGGGACCCGGAGGGCAACGAGTTCTGTATCTGCGTGTCCTGATCGCCAGCGTGCGCTGAGCCACCGCGCTTTCATGGACCTGCTTGATCGTAATCTGATGGTCGTGCGGAGGATGACTTTCCGATAGCACCGAAGACGTACCCCAATGAGCTACGCCAGCGTGCTGTGCCTTTGTACCGCGAGTCGTAGCCAAGGGGCTTGATCCCTGATCTCGGACAGTGGTTTATGCGGCTCGGGCCACCGTGCGCCAGCCGGCCGCATCCGAGGTCGTGGCGCTGCCCGGCACCACACACGATGGCCGAACCGGCAAATCGAACCGTGCCGGATCGAAAGCGGGGTCAAGCACTCAACTGCCGCGATTAGATCGCTACGCAGCGTCGCAGCCGGGTGGCCGGGCTCGCGGGCACAGCCGAGATGATGCGTCGGCTGTCCTGGTGGGATGGCCTGACCGCTCAAAAATGACTGGACGTCTGGGCGGCGAAAGCCCAAAGCGCGAAGGATCCAACGCGGTCTCACCGGCATCGCCGCGGGAGCGCACTCTACACTCGCTCGCGTGCAACGGCTGAAAGTGGAAGTCCTGGTTCCCAACGAACACGTGGAGGCCATCTTGGTGGCTCTGCACGCCAGCGGCGCCGGCCGGATCGGTGCCTACGACCACTGCGTCAGCTTGTGGCGGGTAGGCGGACGGTGGAGACCCCTTTTAGGTGCCTCGCCCCATAGCGGTCAGGTTGGCGAAGTCATGAGCGGGTCGGAGACCAAGGTGGAATCGGTGTGCGATGTCAGCCAGGCCCGCAAGCTGATAGATGCGATTCGCGCGGCCCATCCATACGAAGAACCAGTGATCCACTTGCTGCCACTGCATGAACCATCGACGGTGGCACTAACTTGATCTTTAACCTCCGCGGGTCCTCTGGGGACCCTGGCTGGTCAGGGAAACAGCCCTTGGTCGATGATCTTCTTGTCTAAGAGGCCGCGCAAGTTGGTCAGTGAGGATCGGGCGGGTAGGAGACGGGCACAGACATCATTGATCATGAAGGTTCCTACGCCTAGTGATCACTGGAACTCCTGTGCCCGCTGTCCCATCTTGGCTGAGCGACCCCTTGTGGGACCAGTTCGCCGCGCTGTTGCCCGCACGACCCGCCACCGATCCGAGCCACCCGCTGGGATGCCACCGCCGACGCATCGCCGACCGGATCGTGTTCGACAAGCTCCTGCAGGTGTTGCGGTTCGGCTGCTCGTATGAGGCAATCGCCGACTCGACCTGCTCGGCCACCACAATCCGCAACCGCCGCGACGAATGGATCAACCTCGGCGTGTTCGCCCAGCTCAAGGCAACCGCGCTCGACGCCTACGACCGCATCGTCGGCCTGCTGCTCGACGACCTCGCCATCGACGGGTGCATCACCAAGGCACCCGGCGGCGGCGAGGTCGCCGGCAGATCCCCCGTCGACCGCGGCAAGCAAGGCATGAAACGCTCGATGATGGTCGAGGCCCGCGGTATCCCACTGGGACGCGTCCTCACCGGCACCAACCGCCACGATTCCCCGCTGCTGGAACCCACCCTCGACCGGCTCGAAGACCTCGGTCAGCTGCCCGACGACATCACCGTGCACCTGGACGCCGGCTATGACTCCGCCGCCACCCGCGACCTACTCGCCGGACGCGGCCTGACCGGTGAGATCGCCCGCAAAGGCGTCAAGGCCCCTGTCCAGGCCACCCAGCGGTGGCACGTCGAGCGCACGAACGCCTGGCACAACGCCTTCAACCGGCTCCAACGCTGCTACGAACGCAAGGAAGACGTGATCCACGCCTACTTCGACCTCGCCGACGCGATCATCACCATCCGTAGCCTCATCCGCCAGGCCTGGACCCTCTACCGCTGGGACACCCGCTCCACCCGCCGACCATGAACCCGCCCAATTGCGCGACCTCTAAGGACGGGAACTTGCCTTGATAGGACCGGTCAGCGGACTGTACTCGGGCACCACCAGCCCGGTCAGGGTGTCGGGCAGCCTCGGCTCCCCGGGGTGGTCACCCGGTCCGCGCTGGGCTTCGATCGGCTCGGCATCCGAACGACCCTACCGGCCAGGTCACCCGCGGACGCCGAAGCATTCGTCGTGCGCGGATCTCCACTCCTCGCCGTTGGGGCCGTAGACGGTGAGGAAGACGTCGTACTCGCCGTCCTGCGCCTCGGTCTCGGTCTCCCGGACACTCCACCGACCGGTGCTCGACGTGGTGACCCTGTTCTCCCAGGTGATCCAGAGCCGGCCATTGGAGTAGAGCTTGCGGACCACGTCGATCTTTAAGTTGTCGTCGCCGGCCACCCCGTCGGCATTGGTCAGGATCGAGGTCCAGCCGACCGGGAATCCACCGGGCCCGGGGAAGTAGTAGTTCCTGCAGGTGGCATCCAGGCTGGCGTAGAAGACCCGGGTGCTCCAGATGTTCGACGCCTGGCTCTTCCCGGCGAGACTCGATGCGGTCACCTTGAACTCGTACCGGCTGCCGTACCAGAGGTAGGGCACGTAGGTGGCCGACGTGGTGAGCCACTTCTTCACCAGACTCCAGCCGCCGCTGCGGGTGGCGCGGTTGATCTCGCCCAGCTCTTTCGGGGTGAGGGCGCGGCGGGTGTTGGGCAGCCGGCGGGGCTTGCGCACACGGTGGGCGGGGCTGTCCGAGGCCGCGATGTAGCCGTCGGCGATGGCGCGGCTGTAGAAGGCGCGAGCGGCCGCGATGAAATGCTCGCCGGCATGTCGGCCGTGACGGGAGTTGCGGCGGGAGCGGGCGCCGGCGGTGGCCTGGCGCATGAGGGCTTCGATCTCGCTTGCGGTGACCGTATCGACGCGGCGGTCGCCGAGGGTCGCGGCCATGCGGTTCCAGTAGCTGCGGTAGCTACGCCGGGTGCCGGGGCTCGCCGCCGCCACAACATCGGGCAGATATTCGGCGACTGTCGGCACCGCACGGCTGGTGGTGTCGGTGAGGCCTGCGACGGTGAGGCCGAGATGGTCGAGCAGAGCTCGGGCGATGGTGACGCGGTCGGGGTCAACGCTCATCGGGGGCTCCGAGGATGTGGGCGTGCAGGTCGGCCAGGAGCGCGGTGATGGTGTTTGAGGGGTGCACGACGATCAGGTCTCGGCCGCGGAAGGCGGCCAGGAGCACCGGTTGACCGGGAGTGATGCCGCACAGGCGGCGGACGGCGGCCGGCAGGGGAAGCTCCTCACGGGCACCCACGACGTGCTCCCATCAGCGGCGGGAGTGATGAGCACCGCGGCGCACACGACGTCGACGCGCAGGGCGAGGCCAGGCGTCCAACCCAGGGCACGCAGCAGCGGACGGGCGGTCACCCGACCCGCGGAATCGGGGCGGGCGACGTCGAACAGCACCCCGCCGGACGGCTGGTCAGCGGGCGGCGGCAGGGTCGGCATAGGTGCCGGCTGCGGCGGCTCGGCCGGCAGTGGGGTGGGCACGAGCGCCTCGACGAGCTGCTCGTCGTGCCGGCGAGGAGAGGGCCGCCGGCGGCTCACGGCAGCCCCCGCCAGTGCGGCCGCGCCGCATTCAGCGCAGGCGGGATCGTCCCCCGAGATTCCTCATGAGCACGGATGCCACCGGTGGTGAACCGCTGCCCCGCCGCTACCGGTCGATCTTGCGCGAATCTCCACGAAAACCGGTGTCCGAGGGGGGATCGTGCACAAATTTACGGCACCCATGGTCAGCATGGGTGCTCATGCCGAAATCCTATAGCAGTCAGCGGGCACTGTGGAGAAGCAGCCGCTGGCCGGGGTGGTCATCATCGCTGCTCGCTGCGGTCCTCGCCTCGGTCGGCCGCCGCGGCCGGCGTGAGGCCCGCCGCGGATGCACTATTGGAGCAGGTCTCGGATGTCGGCGGCGGTCAGTTGCGCGGACGCGAAGTCACCGCCGTCGAGGACGCTGCCGAACAGTTCGGCCTTGCGGGCCTTGAGCGCCATCACTTTCTCCTCGATCGTGTCCTTGGCGACCAGCCGGTACACCATCACGTTGCGGGTCTGCCCGATGCGGTGCACGCGGTCCACGGCCTGCGCCTCGGTGGCGGGGTTCCACCAGGGGTCGAGCAGGATGCAGTAGTCGGCCTCGGTCAGGTTCAGTCCGAAACCGCCGGCCTTGAGGCTGATTAGGAACACCGGTGCCGTACCGTTCTTGAAGTCGGCGAGCACCGTGGCCCGGTCGCGGGTGGCGCCGTCGAGGTAGCAGCAGCGGATGCCGGCTGCTTCCATCCGCTGCCGGGCGGCGGCCAGGAAGCGGGTGAACTGGCTGAACACCAGAGTGCGGTGGCCTTCGGCGATGAGGTCGTTGACCTGTTCGGCCAGCACGTCCAGTTTCGTTGATGGCACGGCGCGGTGTTTCGGATCGACCAGGGTGACGTCGAGGCTGGCCTGTCGCAGCAGGGTCAGTGATCGGAAGATCTCGAACCGGTGCTGCTGTAGGTCGCCGAGCAGTCCGAGCACCTTCTGCCGCTCCCGCTGCAGGTAGGTCTGGTACACCTTGCGGTGTTTCGGGTTGAGGTCCAGCTCGATGACCTGTTCCTGCTTGTCCGGCAGGTCGGCGGCCACGTCGGCTTTGCGGCGGCGCAGCATCAGCGGCCGGATCCGCCGTCGTAGCTGGGTGAGCCGTTCCGGGTCGTGGGCCTTCTCAATGGGATGGCGGTAGTGATCAGTGAACCGGTCCGCGCGGGGGAACAGGCCAGGCGCGGTGATGGACAACAGCGACCACAGTTCGAGGAGGTTGTTCTCCATCGGCGTGCCGGTGATGGCGAGCTTGAACGGTGCCGGGAGTTGCTTCGCGCAGCGGTATCCCTGCGAGTGGGGGTTCTTGACGAACTGGGCCTCGTCGAGGATCAGCCCGGCCCAGTCGAGGGCCTCGTAGTCTTCGAACTCGAGTCGGAACAGGGTGTAGGAGGTGACCACCAGATCAGCACCGCGGACCGCGTCGGCGAGGGTCGCGCCACGTCGTGCGCGGGTCTGGGTGATGGTGGTGGTGACGAGGTCCGGTGTGAACCGGCTCGCTTCGCTCGCCCAGTTGTGCACGACGCTGGCGGGGGCGACTACTAGGAACGGCGCCCGTGGACCGCCGGTCTCGCGGACGTGGCAGATCAGGGCCAATGCCTGCAGGGTCTTGCCCAGGCCCATGTCGTCGGCGAGGACCCCGCCGAGTCGGTGCTCGTGCAGGGCGGCCAGCCACCGGAACCCGTCCTGCTGGTACGGCCGTAGCGTGGCCTTCAGCCCCGATGGGATCGGATGCTCGACGCGGTTGCCCGCGCCGGACAGTGAGCGCACCGCTTCCTGCCAGGCGGCTGCCTCGCCGGTGACCTCGCCGAGCTCGGCCAACTCCTGCCACAGCCCGGCCTGGAAGCGCCCGACCCGCAGCACGCCGGGCGGCGGGTCGTCCAGTGCGCGGGATTCGGCGATCAGGTCGCGCAGTTGGCGGAACTCGGGGTGGTCGAGGCTGAAGTAGGTGCCGCTGGGCAGGATGAGGTACTGCTGATCTGCGGCGAGCGCGACGAAGAGCTCGTCGAACGGCACCTGCTCACCGCCGACCGTCACCTGTACCGACAGGTCGTACCAGTCCGGCTGCCCACCGGTGTCTGCGCCGGCGAACGTGATGACCGGGGCCTGCAGCGTCTCCTGGTAGGCGAAGCTCGCGTCGTCGAGCTGCGTGACGATATCGACGCCGTCGATGTCGGTCAGCCGGGGCAGGATGTCGTTCAGGAACCGGATCATCGTGTCGCCGGCCACGTCAGTGGTGGCCGCCAGCTGAGGCCCCGCAGGCGTTGATTCCAGCAGGCCCAGCGCCGGGTCGGCGACCATTTCGGTCACCCGCCGCACCACCTTCTCCCGTTCGGCGGCGTGGGCGACGGGTGCGGGCGCCCACAGCGGCTCCCGATGGTGACGGTCACCGACCCGCAGCACCCACTCCCATCGCAGCGAGAGCCGAGGATGCCCGGCCATGCGTTCCACCGTCAACGTCAACGCCGCCGCCCCGAGATCAGGCAATCGCACCGACGGATCCACCGCGACCACTTCCGCCTGCCGCAACAGGCTCGGATAGTACTGCTCAAAGAACCGTGCCTCGTCGTCGGCGGGAACCCGGATCGCCGGCCTTGCCAGCATGCCGGCGATGCCCGGCTCCAGCGGCCGCGCGAGCGGCGCGAGCCGCAGCACCCTGTCCCGTGGCCGCGGGGCGGCCTGTCCTCGCACGCCCCACCAGGCAATGCCGTGGACCGGCTGGCCCACCAGCAGGGACGAATCCGGGGCGACCGGCACGCCGTCGGCCAGCAAGGTTGGTACGAGTAGCAGGCCATCACCGGTCCGGTCGACCCGTATTGACACCCGCGCCGCTTCCCGACACACGACGACCCGCCCGGCCGCCTTTCCGGCCTGCAGCATCGGCAACCCGGTCTCCTGAGCCTCGCTGAGCAGGTCCCAGATCCGCCGGCTCGCGAACGCGTCCAGGTAGACCGTCTGCTGGTAGCCGCTGTAGTAGTGCCGGTCCTCGGCTGCCGTGGACAGCGCCAGGATCTCCTTGAGGAGCTGCCAGTGCCGCTGCACCCGCCTCGGCTGCCCGTAACAGGCGTAACTGAGATTCGACCAGGAGATCCCCGACCGTACCCACCCGCTGCGACCTGGCACCACAGGGCGCAGGGCGATCCGCCACGACGATTCCGCGCCGGCCTGCTCGGCAGCCGCGACGAGATCGAACTGCAACCCGACGCCGGCCCGCGCCGACTCCGGATCGGCGGAAGGCTCGGGCGCCGTACCGACCAGCGGGGACAGCGCGGTCTCCCACGCCGGCGGTGGCGCCACGGCCCGCGGGCGGGGCACACCTCGGGCCGACACGACGGCGAGGATCAACGCGGCCGGATGGGCGCAGCCCGGATCGTCACCGCAGCTACACGATCCCTGCACCGCCGTGATGTCGCCACTCGGATCGGTGGACGCGATGGCGGTCACCGTGCCGGGCAGCTCGCCGCAGAGCCGGGCATGAGCCTGCCCGGCCTGCGGATCCCACTGCACGTCGATCAGCTCGCCGCGATTGAGGTGGGCCCGTGCCTGGACGAACAACCGTGTGCCCACGGCCACGCGCACGGACTCCTCGTCCCCGGTCAGCAGCAGCCGTGCCAAGCTCACCTCCACGACATCTGGCCCGGGCAGCCGCGAGCGTATCCTTCCGCAAGGTGGGCAGTGCCCAGCGCCACCCGGTCCGTCCGCCCCGTCGGCTCGGGCACCAACGGGCCGCGGCCTGGGATGGCCGACCGGAGGCTGCCGACGGCCAGCGCGAGAAGTCGAACCCGCGCGGGCGGCGGCAGTCCGGTCCCCGGGTAAGGCGGTCAGCTGGCAGGCGCCCGGCCGCTCGTGTGGTGATCGGCAGGCGGGTAGTTCGTCCTTGGCGATGACCGTCAGGCTGCAGGCCGAGCCCGGGAGATCAGATGGCCGGCAGGTCGATGTCGTGCCAGCCAGCGACGCCGCTCAGACGTACGATCTGGGCGGGAGGTAGAGACATGGCCAGCGGCAATGGCGCACCGCCTGGGTCACGGTATGTGGACCAGCGGCACTTTGTGGTCGCCGCCACTCTGTCCGACCTGCGCGGTCCGGTTCGCGGTGTGGTGACGCTCGATCGGTGGCTCGACTGGTCCGGCGACAGCACCTACGACCTGGACGACGCCGGTGATCTGCAGCTGATGTACCAGACGGTGCTGAACCAGGCCAATTCGGTTGACGACTTGTGCCGGTGGTTACACGGCCCGACGCTGCGCCGTTTGTGGCCCGCCTTGTGGCTCCCGGCCCGGCTGCGGGCGTTGTGGCAGGCACGCTTTCCCGAGCTGAGCACGCCGCCGCAGACGCTGGCCGGGTAAGAGTGGATCAGGTTCACCTCCGCCTGGCGGAGATCGGCCTGCGGGTCGCCGCCGGCTACGGATTCGCGTTGGCCGGCGGCTACGCCGTGCAGGCCCACGGCATCCTGGACCGCCCGAGCGAGGACATCGACCTGTTCACGGCGTGGGAGCGTCGTGGCGAGTTCGGGGCAGCAGTGGACGCGGTAGTCGACGGCTACCGCGCCGGCGGGTATTCCGTCGAGGTGACGCAGCAGTTCGACACCTTCGCCCGGCTCGCGGTCACCGATCCCGCTCAACCTGAGCACCCGTACAAGGTCGAACTGGCGGCCAACTGGCGCGCGTTGCCGCCGGTGATGATGGACGTCGGGCCGGTGCTGCACGCCGACGACGTCGTCGCGGGCAAGATGTCCGCCCTGTATACGCGAGCCGAGCCCCGAGACTTCCTGGACATCGACGCGGCCCTCATGACCGGCCGCTACACCCGGACGCGGCTGTGCGAGCTGGCCGAACAATCCGACGCGGGATTCGACCGGCGCATCCTGGCGGACCTGTTCGGCATGCTGGAGCGCTACCCGGACCGCCGTTTCGCCGCCTACGGCGCCCACCCCGCCCACATCAGTGAAATGCGCAAACGCTTCGCGCAATGGCGCGAAGAACTCACCACCAACCTGCCGTAGCGTCCGCCTGAAACGTGCAGGGGCGCGTGTCCTGGTGGCGGTACGGCTACCGCAGCCCTGTATCAATGGATGCGTGACGCCGACATCGACCGGTCAAGCGACCGCTGCTTGCCCGTGCGGTTGCGGTGACCATTCCTGCGGCAAGGTAGACCAGGGCGATACCTGCGCCGTTCACGATTCTGGGTGACCGCCGACTGATCAATCGGTCCGTGCTGGATCGTCATCTCAGACTGTTCTGATGGCGTCGATCTGCTACCAGGGTGCCGACTCGGGATCGGACAGGACCCGGCTTGGCGGAGCCCATCGATTGGACGGATATCGTGTACTTTGTAAACAACCTCCAGTTGGATCACCATTCGACTCTCCACGCGAATCCTGGCACCCCTGTCCAGCTCGCAGTGCGAGAGTACCGCCCACGGGAATTCAAGAACCAGCCTGTCGTTGTCATGCTGCACGGCGCCAGCGTGCCAGGCTTTCCGGCTTTTGACTTCGGCCGCGGAACCATTTGGAGCCGTTACAGCTGGGCAAGGGCACTTGCGGACCAAGATATCCACGTTTTCATCGTGGAGCAACAGGGATCTGGGAAATCAACCCACCCCCAACCAATGGACGACACCAAGAATTTCACCGTTGCCGACCAAGAAAAAGTCTATGTGTCCGGTCCGTTCTGGTCTCCTTACACGGGCGAGCATCCCTACGGGCGGTATCTCAACGACACGGATAGCGACGTCGCCGAACTCGGCACGGTCCTTAACTGGATCGCCGAATACCGGGGTATTTATCACATTCACCTGATCGGCTACTCGGCCGGGGCATTCACTGTTGGCCGATTCACATTGACGTACCCTTACCGAGTAAACAGCCTATTTCTTCTCGCGCCCATCTTCCCGCCGTATGGCCTGACCGGCCCCATCCCCTATCCGGACCCGAGGCTGGACCCAGCCAAATTCGGCGTTCCAATGACGATTCAGACCTGCGGCGAAACAGCTGGGCTGTGGAAGCTCGACCTCGACAAGGGCGCGAGGCGCGAGTCGGACATCGAAGACGCGCTTTGGAAAGAAATCATGAAGCAGGATCCGCTCGCCGCCAGTTGGGGTTGGCCGGGCATACCGGGTGTGATCAGAATCAGAACCGTGCTGCGGTTTGGATGGAACCTTGCGACGGTCACTAACGACGACGCCCTCGGCGTCGATGTGCCGGTGGCCATTGTTTACGGCGAAAGCGACTCGCAGGTGTTCACCAGTCCAGAAAGCCGGCCCCTTCCCCAATGGGGCGGTCCGCCCCTAAATGAGTTGCCGGGTCCGCCATTCGATCCTACTTGGCTTTATCGCGCCATCAAAGGCCGCAACAAGGTGATGTTTCAGCTACCTAGGACTGGACACTTCATGCCTTGGGAAAATTCAGCTGCGACCTTACATGACTATTCCGCTCAATGGATCAAGACAAGATCGATTGAACAACATGGAAATGGCGCTTTCAGCTTTATCCGAACGGCGGGGGGCCACGAGATGATGATTCGGCTCGACTTGTAAAAAGCAACGCAAACAATCCGATAGCACGCATCACGTCTTCCCCGAACGGTGGCAACCCGTCGGGGCCCGACATGTACGACCCGGCCGGCGGGCCGTCTGGGGACGTGTCCGGGGTGGGCGGGGCGGCCGACCGCGCAGGCGACGGAGATGGACGCGGATCATGAGGTCGCTTGACGCACCTCTACCTCGTCGGTAAAGGACCAGCCCGCCCCGGTCGGGTTGACGCTCAGACGGACGAACCGGGTCCCAGTGGTGAGGTTGATGAGCCGGAACGTGGCCACCGCGCGAGCATCCCCCAGCGACGGTGCGGCCATGGACCCGAGGGCGGTGAAGTTCTGGCCGTCGGTCGACACCGCCACGTCCACGTTCTTAGGTAGGACGATGCCGGTCCCCGGGTCTTGCAGCCACCGGCTTGTCACCTCGTTGACCGTCGTGACACGGCCCAGATCCAGCGTGCAGGTGAACGGCGAGCTGGTCAGCCGCCCCGTCCAGGCGGGATCAATGTATGCCACGGTGCCCAGTTGCCCATCGGTCAGCTTCGCTCCTGGATCGGGGTAGCCCTGGTCTGCGGGCAGCGAGCAGGAGTAACCGGCACCCCGCGACAGGTTCACCGGTGTAGGCGGTGCTGCGGCTGTCGTGGCAGACGCAGGGGCGGTCGGTGCCGACCTGTTTCCTGCCGCATCTTCGGCGACGACGGTGTACTCGTAGGTTTCTCCCGGGTTGAGCTGGGAGTCCACGTATGTGACTGGTTCCTGGAGCTGGTGCTCGATGCAGCCCTCGCTCTTCCCGCAGCTGGAGCGGTCGAGTGAGGCGAGCTGGCGCACAAGGGTGCCGTTGCGGTAGATGAGGTACCGCGTGACCCCAATTCTGTCAGTCGACGCCTGCCAACGCAGCGTAACCGCTTGGGGATCGCTGGCGATGGCGGTAAACCCAGCGGGAGTTGTCGGGGCTTCTGATTCGACCGCTCCGGTCTTGAGATAGGCACGGTAGGTCTTGTCGTAGGCGGGATTGACCACCACGGGGCTGTAGTAGTGGTCGTAGGAAAAGCTCCAGTACCTGTTGACGTAGGGCCGCACGGCATGCATGTCGCTGACTACGTGGGCAGTGGGCATTGAGATGAAGCCGGTGCTAGAAGGGATGAACGTTTCCGTGTCGGCCCACAGCTGGGTTGTCGGGCTGACGTCCTGGATGGCCTGTTTGGTCGCGGCGAACCATTCGGGCAGCTGCTCGGTGGTGGCGTGTCCCGCCCCGACACCGTCCTGCATCGCAATCACGTCGATGTCGGATGCGGAAAGGATTTGGCGCCACATCTGCGACCACCCGTCCGCAGAGAGTCCGCCGCTGCTGTTGTAGAAGGGCGAAATGACCACGGGCATGCCGGTGGTTAGCTGGTTCAGATGCGTGCCGACGGTCTGGTAGAAGGACGCCATGCGGTCCCACGTGACGGTCGAGGGGAAGTTCCAGTTGTCTACCTCGAAGGAGAGGTACCAGCCGGCGATCGTGTCTCGGTAGGTCGACCCGTACTTCTGCCACAGGTCGTCCGCGAGCTTGTTCGCGTATGCCGCCTCAGCGTCCAGCCATGCCTCGTCGTTGGCGTACCGATTCCACCACTGGTTGTTCGTCTGTAGGCCGAGGAACACCTTGATGCCTTGGCGCTGCGCCGCGGCAAGGATCCGTCCCACCACGTCGGTCTTGGTGCTCTGCGGCTCGGAGGAGGGGTAGATGCGGGTTGCCGGGCTGGTCCCGGTATCGGCCGTCCACTGGATAACCTGCTCCTTGATGCAGGCCCTTGCCAGCATCTCCATCTCGGCGCGCAGCTGCGCGTCCGTCCAGCGGTCGACCAGGTCGGGCTGGATGAAGGACCCGGAGAAGGACGGAGCGCTCGAGGCGCATTGTCCACGACCTGAAGCTGCGTGTGCTGGGATTGAGTGAGGCACGATGACGACGCTGGCGGTGGCCAGCGCACTGAAGGCCGCTGCGATCCTTCTCTTCACAAGCCTGATCCTCATCTTCTCGAGCGGTTCGTTGGGCGGAGATCGTGTTGTCCGTGGGCGACGGAGGCGACATCTGCGGCTTTAGGGAATAGGCGCGCCACGCCGTCGTCAGCTAGTAGAAGGGCGCCCTGGAGCCCGGTGGCTTTCGGCGGTTCGGCTGCGGGAAGACCGTGCTCGGCCAGCCGGGCCTGGAACGGTTCCACCAGCAGTGGGCCCGCCCGGAAGAGCGACCCGGTCCACGAGATGGTGAAGGCACGCGCAGACGTCAATTCGCCGAAGACACGAAGCACGGCCGCGGCAGCCGAGTCCGCCAGGTCTTCCCCGGCTTGGCGCCAGATGGCGGTAGCGATCGGGTCGTCATCGCGGGCGGCTTGGGCCAGGTCCTCCGAGAATCCGGCGACGAGCGGCGCGGCGTCGGCCGTCCTGGCCAGCCGCCTCGGAAGATCCGCAAGCGAGCCATACCTCTTTTCGGCCGCCTCGCGTAGGAGGTTGCAGCCGCCTCTGCCGTCCAGGCAGCGGTAGACAGCACGAAGCCCTGCCCGGCCGATCGCATATCCGCTTCCATCGTCACCGAGCGTGGCGCCCCAGCCGTCGATCCGCTCGCATCGGCCGTTCACGTCGCTTGCCAGCACGATGGTTCCCGTCCCTGCTGCCACCACGACGCCCGGGACGAGCCCGACAGCGCCCAGGTAGGAGGTCACTGCGTCGGTCGCGAGGACAACCCGCTCGACCCCGAGCGGCCGGTAGGAGCCGAGCGCCTCCTCCGCTCCGCAGACCACGTCGTGGAAGCCCGTCATGCCGGCTGACAAGACCTGGGGGGTCGGTAGGTGGTGGCTGTCCAATGCTGCGGCGACCTCGCTTGCCAGTGCGCCGAGCACTGCGTGGGGCTCATCGTCCGCTCGGCCTGGCGCGACGCTCCACTCGTGGAGCGTCGCGCCGTCCTCGGCCAGCTTCAGGCGAGCGCCGCTCTGACCGACGTCGACGGCCAGCACCGCGCTCACTGCGTGCCTCTGTCCCTGTCACGACTGAGCGACGTAGCGGCCACGAGCCGCCTGGCGATGGCGACGGGGTCCGTGATGGCGCCCCCGACCACGACGAAGGAGGCGCCAGCGCCGAAGGCTTCTGCCACCTGCGCTTCGGTGCGGTAGCGACCCTCGGCCGCCACATGCAGTCCATGCCCGTAAAGCTGTTTCACCAGGGCGATGTCCGGGTGGTCGGGCGTAGGTCCCGTGTAGGCGGTATACCCCGAAAGAGTGGACCCCACGACGGCCGCTCCGGCATTCCATGCCATGAGTCCTTCGTCGAGGGTGGAGACATCCGCCATGACCGGCGTCCTCAAGTCCTCCGTGACGCGTCGGACCATGGCCCCCGGATCCGGAGCGCCCTCCGCGGTCACCTCCAGAGCTACGATGTCTGCGCCCGCTTCGACCAGCCTTGCCGCATGCTCGTAGGACGGAGTGATCAAAGGACGATGCTTGCCCGGCACCTTGTCGAGGCCGATGACCGGCAGATGGGTCACCTGCTTGACCGCGCGGATGTTATCGGCTCCACAGATTCGCAGGCCGACAGCTCCGGCGAGCTCGGCGCATGTGGCCATCACCGCGATCAGGTCCGGCCGCGCCAAAGGATGGCCGTCAGGCGCCTGGCAGGAGATCACCAGTCCGCCACCGAAGTTCCTCAACAAGTCGCTGGACGACGCAGCTTTTCCACCTGAAGATCCGTTCGTCATTTCAGTGCTCCGGCCGTCATCTGGCTCATGAAGAACCGCTGACCGAGCAGGAAGATCCCCAGAGCCGGGAGCGTGAAGATCACGCATGCGGACATCAGCGGGCCCCATGCCACGTCATGCTCGGAGAAGAAGGCGTAGAGACCGACCGAGAGTGTGTACTTGTCGGGGTCGTTGAGGTACAGCAGGGGTCCGAGGAAGTCGCTCCACGTCCACACCAGTTGGAAAACGCCGGCGGTGACGAGCGCGGGACGGCAGAGCGGCAGCACGACCGATCGGTAGATCCGCCAGTGTGAGGCTCCGTCAACGCGCGCGGCCTCCAGCAGTTCATCCGGTATACCCATCATGAACTGCCGGACCATGAAGATGAGGTACGGCGTGCCGAGGAAACTGGGCAAGACGAGGGGCCAGTAGCTGTTGGTTGCTCCGAGCCTGCTCCACATGATGTAGACGGGAATCATGGTGACCTGGGGCGGCAACATCATGGTCGCGAGCACCAACCCGAAGAGCACCTTTCGGCCCGGCCACTGCACCTTCGACAGGGAGTAGGCGACCAGCGGACAGCTGATCAGTGTGCCGAGAACACACAGGCCGGTGACGATGCAGGTATTCAGCATGTAGCGGCCGACCGGCAGGGCGTCCCCGGCGGCGGCGTAGTTTTCGGTCGTCCAGTCTGTCGGCCAGAACTTCGGCGGCGAGTGGAAGATGTCCGCCGGCGTCTTGAACCCCGTTATCACCATGACGAGGAACGGGAAGACGAAGAACGACAGCATCACTACCAGCGGCACGGCTCCGACGGCCGGCAGCGGAGCTCTCCGCCGACGCCGCGTCGGCGTTCGGCTGAGCGCTGCCGTGGGTTCGATCACCTCAGTTGTTGGCATAGTGCACCCACTTTCGAGCGGATCCTAGAAGCGCGAAGGTGAGCAGCATGGTGAAGACGAACAGCACCCAGGCCATTGCAGAGGCGTATCCCATTTTCAGGTTCACGAATGCGCTTTGGAACAGGTACATGGAGTAGCTCAGCATTGAGTCGCCCGGGCCGGCGGTGGATTGGTTGAGGCGAGTCTGGGCGAGCAGATAGGGCTGGGCGAAGAGCTGAAGATAGGCGATCATGAGCACGATTGACTGGAAGAGGGTGATGGGGGTGAGCGACGGCCAGGTGATGTGTCGGAACTTGGCGAACAAGCCGGCGCCGTCGAGACTCGCGGCCTCGTACAGCTCCATCGGAACCTCTCGCAATCCAGCGAGGTAGATGAGCATCGTCCCGCCGACCGTCCAGACCGACAAGATGATGACCGCCGTGCGTGCCCAGCCGGGCTCCATCAGCCAGTTGGGAGCCGGCAGATGCGCTAGCCGCAGCAGGTGGTCGACGAATCCGTACTCCGGGTTGAGCAGCCACCGCCAAAGGTATGCGCCCACGACGACCGGCACGATGGTCGGAAGGTAGGCCATCGCCCGATACAAGGGCTGACCGCGCAGCGGGAGGTTCAGCAGGTGCGCGCCGGCGAGCGCGAGACCAATGTTGAGCGGTACGCCCACAGCCGCGAACACCAGCGTGTTCTTCACGCTCGTGATCAGCCGCGGGTCCTCGAGCATCGCCCGGTAGTTGTCGAGGCCGACGTTCGTCGGCGGCTGGAAGAGGTTGAAGTCGGTGAAGCTGTACTGCAGGGACGCAAGCAGAGGGTAGGCGATGAGTACCGCGAACCCGACGACGAACGGAGAGGCAAAGGCCAGCCCCACAAGGGAGTTGCGGAGCGTGGCCTTTGCTCGCCGACGCCTAACCGCCATACGAAGCTGCCTTGGCCGCCAGCTCACTGAGCGCTTGCTGCGCTGGCTTCTTGCCTCGGTTGACGGAGTCGATGGCCGAGGCGAGGTCGGTGGCGTACTCGGAGCCACCCGGGGCGCTGGAGAGGGCCTTCACCTTGTCCTGCTTCAGCGAGTCGAGGAACGGCTGGAAGTTCTTCAGATCGCGGTAGATCGGGTCGTCCAGCATCGAGGTCCGCGCCGGGAGGTTCCCGAGTGCCTTACTGAAGGGCAACATGCCGTCCTTGCCCAGCATGTAGGCCATGAATTCCGCGGCTTCCTTCTTGTGCCGAGAGTTGGCCGGGATGAAGAGGGTGCTGCTCGTCAGCTGCGTCGTGCCGGCCGGAGCGGGATCGGCAACCGGGATCGGGGTCACGCCCCACTCGAAGTTCGGTGAGGTGGACGCAATGCTCGCGCAGCGCCATTCGCCGTCGATTTCCATTGCGACCTTGCCGGTCTGGAACGGGTCCTGGGCGGACGAGTAGGGACCGAATCCGCCCACGAAGCGGTTCACCTTGTCCGCGCCGTACGCCTGGACGATGTTCTGGGCGTAGAAGTCCAGCGCCTTCACGTTGCCCGGCTTGTCAGGGGTGGGCGCACCCGTGGCCGGGTCGTTCCACTCGCCCCCGAAGGCGTAGCCGAGCGTGGTGATGGACGTCGGGAGGTCCGGGTTGCCGAGCCCCAGCTGGGTGATGCTCCCCTTGCCGTCGACCTTCGTCAGCTTGCGGATCGCAGTGGCGAACTCGTCCATGGTCTTGGGCGGCTGCACACCGGCCTCCGCGAGCAACTTCTTGTTGTACAGCAGCTGGAAGCTGTGCACCGCGATCGGAAGCGCGTAGGTCTTGTCCTTGTACTTCATCTGGCCCATGGCAGCGGAGACGAAGTCGTTGGCGTCGATGTTGTTGCTGCCCAGGTACTGGTCGAGTGGTTCGAGGATCCCCTTGCTGGCCCAGCTCCCGACCTGGTTGCCGAAGCCGTCACTGATGTCGAACGTTCCCTGCGCGCTCGACATCGAAGCAAGCTGCTTCTGCATATCGGGGTTGGAGACGCCCTTCACCTGGATCTTGCTCTGGCTGGCGTTGAACTTCTCGATGACCTGCTCGAGGGCCTTGGCCTCTGGACCGGTCCACAGGTAGGAGAACGTGATGACCGTCTTGCCGTCGGAGGTCTTGTCTCCCCCGGCTCCGCCGCCCGAGCACGCAGTGGTGCCGAGCACCAGTGCTGCCGCAACCGCAGCGATTGCGTACCTCCTGCCGAAACGCCTCCCGCGAGCGAACTGCGTTAATCTCATGGCAACTCCAAAGGATGAAGAAGATGAGTGAAAGGTCTACGCCAATTTCCAGCCGACGTCAATAACCTAGGTCCGTCTCGTGGTGCGCCTGCGGCGGGTGACACCGTCGGCGGTCCCGCTCTGGCACCGTGCTCCGCCTGGTTCGACTGCCTACGGGCGCGCGCCCAACGGTCGTCCGACGTCGATCCGGCCGTACCGCGGGAGGTCGGGACCAGCCACCGGAGGCCTCGAGATCGGGTATACCATTGCCATACCATTTGCGCGAGAGGTGTCAATGTCTTCTTTGGTTAGGTCCCAGCCCGCCGAACCGTCCCGGGAGGAGAAGCCCGCCCGTGGCAAGTCGGGATGGGTGCGGCGTCATGTCCTGGGAATGATCGACGCTGGCCTCGGTCCGCACGACCGCCTCCCGACCGAACGGGAGCTCGCCGAAGAACTCGGCGTCAGCAGGCTGACGGTCCGGCGCGTCCTGGACGACCTGACGGCGGAGAACAGGATCTACCGGGTCCAGGGTTCGGGGACGTTCGTACGGCCAACGCGGATCGCCAAGTCGATGGAGCTCACGTCGTTCTCTGAGGACATGCGGTCGCGGGGCATGGTGCCCGGCTCGCTCGCCATCGAGATCAGCTTGGAGCCCGCAGGTGCGAAGCTGGCGTCGGCCCTGGAACTGAGCCCCGGCTCCCCCGTGATGTCGATCCGCCGAGTGAGAACGGCGGACGGCGCGCCCATGTGTGTCGAGCGCTGCCAACTGCCGGCGCATTTGGTGCAGGGGTTGACCGCCCAGGACGTCGGTGGCTCGCTGTACGAGCTTCTCGCCAGTCGGTACGGGATCCAGATCGACCGTGCCGACCAGAGCATCCGGGCCACGGTCCTCGACCCAGAGGACGCAGCCCGTCTCGGGGTGCCATCGTTCTCAGCCGCGTTCGAGGTGGAGCGACTTGCCGTCGACAACCGCGGCCGCCCCGTAGAGCACGCGGTTTCCTTGTACCGCGGCGACCGCTACTCCTACGACCTCAGCGTGGCCGTGCGGAAGCGGTACAAGGACTGAGGAGCCCCGCGGAACGCGGCATCTACGGCGATTCAGAGGCCACAAAGAAATCTGGCGAAGCCCGCAACACCTCGACGCCGAGCGACACCAGGGGGCCGGCCGGGACGAGCCTGGCCGTTGCGGCGCCCACCAGGCCGATGGACTGGAACCTCCTCTGCATGAGCAGGGGCTCGAGCCGGCCGAAGTCGCGGCGAGTTCCGTACCGGTGGAGCCAGTAGTCGCGCAGCTCAGTGCGACCTAGATGACGGATTTCCGCCCGGACAGGGACCGGCTGGAGGTGGTAGGCAGCACCCGCCAGCTCCTCAACGTGGTGCAGTGTCGTGTTCGATTCGTGGTCACAGCCTAGGAGAAGGATCATGCCGTCCGGGTCGGCCGCGAGGCGCGCATAGGGCGAGCCGGGCCCGCAGGGGGTCACGCAGTCCTCGTGGCCCTCGGTCAGCCTGGTCGCGGCAGCTCCGACAGCCGTCACCGAGTGGGTGGGGTGAAGCGAGCGCACAGCTTGTGGCCAGGTCCGGAGCGTCTCGGCCATCCTTCCCGTCCAACACGGCGAATCCGCCGTGTCGAATACCAGATGCGTGTTCGGCCCGATGTGCTCGTTGCCCGTCAACGTGGGTGCCAGGACCGTCCCCTCGTCACCGACCACGTCGAGCAGCGCCTGCACGACAGCCGGGGCGCCGCCGGCGACGCGGCCGAGCGAGGACAGGGACGAGTGGATCAGGACGTGGTGACCCGCGCGCAGCCCGAGCCGCGCCAGCTCCGTCGAAATCTGTGCCTGTTCTATCGTGCTCACGGTTCCCAATCACTTCCCTCTCTCTTTTGGTACAGGCCAATTAAGTACCATCGCCCCCCACTGGTCCCAACCGAGAGCCCCGTGGGCAGGCCTTCGAGCGCCAATCGATCCGGCCTGAAGCCGTGACTTGTTACGACAGTGGTGTATACCATTCGTGGCATCCACGCCACCTCAAGGAGAACCCATGGACCTTGCGCTGCTCCCGCTGGACGACCGCCCGGTCAACACCGCGATGGTCGCAGAGATCGCCGCCATCGCCGGTGCCTCGGTTCTTCTTCCCCCGTCGCACATGCTTCCCCACTTCCGGACGGCGGCGGACCCGCGCGTCCTCGGCTCCTGGCTCACCGAGGTCTGCGCCGGCGGGCTGCACGGGGCGGTGGTCTCGCTCGACATGCTCGGCTACGGCGGGCTAATCCCCTCACGTATCAGCCACGACCCGCTGCGGCAGGTACTGGCCAACCTCTACGTGCTCGAGGAGATCCACCGTCGGCATCCCGACCTGCACGTCGGCGCACTGAACGTGTTCCTGAGGGCAAGCAACTCCAACAACGCGTCAGAGGAGCCGGAGTACTGGACACAGTTCGGGACCGACCTGCACGCCCTCGGCGCAAAGGCACACCGGGCGTGGCTGGACCAACTCAGGACCGGCCCGGCACTCGTCGGCGACGACCGCGTCCCCGACGAGGTGCGCCGGGACTTCGCCCTGCGGCGACTGCGCAACCACAGCGTCAACCTCGCCGGCCTGAGCATGCTCCACTCGGGCATCGTGCAGACGCTGCTCCTGACCGCTGACGACACTGCCAAGTTCTCGGCAGGCTCCGCAGAACAGGTCCTGGTCGACTACTGGCGCACGCTCCTGGGCCCGGAGCAGAACCTCTTGGTCTACCCGGGCGCGGACGAGGTGGCTGCCGTGATGACCGCCCGATTGCTCAGCCTCCACCACGGCACCACCGTCTTTTTTTCGGTCGACTGCTCCGAGCCGGAGGGACTCGCCCGGATCGCGCCCTTCGAGAACGTCCCCCTCGAGACGACCGCCCGCCGACAGATCAGCGCCGCGGGCGCGCGAGTGACGGCACAGGAGGCCGACGTCCGGCTCCTCGTGCACGCCCCGTGCCCCGACGGCGGCGACTACTACGGCTCCCGACCCCAGCCCACCGACCCGGCCCTGATCGCCACTACCGTGCAGGCGGTCGGCGCGGCACTTGACCGCGGTGAACGGGTCGCCGTGGCAGACTGCCGGTTCCCCAACGGCGCCGACCCCGCGCTGGTCGAGGGCCTCCGCGACGCCGGATTGCTGCTCCGGCTGCTGTCGTATGGCGGATGGAACACGGCAGGCAACGCGATGGGGTCCACGGTGGCGGCGGCCGTGACCGCCGTGGTTGGCGAGCGCGCTGGCACGCTCGACGCCGCGGCGCAGCAGCGGTTCCTCCTCATCAGGCTCGTCGAGGACTATGGATACCAGTCCGTCGTACGCGCCGAGCTGATGGCGCGGGGGCACGGCTACGACGAGGTCGATCTCTACGGCGAGCGCGGCCGGCAGGCCGCCGACTGGGTCCGGGACCGGCTCGACCAAGTCCTGGCACAGCTGCTCGACAAGGATGACGCCAGGTGGCGCGTCCGGTCCGTCGACTTCCCCTGGGGGCGTCCCTTCGAAATCGGTCTGCAGATCGCGCCGGTAGAAGCGGCCGCGGAGCAGCACCGCCCGTGATCTCCACCCTGAGGCCGGTCCATGCTTCCGACGAGCTGATAGCAGCCGAGATCACCATGCAGCGGCGGCGGCGCGGCACGGAGCCATGGACCGCCTCGTCACCTTGCGCCGCATCCACGACGCAGGTGATGTCGGCTGGTACTGGTATCTGATGAAGGCCGAACTGCGGGCGCGAGGCCATCTCGCCGGATCTTCCCTGCGACGACGACTCGGCCGGCCCGCTCGATACGCCGACACCGTGGCCGACGCGATCGGAGACCGGAGCAATCCGACCGCCGTCGTGCAATCGCTCGGCGGCTTCACCGCCCCGCTCGTCTACGACCGCGTGGCGGTGAACTGCTCGTCCTGGTCACGCGCCCATGATCCCCGCGCCAGCAGAGACGCCCGGCTCCTCAGCCGCGTCGCCCGGGAGCGCCTAGGCATCACCCCGGACGAGATCGACGGCGGGCACCACCGCGCTGAGCCGCCCACACGAGCTGGCCGACCGCCTCGAGGCCAACGCCGCCGAGCGGTCGACCGCACCTGGACCGGCTCGAACCACCACGTGATCACCGTCGGAGCCCGCCGGTTGGAAGTAGTCCCCTCCCATGGGAGGGGACTGCTTCCAGCCCTTGTGCGGTCATCACTCAACGTCGCGTCCGCTTCCTCGACCGCCCTCATGCATAAGCTGCACTATCAGAGGATGACGCTGAGGCCGCACCATAGATGGTCTGGCGCCTTCGGCGTCAGAAGCCACCGCGGACTGGCGGAACGATGATGCTCGCGCCGGCGGGCACGACATTCGGTGAGGCATCCTTGTGGTACAGCCACGTGTCGGGGTCGTCGGTCACGTTGCGAACCTGAAGCTTGAACGCGCCGCGGGGCAGCCCTTCCCCATCGATGACCACTCGGTTGCCGTCAACCGACACGGAATCGCGCTTGACCCAAAGGCGGCGGTTGTCGCCGATGTAGACTGCGAAACTCTCCGGTGCCTTGGCCGACTCGGCGTCGATCCTCTTCTGGAACGAGACCGTGACGCCGCCGTCTGGAAGTCGAGCAGCCGTGGTCGGCACAGGCGGCTCCTGGTACATGTACCCGCCGATGTGGTACTCGTACGCGGTCCACGTGCTGAAGCCCATCTCGGTCGCGGTCTGCACGAAGCTGTTGAGCCAGTTACGATCGCGAGCCATTGCGGGCTGGGATCCGATGTCGGTCTGCACGCCGAGCGGAATGCGCGGGTGGTCCTTTCGAATGTCATCGACAAAGTTCTGGTATGTGAGGACGTAGTCACCCGGAAGGTCGGGGCGGATCCAGTCGGGCCAGTTGGTCTGCAGCACGTGAAGGTCCGGCTTGACCGTCGAGATCATCTCGGCGGCGTCAAGTCCCTGGTATTCGCGCTCCAAGGCAACAGAGTCGGGGCCGGCGTCGACCGCCAAGGACCAGGTCGCAACCAGCACGCCGGGGTTGACGTCACGGACACCCCCAGTCCCGTTGATGAGCTCGTTGAGGAAGCGGTTGACCGCGTCAACGCGGAACTCCACCCACTTGTCGTAAAGTTCACGGTCGTTGAGGTAGTAGTTGCTCGCGCTGGGGTCGGTGAAGTTCGGGATCTCCCGGCCGTACTCCGCCTTGAAGGCACGCTGTGCATGCGGGCCGACGTCGCCGTAGTAGCCGCGGCTGATGCCGTTCCAGTCCGGGAAGTAGGGCTCGGCGACCTCGATGCCGTCGAAGCCGTAGTCGTGGACGAGCTTGGCAACGGCCTGCTTCTTCCAGGCGACGTACTCGGGCGAGTGCGGCGAGAAGCGGTAGTACCCGTCGTTCGCTGGCGTCACGAGCTGCATCTGCCAGTCCTGCCAGCCCTCAGGGAAGCGTTCTACTGAGTAGGAGCCGTTGCCGAGCACCAGCGCCCACACAGTCAGTCCCCGGGCCTGGAGTGCGTCAACCAACTCAGCGTCGACGTTGTTCTCGTTGACGACGAAGTACCGAACCGCCACATAGCCGTTCTGGACGATCTCGTCTGCGATGCTTTCCCGCGAGCGGCCCTGGTAGTACGCAAACCCTGGGTCGAGCTGGATGGTTGGGCCGCTCACCCTACGCACCCGGTCGCTACTGGACGTGATTCCGGCCGATGCAGCCTGGTCCGCCGCGAGTGCCGGGCCTGGCCCCATGGTCAAGGCAGTCAACGCTGCGATGACTACGCCCACGGCGATGGAGCGCGCTGGTCTACGACGACCTCGATCTCGTCTCATTCTTCGCCTCTCCAGATTGGTATAGTCCATTCCGCTAACCACTGACCGTAGATGCAGCATCGATGGTCGTCAAGAGGCAACTTGGCTAGACCATTTCGAGACGGAGGAGCGCGGCGGCCAGTTCGGCGGCAACCGGATCGGAAGCGCCTACCGTCCACAAGCACAAGCGCCTTAGCGGCTGTTTTCTGGACCTCGTCGGCCAAACCGTCCTGCACGACCCCGCCTAACTTGATTTTTAACCCCCGCAGGTCCTTTAGGGACCCTGACTGACCACGGAAACAGCCCTTTGGTCGGGTCTGTCAGAAAGATCGTGTGTGAGGCGGTGATCCGGCAGGCTGGAGCGGTTGCTCCGGCCGGGAAGGATCAACGTTGACGAACAAGGACACCGCAGCCGAGGACACGCAGGCTGTCGAAGGCCCGGCTCCTGCGGGGCTGGACGTGCGGATTGCGCAGGAGCTGATCGATCAGGCCCGGGCGCAGGGTGTGTCGCTGGTCGGGCCTGGTGGCCTGCTCAGCCAGATCACCCGCACCGTTGCGCAGACCGCCTTGGAGGCGGAGATGACCGAGCACCTCGGCTATGAGAAAGGCGATGCTGCTCCAGGACCGACGTTCTCGATGAGTACGTTGTCTCACCCTGATGGCGCCGCCGCAGGCCCGCGGCCAAGGGTTCGATCGCAAGCACTCGAGGCCGCAATGGAGGAGGCACCGGCGTCGCCGAGATCAGGTCGGCCGGCGCTGCCCCTGCCGCACGTCCTCCTCGATCCGCCTGGCCGTTTCGAGCAGCGGCGGCAACAGCTCCTTTCGGATCGCCTCCGACGACCCGCGGCTGGCGTGCGCGGAGACGTTGACCGCGGCGATCACCTGCCCGCTCTCGCCGTGGATCGGCGCAGCCAGCGACCGCAGCCCCTCCTCCAGCTCCTGGTCGACAATCGCGTACCCCTGAGCGGCGATCTTCGTCAGGACCGCGCGCAGCCTCGCCGGGTCGGTCAGGGTATTGCGTGTCAGTTGCTTCAGCTCGGCCGTGGCCATGTAGTCGTCCAGCCATTCCGCTGGCTGCGCGGCGAGCAGCACTCGTCCCATCGAGGTGGCGTAGGCCGGGAACCGGGTGCCGACGCTGATCCCCACCGTCATGATCCGCTTGGTGGGCACGCGGGCCACGTACACCACCTC
>NZ_JBEZZJ010000038.1:0-65418 GCF_040639095.1 Micromonospora sp. NPDC023966 | reverse complement strand
GCGGTGGTGCAGGCCGACAAGCCGGACGTGGGCAAGCTGATCCCGCATGGTGTGCAGGGCGCCCAGTCGAAGATTGATCTGAACGACGAGCAGACCGCCAACGCCAAGGCGATCATCGCCGCGACGAAGAAGGCCGGTCTCCCGGAGCGGGCCGCGGTCATCTCGATCGCGACCAGCCTGCAGGAGTCGAAGCTGGAGAACCTCGGCCACCTCGGCGACCGCAACGATCACGACTCGCTGGGCCTGTTCCAGCAGCGCCCGTCCAGCGGTTGGGGTACGCCGGAGCAGATCACCGACCCCGAGTACTCCACGCTTGCGTTCCTGAAGGGTCTGAAGCAGGTCGACGGCTGGCAGGACATGCCGCTGACCGAGGCCGCGCAGACCGTGCAGGTCTCGGCCTACCCGGATGCGTACGCGCAGTGGGAGCGGCAGGCCGCCGACATCGTCGCGCACCACTGGAACAGCTGAGCCAAGAACCGCTGGCCGGCACCCCGACGGGTGCCGGCCAGCGGCGTCTCCGCCGCGGCTGTGGCTCAGGCCATAGTGGAGCCGGTGGCCCCGTATGCGGCATTCGCCGGGCCGCGCCGGCCGGAGCGGGTGGGTAGGGTCTTGCGGTCATCCTGATTACGGGGGTTTTCGCATGACCGTACGTTTCGCTGCCCGCCTCGCCCTGGGGGCCTCGGTCCTCGCCGCCGGCGTTGCCGCCCTGCCGGCCGCAGGGCACGCCGCGCCGGCCCCGGACAGCGCCATGCTGGCCGCCGTCACCGAGCTGGATCCGGCTACCGGGCGCAACCTGAAGTACCCGGTGAAGCCCGGTGAGGTGGTGCCGGCCGCGCTCGGCGTGACCAACCTCGGCGACGCCCCGGTGTCGGGCCTCGTGGTGCAGATCCGGGTGCTCGACGACCTGGACCTCGCCGTCAAGCACGACAACTGCTGGTACGCGGTGGACAGCAACCTGGAGGCCGCCTGGTGCGAGTTCGACAGCGAGCTGGCCGCGAAGCAGACCCTGGCGATCGTCGGTGACGTGGTGACCGCCAAGGCCGACGCCCGGCCCGACAAGGTCACCTCGATCGTCTTCCGCTGGTACGGCAAGCAGTGGGCCGACGCCCAGGGCGGTGTGCAGCAGCTCGCGGACGGTGACGCCGGCCAGGGCACCAAGGCCGTACGGGGCACCGAGGCGGCCCTGACGCTGGCCGAGCGTGAGCTGCCGCTGCCGGAGACGCCGCGGCCGATCAACTTCGCGTACGCCCAGCTGGTCACGCCGCCGACCGCCCAGCCCACCCCGACCGCCACGCCGACCGCGAGCCCGACGGGCGGCGCCGAGCCGACGGTCGCGCCCACCGGTACCCCGGGCGCACCCGGCGAGGGTGGCACGGGCGGCGACGGCGGTGGCCTGCCGGTGACCGGCGCGAACATCGGCGTCCTGGCCGGGGTCGGCGGCGCACTGCTGCTGCTCGGAGGCGGCGGTTACCTGATCGCCCGGCGCCGCCGTACCCGCTTCGTCGCCTGACGGCACGCCGCACCCGGCGCCCCGGTCCGCTCCTGCGGGTCGGGGCGCTTCGTCGTCTGCAGGCGAGGGCGATCGTCAACCGATGGTTGACGCACCTGCTTCGTCAACCTATGGTTGACGCATGGAGGAGACAGAGCCGCTGAAGATGACCCACCCGGTACGCCTCGACGAGCTGATCGAGGGCATCAAAAAGGCGCACACCGACGCGCTGGACCAGCTCGCCGGCGCCGTCCTGGTCGCCGACCACCTGGACGACGTCGCCGACCACCTGATCGGGCACTTCGTCGATCAGGCCCGCCGGTCGGGGGCTTCATGGACGGAGATCGGCCGCAGCATGGGGGTGAGCAAGCAGGCCGCCCAGAAGCGGTCCGCCGCGAAGGCCGAGACGGCGGCCGCGCTCGACCCGAACGCCGGGTTCGGCCGGTTCACGACGCGGGCGCGCAACGTGGTGCTGTCCTCGCAGGAGGAGGCGCGGGCGGCCGGCAACGCCGAGATCACCCCGGGGCACGTCGCCCTCGGCCTGCTCGCCGAGCCGGAGGGGCTCGCGGCCGCGCTGATCGTGGCTCGGGGCGTACCCCTGGAGCGGCTGCGGGAGGCGGTCAGCGCGACCCTGCCGGCGAAGGTCGACCAGGTCCCGGACCTGATTCCCTACGACGCGCGGGGCAAGAAGGTCCTGGAGCTGACGTTCCGGGAGGCGCTGCGGCTGGGCCACAACTACGTCGGCACCGAGCACATCCTGCTCGCCCTGCTCGAGGAGGAGGGCGGCGACGGCGTGCTCACCGGGCTCGGGCTGGAGAAGGCCGCGCTGGAGTCCGCGGTCGAGGGCGCCCTGGCCGAGATCGCCCGCAAGCGGGCCTGACCCGCACCGGCCGGGCACGCGCCACGGGGGCACGCGCCCTGACCCGCACCGGCGGGGCACGCGCCACGGGGGCGCGTGCCCGGCCGGGTGCGTCAGGCGGTGGGGAAGCCGTAGCGAACCGCGTGCTCCGGGTCGGCCGGGTCGACCTGGCGGATCCCCGCGTCGGCGAGGCGCTTGTTCACCTCGTCGAGCCGCTCGCGGACCAGCCGGGCCTCCTCCTCGGTGACCCGGCCGCGGTGCGGCTTGCCGGCGTGCTCGATGGTGCCGTAGTCGATCTTCTCGGCGCCCCGCCGGGCCTTGGGCGGCTTGACCCGCTCGGCGGTACGCAGCAGCTGCGCCATCGGTACGTCGGTCGCCATCGCGTCGAACTCGCTGGCGGTCAGCACCACCCGGCGCGGCTCGCCGCCGCCGTGCTTGTCGTGGATCTCCACCACGGCCACGTCCAGCGCGGCGTCGTCGATGCTCTCCACCTCGACCGGGGTGGCGTCCAGTTGCACGGGCCCGGCGACCAGGTCCGGGTGCTCCAGCACGACGACTCTGACCACCTCGTCGTCGGCGCGCAGCACCTGGCCGCTGAAGTCGGAGACGTGAATCGTCTTCTTGCCCATGCGCGGAGCTTCTCCTGTGGTAGGCGGGATTCGGACCACAAGACGCTACAGGACAAGTGTGCGAAAGCTCGGTGCGGAGCGCCCGGGCGTGTCAGCGGGCGGTGAGGCCGCGCCGGGGGGAGGCGCCCGCCGGCAGCGCGTTCAGCTCCGCCCAGGAGAGTGTCCCGCGGCGAGCCCCCCGGTAGTCGGCCTGCGCCGGGAACCGCCCGGCGGCCTCGACGGCCCGCCAGCGCTGCTCGGCGTCCTGCTGGTACCGGTCATTCGGATGATTCGGCATGACCATTACCGTCCCAGAGAAACTTGTACATGTATGGAAATGAATATGACGCGGGATCGATGCGTCAGGTTCCCGCGGCCGGCAACCGAACCACGAACCGGCAGCCGTCGGTGATGTTCTGAACGTCTACCCGCCCGCCGTGCGCCTCAATCAGGCCGCGCACGATGGCCAGCCCCAACCCGCCCGAACCACCGTTGTCGGCCGCGCGCGGGGTCCGCGCCGGCTCGCCCCGGAACGCCACGTCGAACACCCGGGGCAGGTCGCGCTCCGGGATTCCGCCGCAGGTGTCCGCGACGGCCAGCCAGGCGGTGTCGGCGTCCCGGCCGGCGTCCACGCGGACGGTGCCGTCCTCCGGGGTGTAGCGGATCGCGTTGAGCAGCAGGTTACCCACCACCCGGGCCAGCTCCGGCTCGCTCGCGGTCACCGTCGGCCAGCCCGACTCCGGGGCGAGCAGCCGGATGCGGCGCGCGGCGGCCAGCGGCGCGGTGCCGGCCAACGCGTCGGACACCACGTCGCCGAGCGGCACCGCGGACAGTGACAGCCGCAGCGCGCCGGCGTTGATCCGGGACAGCTCGAACAGGTCGTCGACCAGCCGGGTCATCCGGTCGGCCTCCACCCGGATCCGGCGGTGGTACTCGGCCACCGTCGCCGGGTCGCCCACCACCCCGTCCTCCAGCGCCTCGGCCATGGCCCGCAGCCCGGCGAGCGGGGTGCGCAGGTCGTGCGAGACCCAGGCGACCAGGTCCCGGCGCCCCTTCTCGATCCGGCGCTCCCGCTCGCGCGCCTGGTCGGCCCAGACCGCCGCGGCGGCCAGCCGGCGACCGAACAGCCAGCCGACCGCGAGGCTGACCACCGCGGCGGCGGAGAGCGTGGTCAGCACCACCTCGAGGTCGTGCGGGGAGAGGAACATCGCCTCGGCGACCACGGCCACCCCGGCCGCCACCGCGCCGACCGTCATGGCGAGCAGCACGGAGATGTGCACGGTGATCGACCGGCCGCGCAGCAGCCGCAGCGCCACGGCGCCCGCCAGCCCGACGGCGAGCGCCGCGACCAGGGCCGCTGCGAAGATCAGCGCCAGGTCACGCATCGACCGGCTCGTACCGGTAGCCGACGCCCCAGACGGTGACGATCCGGCGGGGGTCGGCCGGGTCGGTCTCGATCTTCTCCCGGAGCCGCCGCACGTGGACGGTCACCGTCGACTGGTCGCCGAAGCTCCACCCCCAGACCCGCTCCAGCAACTCGGCCCGGCGGAACGCCCGCGCCGGGTGCCGCATCAGGTGCGCCAGCAGGTCGAACTCGCGCAGGGTCAGGGTCAGCTCCCGGCCGTGCAGCCGGGCCACCCGGGGGCCGGTCGCCACCTCCAGGCCGCCGTCGGCGAGCAGTTCCGGGGGTACGCCGGCCGGGTCGCCGCCGACCCGGCGCAGCACCGAGCGGACCCGCAGCACCAGCTCGCGCGGGGAGAACGGCTTGCTCAGGTAGTCGTCGGCGCCCAGTTGCAGGCCGAGGATCCGGTCGGCCTCGTCGCCGCGGGCGGTGAGCATGACGATGGGTACGCCGTCGGGCCGCTCCCGCAGCCGCCGGCAGACCTCCAGCCCGTCGAGCACCGGCAGCATCAGGTCGAGCACCACCAGGTGGGGCGGGCGCCGGGCCACGGCGGCCAGCGCGGCGGCCCCGTCCCCGACGTGGCCGACCTCGTAGCCGGCGTGCTCCAGGTAGCGGCAGACCACGTCGGCGACCGTGCGGTCGTCGTCGACCACCAGCACCCGTTGCGCCACGCGTACCTCCCCATACCCGGAGGTCAGCGTAGCCACGGGTGGGTGGTCGATCCATTGCCGAGTTCTTACGGCGTCGGGCGGGCGGATCCGCCGCGCCGGACGAGTTCGGCTGGCGTACCGTGATCACGTGCTCGACCGGCGGCTGTTCCTGCACCTGGCAACCTGGTTGGGGCAGTGGCCGGCCGGTCCCGGGCTGCACGTGGTCCGGTCGCACCGGCGGGCCCGGCCGGCCTGGGACGGGCGGCTGCGCCCCGCCGTCGCGGTCGCGTCCCCGGAGTGCGTGATCCTCTCGGTGCCGCCGGACCGGGCCGGCGTGGTCCGGGACCTGGTCCGGGAGCGGCCCGGGGAACGGCTGCTGCCCACCCTGCCGGCGGCGGTCGGCGCGCCGGAGTTCACCACCCACGCCGGGCTGTTCCGGTGGAGCACCGCCCCGGCGCCGCTGCCGGACGCCGGCGAGTGGGTGCCGCCGACCACCCCCGGGCTGCCGCCCTGGCTGCGGCTGTTCGACCGGGAGGTGCTGGTGGTCCGGGACGCCGACGGGGCGTACCTGGCCGGGGCGGGGATCAAGCGGCACGACGCGTACGGGCACGAACTGGCCGTGGGCACGGTGCCGGCGGCGCGGGGGCGCGGGCTGGCCCGTCGGCTGGTCGCCCAGGCGGCCCGACGGGTGCTGGACGAGGGGGCGATCCCCACCTACCTGCACAACCACGACAACCACGCCTCGGCTCGGGTGGCCGAGGCGGCCGGCTTCCCGGACCGGGGCTGGACCTCGTACGGCGTCTTCCCGCGCTGAGGCGGGCGCGGACCGTGGATCCCGGGCCGGATCCACGGTCCGCGGCCTCTCCCCCCAGGTCCCGACCCCTGGTAACGCTAAGTGTCTGTCGCGTGTCGAGCAAGGGGTGAGGGGCGGGTGACCCCTGTCCGGTTACGGACTTGACCTGCGATTCAGTCCGACGGGCTGGTTCGGAGCGGTCAGTGACGCAGCGTGCGGATCAGGGTGACCACCTGCCGGGTCACCGGGCGCAGGACCCGGAGCCGGGATAGCCCGACCAGCCGGTCGACCAGCGGGACCGCGCCGTCGATGAGCTGGCGGGTCTTGGCCTGGTCGGGGGAGCGGTCGTGCACCCAGTAGAGCACCACGCCCATGTAGCCGAGCCAGAGCAGCTCCGGCAGGGGCTCGCGCAGCTCGTCGTCCACCTTGGCGGCCGAGCCCTCCAGCACCTCGCGGAAGAGGGCCACCGACGCCTCCCGCGCGCCGGACGACTCGGCGGAGAACGGGCTCAGCGGCGAGGTCGGCTCGGCCGCGGTCTTGAAGAAGCTGGCGGCGAACGAGTGGTACGGCGTCAGCACGTCCACCCCGGCGTGCAGCACGGCGGCCAGCCGGGCGGCGAAGTCCCGCTCCCGGGCCAGCGCCGGCGCGGCCACCTCCCGGTGTTCCCGCTGGGTGCCCGCGTAGAACTCCTGGATCAGGTGTTCCTTGGAGCCGAAGTAGTAGTAGGCGTTGCCTACCGCCACGCCGGCCTCCTGGGCGATGGCGCGCATGGTGGTGCGCGCGTAGCCCCGCTCGCGGAACAGCCGCATCGCGGTGTCCAGGATCAGCTGGCGGGTCTGCTCACCCCGGGCCGTCGCCCCGGTGCTCGGGCCGCCCGCAGCGGTCGTCGGCGCAGTCTGCTCGGTCATCGTCGTCACCGTATCCCGGGTCCGGCCGGGGTTCCCGGACCAGCTCACGTACCGCGGCGGCGGTCGTCACCACCCGCCGGGCGAGCGGCAGCAGGTGCGGACGGGCCAGCCGTTCCGCCGTCGCGCGGTGGTCGGCCAGGGCCCAGAGGCAGGCGAACCAGGCACCGTCGCCCACGTAGACCGCGCCGGTGTCGGCCACCACGGTCAGGTCCCGCAGCGTGCCGTCGTGGTCGAGCCCGGGGAAGCGCCGCCGGGCCTCCGCCGACCCGGCCGGCACGAACTCCAGGGGTACGAGCTGGGCGCGCGACGCGAGCCACTGCCGGGCGGCCCGGCACAGCGGGCAGTGCGCGTCGTAGAGGACGGTGAACCCGCGGATCCCACCGGCCCCGTGCCCGGTGGGATCCGTCGGGCGCCCGCCCGGGGCGAGCGTCATCGTGGCGGGGCGGGCGGCGCCTGCCCCGGCACCGGTCCGGCCGGGTTGACCGGTCGGGGGCCGCCGACCTGCGGCGGGAGGTAGCCGACCGGGGCGAGCGGCGGGTGGGCGGCCGCCTGCTGGCGTAGCCGCCCGCGCCGGTAGCGGCCGAGCGCGAAGACGTTGAAGAAGTGCAGCGCGCCGAGGACCAGCAGCACCCAGCCCACCTTCAGGGAGAGCTGTTCCAGGGCCTGGCTGGTGTCGCCCACCGGGCCGGCCTCCTTCATGGCCACCGTGACGAAGCCGAGGTTGAGCAGGTAGAAGCCGACCACCAGGAGGCTGTTGACCGCGTCGGCCAGCCGCTTGTCGGCGAACACGTCCTCCAGGAACACCAGCCCGTTGCGGGAGAGCGCCCGGGCCACCCAGACGGTCAGCCCGATGCTGATCGCCAGGTAGGCCAGGTACATCCAGACCTTGACGTCCATCCCCGCCACCTTTCTTGAACACGTTCAAATCGAAGTCGAGCTCAGCGTACGACAGTCTTTGAACACGTTCAAGTAGGTCGGCTTGTGCGCGGCCGGTATGGTCACGGCGGCGTTGTCGGAGCGGATGGGCGGATCATGCGGATCGGTATGCGGGACAGGGGTGCGGGTCGGCTGGTCCTCAGCCCGGTCGGCGACCTCGACATGGCCGCGGCCGCCGCGTTCGACCGGGCGCTCGACGAGGCGCTGGAGCGGCCCGGTCTGGTGGAGGTCGTGGTCGACCTCGCCGCGGTCCCGTTCCTCGACTCGACCGGGGTGGCCGCCCTGCTGCGCGGGGCGGCGGAGGCGGTCGGCCGGGGCGCCACCCTCCGGGTGATCGACCCGCAGCCGCTGGTGGCCCGGGTGCTGCGGATCACCGCGGTCGACGTCCTGCTGGGCTGGTCGGGCGGGAGGGGCGACGGCAGCTCCACCGTCGAGCCCGGCTGGCGCCGGTTGCGGTAGACGGGCTCAGGGCTCCGTCCGCGCCGCCGCCGCGCCGGACCACTCCAGCAGCACCATGGTGGCGTCGTCACGGGAGGCGGTGCCCCGGTACGTGGCCACGGCCCGGCTCAGCCGGCGCAGCGTCTCCGCTGCGGGCAGCTCCGAGCCGATGTGCCGCTCGGCCAGGTCGGCGAGCCGGGGCAGGCCGAACATCTCCCCGGCCGCGTCGCGCGCCTCGGTCACCCCGTCGGTGTAGAGCAGCAGCCGGTCCTCCGGCTCCAGCCGGGCCTCGCCCGGCTCGGCGCCCGGCAGGTCCAGGCCGAGGGGCGGGCGCCGCCCGCCGGTCAGGGCGCGCACGGCCCGTCCCCGGCGCAGCAGCACCGGGGCGGGGTGCCCGGCGTTGACGTACCGGACCCGGCCGGTGTCGACCTCCACCTCGGCCAGGACCGCGGTCACGAACCGCCCGTCCCGCCACTGGCTACGCAGGGCCGCCTCCACCGCGGCGACCTGCTCCGCCAGCCCGCCGCCGGTGCGCCGGGCGGCCCGCAGCGCGGCGAGCGCCACCACGGTGGTCAGCGTCGCCGGCAGCCCGTGCCCGACCCCGTCCAGCACCGCGAGCGCGAGCCGGTCACCGTCCAGCGCGTAGTCGAACGCGTCCCCGCCCACCTCGTAGGAGGGCTCCAGGATCGCGCTGACGGCCACCGTGTCGCCGGCGAAGGTCAGCGGCGGGAGCAGCTGCCAGAGCAACTCGGCGGAGACCGCCATCGGTTCGCTCCGCCGGGCGCGCTGCAGGCCGTCTCCGTACGCGGTCTTGCTGGTCAGCAGGTGCCCGACGAGGCCGGCGATCGTCCGGCAGCCGTCCCGGAGGGCGGGGTCGTCCGGGTCCGCCCCGGCCGGCAGCGCGACCTCCAGCATGCCCAACCGGTCGGTGCCGTTGACGATCGGCACCCAGAGCCGGCCGTCCTGCCCCGCCCGCACCCGCACCTCGGTGTAGGCGCGGCCGGGCAGGCTGGCGTCGATCGGCAGCGGCTCGGGCAGCGGTCGTCCCGGCTCGGGCAGTGGCCGCAGCAGCTCCTGCTCGACGTCCACCACGTAGATGGTCATGGCCACGCCGAGGTCGCGCACCGCCGCGGCCACCGCCGCGGGCAGCGCGTCCGGCGGCACGCGGTGCGACCGGGAGGCCAGGTCGGCCAGGGCCCGGTGCCAGGGGTCGGTGGCGGTCATCCGGACCGTTTACCCCGGAACGTGGCCGGGCAGACCTCAGCCGGCCAGGCCGAGCACCTGTGCGGCCGCGTGCCCGTTGGCATGGCTGGCGCCGTAGGTGGTGACGAAGGCCCGGGCGCCGGTCGGCCGCCAGCCGCTCGGCCAGCCCATCTCCACCACGGTCACCGGGTGCGTGGCGGCCAGCGCGTCGACCAGTTCCCGCGCCCCGGGCAGCCGGTGCAGGTGGCGGCCGACCAGCACGATGGGCCGATCTCCGGCCAGCTCGCGCAGCTCGTCCGGGTCGGTCTCGCCGGCGACCGCGCGGACCTCCTCGGCCCCGGCCAGGTGCGGACCCAACCCCCACGGCACCCGCCCCTCGGCGATGGTGGAGGTGGCGTGCACCTGCACCACCAGCGGGGCGGCCAGGCCGGTGACGTCGCCCTCGACGCGCACCGCGCGCAGGGCGGCGGCGTAGCCGAGGCCGTCCGGGGTGGTGGCCGCGGCGCCGCCCGCGGCGGTCCAGGCGGCCAGCTCGGCGGCCCGGCCGGCGGCCTCCTCGACCCGGGCCCGGTCCAGCCGGCCGTCGGCGAGCGCGGCGACGATCTCCTCGACCACGTGCTCCACCAGGCCGGCGTCGACCTTGGCGCCGATGCAGAGCAGGTCCGCCCCGGCGGCCAGGGCGCGGACCGCGGCCGGTCCCACCCCGCCGGCGGCCAGCGCGGCACCCTTCATCTCCAGGGCGTCGGTGATCACCGCGCCGGTGAAGCCGTACTCGCCGCGCAGCAGGTCGACCAGGACCGCCCGGCTGAAGGTGGCCGGACCGTCGCCGGTCAGCGCGGGCACCCGGATGTGCGCGGTCATGACGGCGCGTACCCCGGCGTCGACCACCGCGGCGAACGGCGGCAGGTCGCGCTCGCGCAGCACGGCCGGCGGCACGTCGACGGTGGGCAGCTCGTAGTGGGAGTCGGCGACCGTCGCGCCGTGCCCGGGGAAGTGCTTGGCGCAGGCGGCCACCCCGGCGGACTGGAGGCCGGCGACCGCGGCGGCCGAGTGGGTGGCCACCCGGTGCGGGTCGGCGCCGAAGGAGCGGGTGCCGATCACCGGGTTCTCGTCGGCGGTGTTCACGTCGACGGTGGGCGCGAGGTCCAGGTTGATGCCGAGGGCGGCCAGCTCCGCGCCGATCGCCGCGTAGACCTGGCGGGTCAGGGTCGGGTCGTCGATCGCGCCGAGGGCGGCGTTGCCCGGGTACGGGCTGCCGGTGGCGTGCGCCAGCCGGGTGACGTCCCCGCCCTCCTCGTCGATCGCGATGAGCACGTCTGGCCGGCCGGCGCGCAGCGCCGCGGTGGTCGCCGCCACCTGGGCGGGATCGTGGATGTTGGTGCCGAACAGGGTGTGCCCGGCGAGCCCGTCGGCGAGCAGGTCGACCGCCCAGTCGGGCGGGACCGGGCCGGGGTACGCCGCCAGCAGCGTGCCCAGCGCGAGCTGCCGGAGTCCTGGATCCAACCCCACGAGTATCCCCTTTCCCTGCCGGGTCGTCCGACGGCCCCGGATGGGGGCGGCCGATACGCTACGGACACCTCGGCAGGCGTTTTGTGGTTAGAGACCTTACTGAAAATTGAGGACGTGGCATGAGTGCGACCCGGCTGCCCGGCACCCCCCGACTGTTGCGGGCGCTCAACGATCGCGCGGCGCTGGAGCTGCTGCTCGAGCAGGGGCCACTGACCCGGGCGCGGATCGGCGAGCTGACCGGGCTCTCCAAGGTCACCGCGTCCCAGCTCGTCGAACGGCTGGAGGAACGCGGCCTGGTCACCCGGGTCGGCGAGCAGGCCGGCGGGCGGGGCCCGAACGCCCAGCTCTACGCGGTCCGCCCGGGCAGCGCGTACGTGGTCGGGGTGGATGTCGGCGCCGAGCGCGTGGTGGCCGCCTGCGCCGACATCACCGGTGCGGTGCTGGGCCGGGTCGAGCAGTCCACGAGGGACACCGACGACCCGGTCGGCGTGGTGCACAACGCGGTGGTCCGGGCGGCCAGCAGCGCCGGGGCGGAGCTGTCCAGCGTGCGGCGGATCGTGCTGGGCACCCCCGGCCTGGTCGACCCGGGCACCGGCGACATCACCTTCGCGTTCAACCTGCCGCGCTGGCACCGCGGCCTGCTCGCCGCGCTCCGCGAGGACCTGCACACCCCGGTGGTCTTCGAGAACGACGTGAACCTGGCCGCCGTGGCCGAGGCCCAGTCCGGCGCGGCTCAGGGCACGGCGGACTTCGTGCTGGTCTGGCTGGACGCCGGTGTCGGCCTGGCGATCATGCTGGGCGGGCGGCTGCACCACGGCAGCAGCGGCGCGGCCGGCGAGATCGGCTACCTGCCGGTGCCCGGCGTACCCATCCCGCGCGATGTGTCGAAGCGGGCCAAGCCGGCGTTCCAGCAGCTCGCGGGGGCCGATGCGGTCCGCGCGGTGGCCGCCGAGCACGGCTTCGCCGAGGCCGGCGCGGCCGACGCGGTGCGCGCGGCCATCGCCGCGGGCACCGCGGGCGGAGCGATGCTGGACGAACTGGCCCGCCGGCTGGCGCTCGGGGTGGCGAGCACCTGCGTGGTGCTCGACCCGCCGTTGGTGGTGCTGGCGGGCGAGGTGGGGCGGGCCGGCGGTGCGGCGCTGGCCGAGCGGGTGCAGCACGAGGTCGCTGCGATCACCCTGGTCCGGCCGCGGGTGGTGAGCACCGGGCTGACCGAGGAGCCGATCCTGCGCGGCGCGCTGCGCACCGCCCTGGACGCCGTGCGCGACGAGGTGTTCGGCTCGACGGTCGGCTGACCGCCGGCCCGTCGTCCCCCACGCCGCCATGTGAAGGAATTCTTCACGAGGCGGCCAGCCTCTGCAAGGAGTTGACGGTGCGGCCCCCGGGCCGGGGGCCGCACCGTCGCGGCTCAGACCAGGTCTCGGCGGCGGAACACCGCGAAGGCCGCCACGACCAGGGCAGCGGTCAGGGCGAGCAGGACCACCAGCCCCGGCGCCCAGCCCAGCGTGTAGGAGCCGTCGCAGAAGCCCGTGACGCCACCGTCGCAGGCGGTACCGTCCCAGAACTGGACCTCGCCGCCGAGCCAGGCCGCCAGGTAGCTGGAGAGCATGAACCGCTCCGGCCGGGCCACCGACAGGATCTGGAACACCAGCCGGGCGCCCAGCTCCCACACCACCAGGTAGGCGGCCACCGTGCCGAGCGCCGCCGAGGTGTGCCGGCCCAGCGTGGCCATGGCGAAACCGAGCGCCCCGGCGAGCAGCACCAGCACCAGGCCCCGCACCCAGACGGCACCGAGCGACGACCAGAAGTCGCCACCGAGCCGGCCGGCGAGCCCGGACGCCTGGCCGATCAGCCAGAACACCCCGAGGTACGCCACCGACGCCACCGCGGAGAGCCCGAGCAGCCCGCCGAGCAGCGTGCCCAGCTTCGCGCCGAGCACCGCGAACCGGCGCGGTCGCCAGAGCAGCAGGTTGACCACGCCGCCCGAGTTCAGGTCGGCGCCGATGTAGGAGGCGCCGACCAGGAACCCGAACATCGCCAGGAACGCGATCAGGAAATAGAGCAGCGGCTCGGCCTCGTTGGCGAAGACGAACACCCCGCTGAGGTAGTCGGAGGGGGCGGGCAGCCGCTCCATCAGGGCCGGGTCGATCTGCGCGCAGTCCCGGGGCAGGTAGTCGTTCTCGTCCGGCATCACGGTGCCCGCCTTGATCCGCAGGCAGCGGTCGTGCGCCAGCTCCAGGTTGCGCACCTCCTCGGCGGCCTGCGCCTGGGCCCGGCTCAGCTCCACCGGGGTGGGCCGGTGCGAGCCGGCCAGCGTGGTCGCCACGGTCACCGCGAAGGCGACCGCCAGCAGCAGCACCATGAGCTGCACGAAGCGGCGGGCGGCCAGCCGCTCCAGCTCGGCACGGACCAGGTTCACGCGTCCACCTCCCGGCTCTCCCGGACGTCCAGGTCGATCACTCCGTCGAACGGCGGGGCCCCGTCCACCTGGCGGGGCAGCGCCGGGTGCGGATGGTCGCCGGTCAGCTCCAGGAAGACGCTCTCCAGATCCGGCCGCAGCGGGATCAGCTCGCGTACCCAGAGGCCCTGCTCGCCCAGCGTGCGGCTGATCAGCTCGGGGTCGACGACCCCGGTCACCACCAGGTGGTCGGGATGGGCGGTCACCGCCAGCCCGGAGCGGCCGAGCAGCTCCACGGCCCGCTCGGGCTCGGCCACCCGGACCTGCCACTGGTGCTGGTCGAAGCCGGCCAGCACCTCGTCCACCGGCCCGTACCCGACCCGCCGGCCCTGGCTGATGATCGTCACGTGGTCGCAGATGAGCTGGATCTCGGCCAGGATGTGGCTGGAGAGCAGCACGGTCACCCCGGCCGCGGCGAGCGACCGCATCAGGTCCCGCATCTCCCGGATGCCGGCCGGGTCCAGGCCGTTCGCCGGCTCGTCCAGGATCAGCAGCTCCGGGTCCTTCAACAGCGCCGAGGCGACCGCAAGCCGCTGCTTCATGCCCAGCGAGTAGCCCTTCACCCGCTCGTCGCCCCGCTCCCGCAGGCCGACCTGCTCCAGCACCTCGTCGACCCGGGTGGTGGGCACGCCGCTGGCCAGCGCCAGCAGCCGCAGCGTCCGGTGGGCGGTGAAGTTGCCGAAGAACTGTGGGCTCTCCACGATCGCGCCGACCCGCCCGGCCACGTCGGACAGCCGCTCCGGGGAAGTGGCCCCGAGCACGCTCATCCGGCCCGCGTCGGCCCGGACCAGCCCGAGCAGGGCGCGCAGCGTGGTGGTCTTCCCCGAGCCGTTGGGCCCCAGGAAGCCGTGGACCTGCCCGGCCTCGACCAGCAGGTCGAAGCCGTCGACGGCGACCCGGCGTCCCTGACGCAGGGTGTGGAACGTCTTGCGGAGACCGGCGATCTCGATGACCGCGCTCATCCGCATGCCTCCCGGCAGCGGTCCGGCATTCGGTGTCCTCCCGAGATGGTGACCAACGACACGGCGCCCCACCCTATGGCCGCGACGCCGCCCGTGGGGGGCACCGGGCCGGCTGCGTGGTTGGATGGCAGCGTGACTGGTGACCTGATCCCCGGCGCCGCCGGCGCCCCCGCCCCCTCACCCGTGGACGCGGATCTGGTGGTCAGCCTCGACGGGGTCGGCGTCAGGCGCTCCGGCAGCGCGTTGCTCCAGGACGTCGACTGGCGGGTCGAGCTGGACGAACGCTGGGTGGTGCTCGGCCCGAACGGCGCCGGCAAGACCACCCTGCTCAACCTGGCCGCCGGCCGGCTGCACCCGACCACCGGCGCGGCGCACGTGCTCGGCGAGCGCATCGGCCGCACCGACGTCAACGAGCTGCGCACCCGGATCGGCCTCTCCACCGCCACCCTGGCCGAGCGGATCCCCACCGACGAGCGGGTCACCGACGTCGTGGTGACCGCGGCCTGGTCGGTGGTGGGCCGCTGGCGGGAGAGCTACGACCGCACCGACGAGGCGCGCGCTCGGGCGCTGCTCGGCCAGCTCGGCGTCGCCCACCTCGCCGAGCGGACCTACGGCACGCTCTCCGAGGGCGAGCGCAAGCGGGTGCAGATCGCCCGGGCCCTGATGACCGACCCGGAGCTGCTGCTGCTCGACGAGCCGGCCGCCGGGCTCGACCTGGGTGGCCGTGAGGACCTGGTCGCCCGGCTCGCCGAGCTGGCGTACGACCCGGATGCCCCGGCCATGGTGCTGGTGACCCACCACGTCGAGGAGATCCCGCCGGGCTTCACCCACGCGCTGCTGCTGCGCGAGGGGGGCGTCGTGGCGCAGGGCCTGATCGCCGAGACGCTCACCGCCGACAACCTGTCGAAGACGTTCGGCCTGCCGCTGGTCGTCGCGCGGGCCGGCGAGCGCTGGACCGCGCGCGCCGCCTGAGCCCGACGGGAGACGACGCCGTGCAGCAGACCCGGGTCGCCGTGGTGGGCAGCGCGAACATGGACCTGGTCGGCATCGCCGCCGCGCTGCCCCGGCCCGGGGAGACGGTGCTCGGCAGCGACTTCGTCATGCTGCCCGGCGGCAAGGGCGCCAACCAGGCCGTCGCGGCCGTGCGGGCCGGCGCCTCCTGCGTCTTCCTCGGCGCGATCGGCTCCGACGCCTTCGGGGTCACCCTCAAGGCCCGGATCACCGCGGCCGGCGTCGACACCGGCCACCTCCGGGTGGTGTACGGCTCGTCCGGCGTCGCCCTGGTCATGGTCGGCGGCGCCGGGGAGAACGCCATCCTGGTCACCCCGGGCGCCAACGACGGGTTCACCGGCCTCACCGAGGGCGAGCTGGCCGCCGTACGCGAGGCGGACGTGCTGGTCGCGCAGCTCGAGGTGCCAGTCGAGACGGTGACCGCGGCGGCTCTGGCGGCCCGGTCGGCCGGCACCCGGGTGGTGCTCAACGCGGCGCCGGCCCGGCCGGTGCCGGCGGAGCTGCTGGCCGCGACCGACCTGCTGGTGGTGAACGAGACCGAGGCGCACGCGCTCACCGGCCGGGGCCCCGACGAGCCGGCGGCGCTGCTGGAACTGGTGCCCCGGGCGGTGCTCACCCTCGGCGGCCACGGCGCCTGGTACGTCGAGCGCGACCGGCCGGCGGTGCACGTCCCGGCCGTGAAGGTCGACGTGGTCGACTCCACCGCCGCCGGCGACGCCTTCACGGCCGCCCTCGCGGTGGCCTGGGGCGAGGGGCGCGAGCTGGTCGAGGCGGTGCACTGGGCGGCGGCGGCCGGGGCGGCCTGCGTCCGCAAGCTGGGCGCCTCGGTGGCGCTGCCCCGCCGGGTGGAGATCGACGAGCTGTTCAGCCGGCCGGTCTGACCTCGGCGGCGCCGGCCCGGAACGCCCGCCGGTACGCCGACGGCGACGTCCGCATGGCCCGGCCAAAGTGGTGCCGGTAGGTGACCGGGCTGTCGAAGCCCACCGCCGCCGCGATCTCGGCCACCGGGGCGTCGGTCGTCTCCAGCAGCGCCAGGCTGGCCCGCACCCGCTGGTCGATCAGCCACCGGATCGGGCTGGTCCCGGTGGCCCGGGCGAAGTGCCGCAGGTAGCTGCGGGTCGACAGGTGCGCCTGCCGGGCCAGCGCCGCCACCGTCAGCGGCTCGGCCAGGTGGCGGACCGCCCAGGCCAGGCTCGCGGCGATCCGGTCGTCGTCCGGGTCGACGCTCACCGGCGCCTCGATGAACTGGGCCTGCCCGCCGTCGCGGTGCGGCGGGATCACCAGCCGGCGGGCCACCGCGTTGGCGACCGCCGCGCCGAAGTCGCGCCGGACCACGTGCACGCAGAGGTCCAGCCCGGCGGCGCTGCCCGCGCTGGTGAGGATGTCGCCGTCATCGAGGTAGAGCACGTCGGGGTCGACGGTGACCGTCGGGTGGCGGCGGGCCAGCAGGTCGGCGTACCGCCAGTGGGTGGTGGCCCGCCGGCCGTCGAGCAGGCCGGCGCCGGCCAGGGCGAAGGCGCCGGAGCAGATCGACATGAGCCGGGCGCCCCGGCGGTGCGCCCGGCGCAGCGCGGCCACCAGCTCCGGCGACGGGTCGACGGTCACGTCCGGCACCCCGGGCAGGATCACCGTGCCGGCCGCGGCGAGGGTGTCCAGGCCGTACGGGGTGTGCAGGGCGGCCCCGCCAACGACCGGCACCGGCCCGGGACGCTCCGCGCAGACGGTGAGCCGGTACCAGTCGACCTCCAGCTCGGGCCGGGGCAGCCCGAACACCTCGGTCACGATGCCGGTCTCGAAGACCGACATCCCCGGGTACGCGAGCACCGCCACGGACCGGTCGACGGAGGTCATGGCGGGATGTTAGCGAAGGACGGCGATCACGCCACTCCCGCCGGTGTCCCGAGGGGCCGCAGGATCGGGGCATGACCTTCTCCGTGCCGCCGGCCGACCCGGCGACCGCCGCCGCCCACTTCCACGCCCGACTGAGCTTCGAGACCGACGTCAGCGACGTGCACGCCGCGCTGGAGGCCGCCACACCCGGGCTGGTGGTGGTCGACTCCCGGGGCGACGCCGCCTGGCGGCAGGGCCACCTGCCGGGCGCCCTGCACCTGCCCACCGCCGAGATCGCCACCCGGGGCGCCGAGCTGGTGCCGGCCGGGTCGACGGTCGTGACGTACTGCTGGGGGCCGGGCTGCAACGGCGCGACCCGGGCGGCGCTGGAGTTCGCCCGGCTCGGCCGGCCGGTGAAGGAGATGATCGGCGGCTTCGAGTACTGGGCGCGGGAGGGGCTGCCGGTGGTCACCCCGACCGGCACGGTGCGCCGCCGGGTGGACGAGCTGACCGCGCCCCGGTCGGCGATCTCCTGCGACTGCTGACCGGGTCAGTCGACCGGCTCGTCGGCGAGGCGTTCGCCCCGCCGGCGCAGCATGCCGAGCCCGGGGATGCCGGCCACCGCCAGCTTGAGGTCGCGGGTGACGGCCAGCAGGTCGTGCAGGTCCGGGCCGACCCGGTCCAGGGTGGCCAGGATCGGCAGCACGTCCGAGGTCAGGTGCTCCTTCAGCTTCGGCAGCTCGTCGACCAGCCGGATCGCCGCGGTCACCTCCTCCGGGGTGAGCTGCTCGATGAACCGGCTCGCCATGGGCGCACCCCGGCGCAGCGCCGGCTCGTACGCGCCCAGCAGTTCGGCCGCGGTGCCGGCCGCCTCCTCGGCGACGACCACCGTGCCGGCGGCCCGGGCGGCCACCGCGTCGGCCTCGGCGACCAGGGTCGCCGCCGCCCGGGCCACCCGGTCGGCCTCGCCCACCACGGTGGCGGCGGCCGTGGCGACGTCGGTGGCGGTCCCGATCGCCTCGGTGGCCGCGGCGCTGATCACGGCCACCTCCCGGACCGCGGCGTCCGCGTCGTCGAGCACCCGGTCGGTGCGGTCCAGGGTGCCCTCGATCCGGTCGACCACCCCGTTGATCCGTCGCAGCAGCGCCTCCACCTCGTCGAGCACCGCAAAGGCGCGGGCGGGCACGGCGGCGAACGCGGCGGCCGAGCCGAACGCCTGGTCCAGGGCGGAACGGGTGAGCCCGACGACGGCGCCGGGGCGGGGGAGGGGAATCGCCATGCCACCCAGTGTGCGTTCCGCCGGCCAGGACCGCCCGTCGGCGATCAGCGGTGGTCGCCCTGCTGCTCGACGGCGCGCTGCACGGCCCGGTAGATCTGGCCGAACCGCAGCGCGTCGGGCGTGCGCAGCAGCAGCACCTCCCGCCCGTGGTGCTGCACCCAGAGCTCGTGCACCCGGTTGCCCCGCTCGTAGGAGCGGTCCAGCCAGCCCAGCGGCACCTCCAGGAACGGGGTCAGGGCCAGCCCGACCACCACGAAGGCGGCCAGGATGACCAGCGCCAGCTTCCAGTCGCCCCGGTCCTGCGCGGCCCAGGCCAGCGAGAGCACGCAGACCAGCGCCACGAGCGGCGGCAGCGACAGCAGCAGGACCAGCACGCCGCGCCCCAGGACCCGGCCCCGCACCGCCAGGGTGGTCGCGCCGCGGGCGTGCCAGACGTACGTGACGTCGGCGAGCGCGACGACGTGTCCGCCGGCGTGGATGACCTCGGAGGTGACCTGTACCGCGTCGTCCCGGTAATAGAGGGTCATCACTCAGCCTAACCGCCCAGAGTCCAGAGGGGACGGTGTGCGGCGGCGCGCCCCGGCGGGGCAGGGCAGTGGGGACGGGGGTCGCCCGGGGTAGCGTCCCGGCATGGCGGACCGGGACCGGACCGAGGCGGCCAGCACTGAGCAGGAGCGCAACGTCGAGGTGGTCCGGCGCTACCTAGATGCGGGTCAGTGCTCCGCCCTTCAGGGGGTGGGCTCGGACCTAACCGGCCCTCCCACGCAAGCCTTGGGTTCTAGCCTGGCCGGTTCTGCTGTTCGATGTACTGGTGCAGGATGGTCAGGGGTGCGCCGCTGACGGACCCAGCGAAGTACGAGGCCGACCAGAGCCTGTTGGCCTGGTAGTAGTGGCGGCCCAGGTCGGGGAACTCCTGCCGCATCCGCCGCGAGGACACGCCCTTGAGGCTGTTGACCAGCTTCGACAGGGCAACCTTGGGCGGGAAGTTGACCAGTAGGTGCATGTGCTCGCCGTCGCCGTTGAACTCGATCAGTTCGCATTCGAAGTCGGCGCACACCGCCCGCATGATCTCCTCCAGGCGGGTCAGGTGCCGGTCGCCGAACACCTTGTGCCGAAACTTGGTCACGAAGACCAAGTAAGCGTGCAGGACGAAAACGCAGTGCCTGCCGCTCCGAATGTCCCCAATCTGTGTCATAGGCCGATGCCAGACTGTCCAACGTGCAGCTTCGGTATAACTACCGCGTCTACCCGACGCCCGCACAGCAGGAGGCGTTGGCTAGGGCGTTCGGGTGTGCGCGGGTTGTGTTCAACGATGGGCTGCGTATCCGCCAGTCGGCGCGCGAGGACGGGCTGCCGTACGTGTCTGACGGCGAGCTGTCCAAGCGGGTGATCACCGAGGCGAAGAAGACGCCCGAGCGTCAATGGCTGGGCGAGGTCTCGGCGGTGGTGCTCCAGCAGTCTATTGCTGACCTGAACACCGCCTACCGGAACTTCTTCTCCTCGCTGGCCGGCAAGCGCAAAGGCCGCAAGGTCGCCCCGCCCCGGTTTCGTTCGCGTAAGGACAACCGGCAGGCCATCCGGTTCACCGCCAATGCCCGGTTCAAGGTGCTGGACAGCGGTCGGCTGCGGCTGCCGAAGATCGGCGACCTGGCGGTGCGGTGGTCACGGCCACTACCGGCAGATCCCACCTCGGTCACGATCATCAAGGACGCGGCCGGGCGGTACTTCGCCTCGTTCGTGGTGGCCGCCCCCGACCAGCCGCTGCCCCGGGCCGGCAGCGAGGTGGGCATCGACCTGGGACTGACCCACTTCGCGGTGCTCTCGGACGGCACGAAGATCGCAGCGCCGAAATTCCTGCGCCGCGCCGCCCGCAAGCTGCGCGGACTGCAGCAGAACCTGTCCCGCAAGCGGCGGGGCAGCGCGAACCGCACCAAGGCCGTCGTCAAGGTCGCGAAGGCACACGCCCGGGTGGCCGACACCCGGCGGGACTGGCAGCACAAGCTCTCCACGACGATCATCCGCGACAACCAAGCGGTGTTCGTCGAGGACCTGTGCGTGGTTGGTCTCGGCCGCACTCGGCTGGCGAAGTCGGTGCACGACGCCGGCTGGGCGTCGTTCACAGCGATGCTGGAGTACAAGGCCGCCCGGGCCGGGCGGGCCTTCGCCAAGATCGACCGGTTCGCGCCGACGTCGCAGACGTGCTCGGCCTGCGGCCGGCTCGACGGACCCAAGCCGCTGTCCGTCCGGTCGTGGACCTGCCCGTGCGGGTCGGTCCACGACCGGGACGTCAACGCGGCCAAGAACATCCTCGCGGCGGGACGCGCCGAGAGCCTAAACGCCTGTGGAGCGCAGGTAAGACCGGCACCCCGTGCCGGCACCGCGCCGTGAAACAGGAATCCGCCCAGACGCCGCGTGTCCGACGCGCAGCGTGCAGGGAATCTTCGCCCTCTAGGGCGGAGAGAACGTCAACTGCGGACCTTCGTCACCAAGGACCTGGCCGAGCTGGCCGAGGTGGTCGCCGAGGACGTGGAGATCTACGGCTCGGGCACGGCGGTACGCGGCCGGCGGTATCCCGAGGCGGCCGTCTCCTCGCCCGGGTTGACCGTGCTCGACCAGGAGATCCTGGAGATCTTCGCGGCCGGGGACCGGGTGGTGGTCTCGATGGCGCAGACGTATCGGCGGGACGCCACGGGCGCCACCACGGTGCAGAGCGCCTGCAAGATGTACCGGCTGGCCGGCGGACGGATCGTCCAGTTCTGGGGCGAGCAGGACACCTACGGCCTGCTGCGCGGCCTCGGGCTGCTGCCCGACCGCCCGATCGCCTTCTGACCGGCCCGCTGACCGGGGGCCCCGCTCTCCATGGCCCGCTGCACCGCCCGGTAGATCTGGCCGAAGCGCAGCGCGTCGCCGGTGTGCAGCAGCCGCACCGGCCGGCCCCGCCAGCGCGCCCACATCTCCAGCTCCCGGCTGCCCCGGGCGTACGACCGGTCGAGGTGCTCGAAGAGCACGTCGGCGAGCGGCCCGACGCCGAGGCCGACCAGCACGGACGCCCCGACGATGGCGATCGTCACCACGGCGGAGCGGTGCAGCCAGACCGCCAGCCCGATGCCGAGCACGGCGGCTACCAGCGGGCCGGCGAGGGCCGCCCCGATCGCGCCCCGGCCGGCGAGCACCCGCCAGGAGCGGTTGCCCCGCCGGTGCCACACCATGCCCAGCTCGGCCAGGGGATAGCTGCGCCCGTCCACCCGGATGGCGGTGGAGGTGACCTGGACCGAACGGTCGTCGTAGTAGGTGATCATGGCCTCACTCCCGGGGAAGGGGCTGCGACAACTCCAGCTCGGCGCGTCTGACGCCGCGCAGCGACCTGGAGCCGTCGACACCACTGTTTACCCCAACGACCCTGGTCGTAAGGTTGGCACGCGACTTCGACGAGGAAGTGAGGGCAGCGTGGGCGAGTTCGTCAGGCTGGAAGTGAAGGACGGCATCGGCACCATCCGGCTGGAGCGGCCGCCGATGAACGCGCTCAACACTCAGGTGCAGGAGGAGTTGCGCGCCGCCGCCGCGGCGGCCACCGCCGACGCCGAGGTCCGCGCGGTCATCGTGTACGGCGGGGAGAAGGTCTTCGCCGCCGGCGCGGACATCAAGGAGATGGCGGACATGTCCTACGTGGACATGGCCGACCGGGCCGCCGACCTGTCCAGTGCCCTGGGCGCGATCGCCCGGATCCCCAAGCCGGTGGTCGCGGCGATCACCGGGTACGCCCTCGGTGGCGGTTGCGAGCTGGCCCTGGCCTGCGACTGGCGGATCGTGGCCGAGGACGCCAAGCTCGGCCAGCCGGAGATCAAGCTCGGCATCATCCCGGGCGCCGGCGGCACCCAGCGGCTGGCCCGCCTGGTCGGCCCGGCCCGCGCCAAGGACCTGATCATGACGGGCCGGATGGTCGACGCCGCGGAGGCGCTGCGGATCGGCCTGGCCGACCAGGTGGTCCCGGCCGCCGAGGTCTACGAGGCGGCCGTCGCCTACGTGAAGCCGTACCTGACCGGCCCGGTGCAGGCGCTGCGGGCGGCCAAGCTGGCCGTCGACGGCGGCCTGGACATGGACCTCAACTCCGGCCTGGCCTGGGAGAGCCAGCTCTTCGCGGCGCTGTTCGCCACCGACGACCGGCGCGAGGGCATGGCCGCGTTCGTGGAGAAGCGCAAGCCGGGCTTCACCGGCCGCTGAGCCGCCGATCCGGGTCGGCGGCGCTCCGCCGCCGACCCGAGAACGGTTCACATCCCGCCTACCGGCCAGTAGCGTGTGGCTCCGGTCATGACGAAGGGAAGTGGCGATGACGGAACGGGTCGAGGGGCACGGCGGCGAGCTGGCCCTCGCGGCGCTGCGCGCGCACGGCGTACGGGAGATGTTCACCCTCTCCGGCGGGCACGTCTTCCCGCTCTACGTCGCCGCGCACCGGACCGGCTTCCCGATCTACGACGTCCGGCACGAGCAGTCCGCCGTCTTCGCCGCCGAGGCGGTGGCCAAGCTCCAGCGTCGCCCCGGCCTGGCCGTGCTCACCGCCGGCCCCGGCGTCACCAACGGCGTCTCCGGCCTGACCAGCGCGTTCTTCAACGCCTCGCCGGTGCTGGTGCTCGGCGGGCGGGCCCCGCAGTTCCGCTGGGGCTCCGGCAGCCTGCAGGAGATGGACCACCTGCCGCTGGTCTCCCCGGTCACCAAGCACGCCGAGACGGTGTTCAGCGCCGACGACATCCCGCGCGCGGTCACGGCGGCGCTCACCGCCGCGCTCACCCCGCACCGCGGACCGGCCTTCCTCGACTTTCCCCTGGAGGCGGTCTTCTCGGTCGGCGAGGCCGACCTGCCCGCGGTCACCCCGCCGGCCCCGATCGAGGCGGACCCGGACGAGGTCGCCAAGGCCGCAGCCCTGATCGCCGGCGCGTCCCGACCGGTGATCATCGCCGGCTCCGACGTGTACGCGGGCGACGCCGTCGAGGCGCTGCGGGCCGCCGCCGAGTCCCTCCAGGTGCCGGTCTTCACCAACGGCATGGGCCGCGGCGCGCTGCCCCCGGAGCACCCGCTCGCCTTCGCCAAGGCCCGCCGGGTGGCGCTCAGGAACGCCGACGTGGTCGTGGTGGTCGGCACCCCGCTCGACTTCCGGCTCGGCTTCGGCGACTTCGGCGACGCGCAGGTGGTGCACGTAGTGGACGCACCCGCCCAGCGGGCCGGGCACGTCCAACCGACCGCCGCCCCCGCCGGTGACCTGCGGCTGATCCTCACCGGGTTCGCCGAGCACCCCGGCGACCGGGCCGACCACGCCGACTGGATCGCCCAGCTGCGCACGGCAGAGGACGCCGGGAAGGCGCGCGACGCGGAGGAGATGGCGGCCGAGACCGACCCGATCCGCCCGGCCCGGGTCTACGGCGAGCTGCGCAAGGTGCTCGCCCGGGACGCGATCACCATCGGCGACGGCGGCGACTTCGTGTCGTACGCCGGGAAGTACCTGGAGCCGGCCCAGCCCGGCACCTGGCTCGACCCCGGCCCGTACGGCTGCCTGGGCACCGGGATGGGCTACGCCATGGGCGCCCGGGTCAGCCACCCCGACCGGCAGATCTGCGTGCTGATGGGCGACGGCGCGGCCGGCTTCTCGCTGATGGACGTGGAATCCCTGGTCCGCCAGCGGCTCCCGGTGGTGATGGTGGTCGGCAACAACGGCATCTGGGGCCTGGAGAAGCACCCGATGCGGGCCATGTACGGCTACGACGTGGCCGCCGACCTCCAGCCCGGGCTGCGCTACGACAAGGTGGTCGAGGCGCTCGGCGGCGCCGGCGAGACGGTGGAGAAGGCCGCCGACCTCGGCCCGGCCCTGGCCCGCGCGTTCGACGCCGGCGTTCCGTACCTGGTCAACGTGCTGACCGACCCGGCCGACGCGTACCCCCGGTCGTCGAACCTGGCCTGACCCAAACGCCGCGACCGCCGTCGCCGGGGTGACCGGCGACGGCGGTCGCTCAGCGAGCCGGACAGGTGCAGATCTTCGGCTTCATGGTGATCTTCCCGCTCACCTTCACCAGCAACGCGTTCGTGCCGACCGACAAGATGCCGTCCTGGCTCCAGCACTGGGTGGAGATCAACCGGGCCACCATCCTGGCCGACGCGCTGCGCGGACTGCTGGTCTCCGGCCCGGTTGCCGGCCCGGTGGCCCGGTCGCTGATCTGGGCCGCCGTGCTGCTCGCCGTCTTCGCCCCGCTGGCGGTGCGGGCGCTCAGGCATCGAGTGTGACGGCCACCGCCTCGGGCGGCGGCGCTCAGACCTCCGGCCGGTCCCGCCCGTCCTCGCGGCGGCGCAGGTCCTCCTCGCGCCGGCGCAGGTCGTCCTCCCAGCGCCGGAGCAGCTCCTGGTCGTCCCGGCGGGCGCGCTCGCGAAGCGAGGAGAGGAACTCGGGGTCGTCATCGGGCGCGACCTGCCGGGGGCGGTGCTGCTCGGAGAAGCCGTTCCCCATCGGCCAGGCGGTCCGGGGCCGCCGGGCGCCGGCCTCCCGACCGGCGACGAACCAGGCGATCGAGCCGACAAGCGGGAAGAACAGGATGATCAGCACCCAGGCGACCCGGGGCAGCGCCCGGATCTCGCCCTCCTCGGCGGAGAGGCAGCTGATCAGCGCGCAGACGGCGAGCACGATCTGGGCCAGGAAGAGCAGCCCGTAGAGGCGAACCATGCCGGACATCATGGCGCACCGGGGACGGTCAGCGCAGCCCGCTCAGCACGTGCAGGACGCCCAGCAGCGCCAGCCCGGCCGTGGCCAGCGCGGTGAGCGGGATCGACCAGCGCCCCGCGCCCCGCAGCCCGACACCAGTGGCCCGGCGCCAGTCGACCGTCAGCACGCCCAGCCAGACGGCCACCGCCAGCCCGGCCAGCAGCGCGTCGAAGACGCGCCCGGTGAACGCCAGCCGGAGTTCCAGCACCAGGACGGCGGTGACCGCGAGCAGCGTCCGCCGCCAGGCCAGCCGGGTGCGTTCCGGTTGCAGCCCCGGATCCCGGCTCACCCCAGGCCCCGGACCAGCACGGCGACCACCAGCAGCAGCGCGCCGACCGCGACCACCAGGGCCAGCACGGCCGGGAAGCGGGACGCGGGCAGTTCCTCGCCCAGCCGGATGGCCCGCTCGGTGCGGGACCAGTGGTCCACCGCCCGAACCGCCACCGCGGCGCCCAGCAGCAGCAGGGCGACGGCGATCACCTCGCGCAGGTGGGCCAGCGGAAACCGCGGGAGGAACTGCGCGGCGGCCAGCCCGCCGGCGATCAGCGCCAGCCCGGTGCGCAGCCAGGCCAGGAAGGTCCGCTCGTTGGCCAGCGAGAAGCGGTAGTCCGGCGTGCTGCCGACCGACCGCAGCTCGCGCGGGTCGAACCAGCGCCTGATCGCCTCCCACACGTCGTCGATTATCCGTGCGGTTTCCACGAACTTTCACCGGTTGTCCGGTGGCGGGTGTGGATCCTCGCCGTTTGTGCGAGCGACTCCCCATTGTTGGTCGATGGGGCGGGCCTCCGCGGGCCAACTGATCCTCTCGCCGCCCGGGGGCGCCGGGGATCACGCCGAGACTGGCCGACACCGGGCAGGTGCCGGCCGACTCGACGGTGCGTGACCACCTCCGGCAGCACGATGGCTGTCGGGGTGTTGGGTCCGCCGCCCGGGGTGCGGGTGGCGATGATGGCGGCCGCGACGAGGTCGCGGTGCCCGGTGAGGTGGCAGCGCGGGCAGGACAGGCTCCGCCCGCGCGGTTTCGGGATGCGTCGCTGGCAGGTGGGGCAGGTGGAGGAGGTGCCGCGCTCATCCACGAGGTGGACGGTGATGCCGGCCCGGGTGGCCTTGTCGGTGAGGACTTGCAGGAGCCGGCCGATCTGCCACTGGCGTAGCCGCAGGTTGTGCCGTCGTCCTGCTTCGATGTCGAGGACCCCGCGTGGGTCACCGACGTGCAGCACCCCGACCCGCTCGCGTACGGCCCAGGAGACGACCGTGGCGGCGGCTTCGTGCTGGGCTTGACGGACCCGACGCCGGTGCCGACCTTCCACCAGCCGGGCGCGGCGGCGGTACTTGCGCCACCGCCGTGACCCCTTCTGCCCGGGCTTCGGCGCCCGCTGGGAAACCGCACGGCGGCGGGCTTTGGTGTCGGCGAGGTGCATGCGGTGTTCGGCGCGGATCGCCCGCCCGGACACCAACAGGCCCTCCCCGTCCGGGCCGGCGACCGCGTACGGGTGGATGATCCCCACATCCACCCCGGCTGCCCGGCCAGGGTCGGGCCCCTCACCCGGCGAATACACCGCCACCGGAACTTCAGCGGTCACGTCCAGGAACAGCCGGCCGCCCTCATACAGCAGGGTGACCGATCTGACTTGCTCCGGCGGATACGGCACCTCCCGCGCCAGGCGCAAATACAACGGCGGGTTGCCCTTGGCCGCCGGGATCCGCACCCGGCGCCCGTCAATGTTGAACGTGCCGTGATACCAGCGCACTGGCGTCAGGGCACGTCGGCGGCGCGGGAAGCGCGCCGACAGGTCACCGTCGCGGCGGCGTTTCGCCGCCGCGAACCAGGCATCCGAGAATCGACGCAACACCGACCGGGCACCTACGGTATCCAAGTCGCCGAACGTGCCCGGCCCCGACGCCGCCAGTTCGCGGCACAACTCCTGATAGCCCGCCAGCGGTGCGTCGTGGCGACGACGTCGCCAGGCGTTGACCTCGAGCACACACGCCCACAGGTCACTGGCCGAGCGCAGCAATCCGAAGCACCGCCGTCGCTGCCCCGGCGTCACCCGCAACGCCACACGTGCGGTGCGGTGAACAACCCGGGGCGCGGCAGGATCTCGACGACGAGGCACGAACTGAACCCAACACCACCCGTCCGACAATTCCCCACGAAGGTCGGCTGCCGGAAATTGGTAGACGCGCCAATAGCCTGGAGGGATGACCGATCTTGACGCGCGGAACCTGCGCGACGCGTATGACACCCAGATCCGTCCGGAGATCCCGGACCCGCTGCCGGCCGGGGTGACCGTCGACCGGGACGGCCCGCTGGTCCGGATCCTCGGCCTGGACAAGCGCGGCTTCATCACGTACCGGACGCTGGGCGGGCTGGCCGGCGCCGACCTGGACGCGCTGATCGCCCGGCAGGTCGAGTTCTTCCGCGACCGGGGCGAGTCGGTCGAGTGGAAGCTGAACGGGCACGACGAGCCGGCCGACCTGGGCGGCCGGCTGCGCGCCGCCGGCTTCGTGCCGGAGGACCTGGAGACCGTCGTGGTCGGCCCGGTCGCGGCCCTGGCCGCCGCCGTCCCGATGCCGCCCGAGGGGGTACGCCTGCGCGAGGTCACCTCCCGGGAGGACCTGGAACGGATCGCCGCCATGGAGGAGGCGGTCTGGAACGACGACCGGAGCCACCTGGTGACCGGGCTGGCCAGGGAGATCGAGGCCGACCCGCAGTCGATCACGATCGTGGTGGCCGAGGCGGGCGACACCGTGGTCAGCGCCGGTTGGGTGCGCTACCTGGCCGGCACCGGTTTCGCCACGCTCTGGGGCGGCTCGACGCTGCCGGAGTGGCGGGGCAGGGGCATCTACCGGGCGCTGGTGGCCTACCGGGCGCGGTTGGCCGACCAGCGCGGGAAGACCCTGCTGCAGGTGGACTGCTCGCCGGACAGCCGGCCCATCCTGGAGCGGCTCGGGCTCGTTGCGGTCACCACGACCACCCCGTACGTCTACACTCCGTGATCATGGAGCGGTTGACGGCGGACGAGCAGCTCACCCTCAAGACCGGCGCCTTCGGGGCCGTCTTCCTGGTCTCCAACGCGGTGCCCGGGATGCTGGCCATGGTGCGGGAGAGCATCGCCGCGTCCGGGGCGCTGGGCGATGCCAGCGGGGTGGTCAAGGAGGCGCTCACCACCGGCCCGCTGCCGCAGCTGCCGCGGGACTCGGCGCTGGAGATCGAGGCGACCGTGCTGCCGGCGCTGGGCCGGGCGGTGGAGATCCTCCGGACCAAGTCACCGGGGGACGTCGACGCGTACCGGTCGGTGGTGCTGGCCGCCGCCGACCGGGTGGCGCAGGCCCACCGGGGTGTCGCGCCCGCCGAGGCGGCGGTGATCGACAAGATCAGGCATGCGCTGGCGGAGCCGGCCTGACCGTCCCGGCCGACCAGAGTGCCCGCACGCTGGCCCGGACGCAGCGGTCACGGACCCGGCCGCAGGCACACCGGTAGGTGTCCGGGAGCATCCGGCGGCAGGCCCGGCGGCTGGTACGGGGGCCACCCGCCGCGTCCGGGGCCTGCGCCGAAACGCCCTTTTCCGACATGTCCGTCAATCCCATGTTTCGGGAGCTTACCCGGCGCGACGAAGCCCGGTGACCTGTGTCACTCTGAGGCACCGGAGAGCGGAAGCTACTTGCGGGTAACATTGCTTCGTGGGCAACTGCACAGCCCCGCGCGGTTGACCGAACGTTAAGCCACGCGCGAGGCTGCGCCCGTGACCGGGCGAGTGATCGCTACACCAAACAGGAGGGTCGTCGAAGCGCGATGAACATCGTCGTACTCGTCAAGCAGGTGCCCGATTCGGGCGCGGACCGCAACCTGCGTCCTGACGACAACACCGTCGACCGCGGTTCGGCGAACAACGTCATCAACGAGATGGACGAGTACGCCATCGAGGAGGCCTTGAAGATCAAGGAGGCCCACGGCGGCGAGGTCACCATCCTGACCATGGGTCCGGACCGGGCGACCGAGTCGATCCGCAAGGCGCTCTCCATGGGGCCGGACAAGGCCGTGCACGTGGTCGACGACGCCCTGCACGGGTCCTGCGCCGTGGCCACCTCGAAGGTGCTCGCCGCCGCCCTCGGCCAGCTGGGTGCCGACCTGGTCATCTGCGGCGCCGAGTCGACCGACGGCCGGGTCCAGGTCATGCCGCACATGATCGCCGAGCGGCTGGGCGTGGCCGCCCTGACCGGCGCGCGCAAGCTCACCGTCGACGGCGCCACCCTGACCGTCGAGCGGCAGACCGAGGAGGGCTACGAGGTGGTCACCGCCTCGACCCCGGCCGTCGTCTCCGTCTGGGACACCATCAACGAGCCGCGCTACCCGTCCTTCAAGGGCATCATGGCCGCCAAGAAGAAGCCGGTGCAGACGCTCTCCCTGGGTGACCTCGGCGTCGCCCCCGCCGAGGTGGGCTTCGACGGCGCCACCAGCGCCGTGCTCGAGCACACCAAGCGCCCGCCGCGCTCCGGCGGCACCAAGGTCACCGACGAGGGCGAGGGCGGCGTGAAGCTGGTCGAGTTCCTCGCCACCGAGAAGTTCGTGTGAGAGGTCTGGACATGTCTGAGGTTCTCGTCGTCGTCGAAGCCACCAAGGAATTCGGCGTCAAGAAGGTCACCCTGGAGATGCTCACCCTCGCCCGCGAGCTGGGCACCCCGAGCGCGGTCGTGCTCGGTGGCGCCGGCGCCGCCGAGGCGCTGAGCGCCAAGCTGGGCGAGTACGGCGCGGCGAAGGTCTACGCCGCCGAGGGTGACGAGATCGACGGCTACCTGGTGGCCCCGAAGGCCACCGTGCTGGCCGAGCTGGTCCGGCGGGTGCAGCCGGCCGCCGTGCTGCTCGCCTCCTCCCAGGAGGGCAAGGAGATCGCCGCCCGCCTGGCGGTGAAGCTGGACAACGGCATCCTGACCGACGTGGTGTCCCTCGCCGCCGACGGCACCGCCACCCAGGTCGCCTTCGCCGGCTCCACCATCGTCAAGTCCAAGGTCACCAAGGGCCTGCCGCTGGTCACCGTCCGGCCCAACTCGCTCAACCCGACCCCGGCCGCGGCCACCCCGGCCGTCGAGCAGCTCACCGTGTCGGTCTCCGACGCGGACAAGCTGGCCAAGGTCGTCGAGCGGGTCGCCGAGCAGAAGGGCTCCCGCCCCGAGCTCACCGAGGCGTCGGTGGTCGTCTCCGGTGGTCGGGGCGTCGGCAACGCCGACAACTTCAAGCTGGTCGAGGAGCTGGCCGACCTGCTCGGCGGCGCGGTCGGCGCGTCCCGCGCGGCCGTCGACTCCGGCTTCTACCCGCACCAGTTCCAGGTGGGCCAGACCGGCAAGACGGTCTCCCCGCAGCTCTACGTCGCGCTGGGCATCTCCGGCGCGATCCAGCACCGGGCCGGCATGCAGACCTCGAAGACGATCGTCGCGGTGAACAAGGACGGCGAGGCGCCGATCTTCGAGCTGGCCGACTTCGGTGTGGTCGGCGACCTGTTCAAGGTCGTCCCGCAGGCCGCCGAGGAGATCCGCAAGCGCAAGTGACCCCGTCACGACACGAGCCGCCGTCCGGTGATCCGGGCGGCGGCTCGCGTTCGTTGCGGCCCTTCCGTGCGGCGGAAGGGAGCTGATCGGCGGGCCGGGGAGCTGAGCCGGCCCGCCGATCAGCCCGTCAGGGGCGCCCCTCGGCGAGCTGTCGCAGAGTGGGCGGGCTTGGTGCTCCGCTCAGCGTACCCAAGAAGAACATCCATGGCGTCCGGGGATCGGCCAGACCCTGGGTACCCCGGAACGCCCGGGGAATTCGCCACGGGCGCGGGCAACCGCCGGTGCGTCCGAAGTGGCTCCCACCCCCTCGCGCCACCGGGACGACATCCTGGTCACCGGCGTGCCGGCCGGACCGCCCACCCCGTCCCCGTACGAACGGGGCGGTCCGGCATCCGGTGGGACACCGGTCGGCCGTTAGGCTGAACGGTGATGGCATACCTGGATCACGCGGCGACGACCCCGATGCTCGACGAGGCACTCGAGGCGTACGTCGCCACGGCCCGCGAGGTGGGCAACGCGTCCTCGCTGCACGCGGCGGGCCGGCGCGCCCGGCGGCGGGTGGAGGAGTCCCGTGAGCGGGTGGCCGCGGTGCTGGGCGCCCGCCCGTCCGAGGTGATCTTCACCGGCGGTGGCACGGAGAGCGACAACCTGGCCGTGAAGGGCATCTTCTGGGCCCGCCGCGCCGCCCGCGCCGAGCGGCTCCGGGTGGTCTCCAGCGCCGTCGAGCACCACGCCGTGCTGGACGCGGTGGACTGGCTGGCCGGGCACGAGGGCGCCGAGGTCGGCTGGCTGCCGGTCGACGCCGCCGGCCGGCTCGAGCCGGAGCGGCTCCGCGCCGAACTGGCCGCGCACGGCGACCGGGTCGCCCTGGTCACCGCGATGTGGGCCAACAACGAGGTGGGCACCGTGCAGCCGGTGGCCGAGCTGGCCGCGGTCGCCGCCGAGCACGGGGTGCCCTTCCACACCGACGCGATCCAGGCGGTCGGGCAGGTGCCGGTCGACTTCGCCGCCAGCGGCGTCGCCGCGCTCACCGTCACCGGCCACAAGCTCGGCGGCCCGACCGGGGTCGGCGCGCTGCTGCTGGCCCGCGACATCGCCGCCACCCCGCTGCTGCACGGCGGCGGCCAGGAGCGCGACGTCCGCTCCGGCACCCTCGACACCGCCGGCATCGTCGCCTTCGCGGTCGCCGTCGAGGCCGCCGTGAAGGGCCAGCAGGAGTACGCGGCCCGGGTCGCCGCGCTCCGCGACGACCTGGTCGAGCGGGTCCGGCAGGCGGTCCCCGAGGTGATCTTCAACGGCGACCCGACCGGCCGGCTCCCCGGCAACGCGCACTTCTCCTTCCCCGGGTGTGAGGGGGACGCCCTGCTGCTGCTCCTCGACGCCCAGGGCATCGCCTGCTCGACCGGCTCGGCCTGCTCCGCGGGCGTGGCCCAGCCCTCGCACGTGCTCCTGGCCATGGGCGCCGACGACGACCGGGCCCGCTCGTCGCTGCGCTTCACCCTCGGCCACACCAGCACCAAAGCGGAGGTCGACGCCCTGATCGCCGCGCTGCCCGGTGCCGTGGAGCGGGCCCGCCGCGCGGCCGCCCTCCGCACTCCCCGCTGACCCGGATACCCTCGGTGATGACGAGGGGAGTGAGCCGGTGAGGGTTCTGGCGGCGATGTCGGGCGGAGTGGACTCCGCCGTGGCGGCGGCGCGCGCGGTGGAGGCCGGGCACGACGTGACCGGCGTGCACCTGGCGCTCGCGCGCAACCCGCAGACCTACCGCACCGGCGCCCGGGGCTGCTGCACCCTGGAGGACTCCCGGGACGCCCGCCGCGCCGCCGACGTGCTCGGCATCCCGTTCTACGTCTGGGACATGGCCGACCGGTTCCACGCCGACGTGGTGGACGACTTCGTGGCGGAGTACGCGGCGGGCCGTACCCCGAACCCGTGCCTGCGCTGCAACGAGAAGATCAAGTTCGCTGCGGTGCTGGACCGGGCCGTGGCCCTGGGCTTCGACGCGGTGGTCACCGGCCACCACGCCCGGCTCGGCCCGGACGGCCTGCTGCGCCGCAGCGTCGACGCGGCCAAGGACCAGTCGTACGTCCTCGCGGTGCTCACCCGGGCGCAGCTCGACCGGTCGATCTTCCCGCTCGGCGACTCGACCAAGGCCGAGGTGCGCGCGGAGGCCGCCCGGCGCGGCCTCGCGGTGGCCGACAAGCCCGACTCGCACGACATCTGCTTCATCGCCGACGGCGACACCCGGGGCTTCCTGTCCCAGCGGCTCGGCGAGGCCCCCGGCGCGGTGGTGGACGCGCTCAGCGGCGCGGTGGTCGGCAGCCACACGGGCGCCTACCAGTACACCGTCGGGCAGCGGCGGGGCCTGCACCTGGACCGCCCCGCCGCGGACGGCCGCCCGCGCTACGTGCTCTCCATCACCCCCAAGACCAACACGGTCACCGTCGGCCCGGCCGAGGCGCTGGAGGTCTCCCAGGTCCGGGCCACCCGCCCGGTCTGGACCGGCGGTGCCCGCCCCGCCGGACCGATCGAGTGCGAGGTGCAGCTCCGGGCGCACGGCGACGTGGTGCCGGCGACCGTGTCGCTGGACGCCGAGGAACTGCACGCCGACCTGCGCCGCCCGGTCCGCGGCGTGGCCGCCGGCCAGGCGATCGTCGCGTACCGCCCCGACCCGGCCGGCGACGTCGTCCTCGGCTCCGCCACCATCACCGGCTGAGCCCACCCGGACCCCTCCGTGCGGCGCGCGGGGTGGTGGATAGGCTGCGGCAGTGACTGAGACGACCTGGCCGTGGGGAGTGGGCGCGGCGACGGGGATCGGGTCGTTGCCCGGCACCGACGTGGCCGAGGCGCAGCGCATCGTGCTCGGTGAGCTGCCCGCCCTGCCGCACCTGCCCGAACTGCCCGCCCGGGGCCCCGGCGCGGACCTGATCGGCCGCACCGGCGGCCTCCTCGTCGAGCTGCCGGTCGAGCTGTACGCGGCCCGCTGGCGGATCGCCCCGCGCCCCGGCAAGGACCTGCGCCGAGCCCGCGACCTGATGGAACGCGACCTCGACCAGCTCGCCGAGCAGGCCGAGGACTACGCCGGCCCCGTCAAGGTCCAGGCCGCCGGCCCGTTCACCCTGGCCGCCTCGCTGGAGCTGCCGATCGGCGGCCGGCTGCTGCGCGACCCCGGCGCGGTCCGGGACCTCGCCGGCTCGCTCGCCGAGGGGCTGCGCGGGCACGTCGCGGCGGTGGCCCGGCGGCTGCCGCACGCCACGGTGCTGCTTCAGCTCGACGAGCCGTCGCTGCCCACGGTGCTGGCCGGCCGGGTGCCCACCGAGAGCGGCTTCGGCACCCACCGCCCGGTCGAGTCCGAGGTGGCCCGGGCCCTGCTGCGAGGCGTGATCGAGGCGGCCGGCGTACCCACCGTGGTGCACTGCTGCGCGCCCGACGTGCCGCTGGAGCTGATCCGCACCGCCGGGGCCGTCGGCGTCGCCCTCGACCTGGAACTGATCACCGACCTGGACCCGCTCGGCGAGGTCCTCGACGCCGGGCTCGGGCTGCTGGCCGGCGCCGCACCCGCGCTGCCGCCGCCGGGCGGTCGCGCGCCGACCTCGGCCCAGGTCGCCGACCGGGTACGCCGGCTCTGGGACCAGCTCGGCTTCCCCCGCCGCCAGCTCGCCGAGCAGGTGGTGGTCACCCCCGCCTGCGGCCTGGCCGGGGCCACCCCGGCGTACGTGCGGGCGGTCCTCGCCGCGTGCCGGGACGCCGGCCGCCGGCTCGCCGAGGAGGACTAAGCGGTTGTCGAATCCCTCTTTATTGTGAGCGGCGTCGCTATGCTTTCGGATGGATGTCCGGCCCTTTCTGCCGCAGCCTTCCTCGGCGGGTAGAAGCGGGCTGCGGCCACAAATCATCGTTCCGCAAGCAGGAGCCACGCCAGCCGTGCCGAGTGTGACGCCACGCGAAGGAGCTCCAGGTGGTGCATCTGAGCGTCAAGGTCGACCGGTGAAGGTAACCCGGATCGCGTACTCGACCCGCCTCAATCGAAGCAAGTACGCCGCCCTGCATGAGCAGGCTCGCCGGCTGGGTCAGGTTCGCAGCGAGGTGTGGCAGCGTTACGGGTCAATCTCTGGGGTCGGATCCGGGTTGAAGGATCGGTCGGTGCGGGATCGGTGGTTGGCTGATGACACACATGCGCGGTTCGGTGTGTTGGCCAACGCGTGGAAGGAAACCCTCCGCGACGCCATGACCGACATCGCGGCGAACCTGGAAGCGGCTAAGGTCGAGGTTCGTCGAGCGGCCATCCGGCGTGGTAGCGACCCGGCCGAGCGGATGCAGATGCTGAACTCCCTCAAGGCCGACCGGTGGGCTGGCGACCCTTTCCTGGCCCGGCAGATGCGGAAGCACTGGAGGCGTGGCAGGAATCGCACGCATGATCAGATCGTGGTACGCGCTGATCAACACAACACCGTCGTTGACCGGCGCGGCCAGTTGTGGCTGGCGGTTCCCGGTCTGGAACGTCGCCGCATGGTCAGAATTCCGTTGTCCACGACGGTTGCCCCGACCGGCACGCTGCGGCTGATCCTGCGTCGTGGTCGCGTCGAGGTGCACTACCAGATAGACGCGTCGCAGATGCGGTCGTCGTCACAGCGGCCGTGCGGTGACCGGACCATCGGCGTCGACAAGGGCTACACCGAAGCCCTAACGGACTCCGAAGGCGCGCGCCACGGCCGCCGACTCGGCGAGCTGCTGTCCGGCGAGTCGGACTGGTTGAAGGAGCGTAACCGGCGGCGGGCGAAGCTGCGTTCGATAGCGAACACCGCCGCCCTGCGTGGGAACCATGCAAAAGCGCATCGAATCAGGTCCCACAACCTCGGGACCGTCAAGCGAGACCGGCAGGCAATCCGTCACCGCGCGCAGGTACGCACGGAGATCTTTAAGGCCGTGCATCGGGTCGTCGACAAGGCCGGCGTCGTCGTTGCCGAAGACCTGACCAAGCGCTTCGCCGGGCGCAAGACGCTCGGCAAGAACGTGAATCGGCGCCTCGCCGGGTGGACCAAAGGAGTCACCGCGGAGGCGCTAGCAAACGTGTCGGAGCGCAGAGGTTCTGCGCTCGTTCACGTCAATGCCGCCTACACCTCACAAGCCTGTCACCGCTGCGGCCGCCTCGGCCGACGCAGCGGGGACCGGCTTCACTGCACCTCGTGCGGGGTGGTGTGGCAGGCCGACGTGAACGCCGCGATCAACATCCTGCAGCGAGCCGGCGACCCCGACATCGCCCTGCACACCCCACATGACAAGGTGAGGCAGACCCTGCAGGAGAGGACCGATCGCCACCGGACCAGACTGCCGGTCCAGGACTCCAGCCCGGCCACCGTCGAGCGGAGAGCGAACCGTCCGAACGGCATGATGAGCAATCAGTTCGGAAGCAGTGAGGTTTCCTGTCGTACCCCGGGGGCAGGATGACCGGCATGATTGGACAGCTGCGTTCCGTGGTGATCGACTGCCCCGATCCGCGCGCGCTGGCCGGCTTCTACGCGGAGCTGCTCGGCCTCCCGCTCATCGAGGACAACTCCGAAGGTGACGACTGGGTGGTGCTCGGCGGCCGGCCGGGCCACCAGCCGCGCCTCGCCTTCCAGAAGGCGCTCAACCTGCGTGCCCCCGAGTGGCCCGACCCGGAGCGGCCGCAGCAGTTCCACATCGACGTGACGGTCGACGACATCGAGGCCGCGGAGAAGGCGGCGCTGGCCCTCGGCGCCCGCCGGCTGCCCGGCGAGGGGGAGGGCTGGCGGGTCTACGCCGATCCGGCCGGGCACCCGTTCTGCCTCTGCTGGGACTGACCGCGCGGGCCGGGCTTGCGCGGGCGGGGCATGATCGTCACCGTGATCGACTCCGCCCCGCGCCGCGCCTCCGGCTCGTTCTTCGGTCTCGCCTACGGCGACGCCCTGGGCAAGCCCACCGAGTTCCTCACCGTCGACGAGATCGTCCGCCGCTACGGTCCGGCCGGCCCCCGGGAGCTGACCGGCGACCCGGCGCTGGTCACCGACGACACCCAGATGGCGCTCGCGGTGGCCTGCGCCCTGCGCGACGCGCCGGCCTACACGGCGGAGGCGATGGAGCCGTTGCTGCGGCGGCGGTTCCTCGACTGGGCGGTCAGCCCGGACAACAACCGCGCGCCCGGGGTGACCTGCCTGCGGGCCTGCGCCGAGCTGGGCCGGGGGCTCCGCTGGCAGGACGCCACGGTCGCCGGCTCGAAGGGCTGCGGGGCCAACATGCGGGTCACCCCGGTCGGGCTGCTCGACGTCGACCTCGACACCCTGGCCGGGCTGGCCCAGCTGCAGGCCGGCCTGACCCACGGCCACCCGACCGGCCTGGCGGCCAGCGAACTGACCGCGTACGCGGTCCGGCTGCTGCGCGACGGCGCCGCGCTGCCCGAGCTGCCCGGGCTGCTCACCGACCGGGCCCGGGCGCAGCGCACGGTCTACCGGGCCGACTGGCTGGGCGACCTGTGGCAGCGCTCGAGCGAGCGGACGCCGGCGGAGTTCATCGCCCGGGGCTGGGACGAGTGCCTGCGCGTGCTCGGGCGGCTCGACGCGGCGCTGGCCCGCCCCGACGACGGCGGCGACCCGTGCCGGCACACCGGCGAGGGCTGGATCGCCGAGGAGGCGCTGGCCACCGCGCTGCTCTGCGCGCTGCGGCACGCCGACGACCCGGTCGGCGCGCTGGCCCGGGGCGCCACCACGGCCGGCGACTCGGACTCGATCGCCGCCCTGGCCGGCGCCTTCGTCGGCGCCGCCCACGGCATGTCGGCGTGGCCCGCCGACTGGTCCACCCGCATCGAATACGCCGACCACCTGCGCGCCCTCAGCACCGCCCTCGACTGACCCGACCGGTCGGGCGCTGGTCAGCCCGTGAGGTGGGGGAGGCGGCGGATGCCACGCCAGAGGTCGGGGGCGCAGGTGCCGGCCCGGTCCTCGAAGGCGGTGAGGGGCACCGGGATGGGTTCGCTGACGTCCAGGAAGCTGTCGTGGTCGGCGTCCGGGTCCCAGCTCCGGGTCGGGATCGGCAGGTGGTCGTCCCGGTCCGACTTGTCCTGGCTGGTGATCTTCAGGACGTCGGCGTCCCGGCCGTCGACCCGCAGCACCAGGCACGGGCGCACCTTCGAGCCGGTCCCGTCGGCGTAGGGCACGTCGGCCCACCAGATCTCCCCGGGGCGCGGCGCGGTCGCCGGACCCCGCCCGGCGTCCCGCGGCCGCGGCGCCGCGCCGGTACGCCCTCGCACCGGCTCCCCGTCGGGTCGGCCGCCGTCCGGTCTGCCGGCGGGACGCGTGCCGCCGCGTCCGGGGCGTGCGCCGCTGCGCACGTCCGTTTCCGAGCGGGAACCACGCCCGGAGCGGTCCCCCGCGCCCGACCGGCGTCCCGCGCGCCGACCCGCCTCCGCGGACCGGTTCGCGGCCCGGCGTCGCCACTCGCCCCACAGCCAGCCGGCCGCCACGCAGACCACGATCACCGCCGCCCAGAGCAGCCCGTTACGCATCCGTACCCCCGCCTCTCACCCGTGCCGCCCCACCACCGCCCGGCGATCGTCGCACGTCAACCACCCCACCACCCGGCACCAACCACCCGACCCGGGCCCCGGACCCCTCCCGTCGATCATGAAGTTGGCGGGGTGGAATGTCGGCTGCCGCGCCGTCAACCTCATGATCGACGGCGAACGAGTCGGTGGGGTGGGGGCGGTTGTCGGCCCCGCCCGCTACCGTGCGGGGGTAGCACGATCACGGGAGGTCGACAGCGGTGTCCGAAGGCGGCAGGGTGTCCGAAGAAGCGATTCCCCAGGCGGTCAGCCCCGCGCAGGAGGCGGCGGCGGGCGCCGAGCCGACCCCCGAGGCGCGGGAGCGGCACGCCACGCTGAGCCAGGAGCTCACCGAGCACCAGTACCGCTACTACGTGCTGGACGCGCCGATCGTCTCCGACGCCGAGTTCGACAAGCAGCTGCGTGAGCTGGAGGCGCTGGAGGCGGAATACCCGGCGCTGCGCACCCCCGACTCGCCGACCCAGCGCGTCGGCGGCAGCTTCTCCACCGACTTCACCCCGGTCACCCACGCCGAGCGGATGCTCTCGCTCGACAACGCCTTCGCCGACGAGGAGCTGGCCGCCTGGGCCGAGCGGGTCGAGCGCGACGCCGGCGGCCCGGTGCCCTACCTCTGCGAGCTCAAGGTCGACGGCCTGGCGATCAACCTGACCTACGAGAAGGGGCGGCTGGTCCGGGCCGCCACCCGGGGCGACGGGCGCACCGGTGAGGACGTCACCGCCAACGTCCGCAGCATCCGGGACGTGCCGGCCCGGCTGACCCCCTCCGACGACTTCCCCGACGTGCCCGAGTTCCTCGAGGTGCGCGGCGAGATCTACTTCCCGGTGGCCGGCTTCGCCGACCTCAACGCCGGCCTGGTCGAGCAGGGCAAGGCGCCGTTCGCCAACCCGCGCAACGCGGCCGCCGGCAGCCTGCGCCAGAAGGACCCGCGGATCACCGCCTCCCGGCCGTTGCGCCTGGTGGTGCACGGCATCGGCGCCCGTCGGGGCTTCCAGCCGGCCGCGCAGTCCGAGTCCTACGCGGCGCTCCGGGCGTGGGGGCTGCCGACCAGCGACCGCTGGCGGGTGGTGCCCGACCTGGCCGGGGTGGCCGAATACATCGCCTACTACGCCGAGCACCGGCACGACGTCGAGCACGAGATCGACGGCGTGGTGGTCAAGGTCGACCCGGTCTCCATCCAGGGCCGGCTCGGCTCGACCAGCCGCGCGCCGCGCTGGGCCATCGCTTTCAAGTACCCGCCGGAGGAGGTGACCACCAAGCTGCTCGACATCGACGTCAACGTCGGGCGCACCGGCCGGGTCACCCCGTTCGCCGTCCTCGAACCGGTCCGGGTGGCCGGCTCCACGGTCGCCCTGGCCACCCTGCACAACGCCCGCGAGGTCGAGCGCAAGGGCGTGCTCATCGGCGACACGGTGGTGCTGCGCAAGGCTGGCGACGTCATCCCCGAGGTGCTCGGCCCGGTGGTCGACCTGCGCCCGGCCGACGCCCGCCCGTTCGTCATGCCCACCACCTGTCCGGCCTGCGGCACCCCGCTGGCGCCGGCGAAGGAGGGCGACGTCGACATCCGCTGCCCCAACTCGCGCAGCTGCCCGGCGCAGCTGCGGGAGCGGGTCTTCCACCTGGCCGGCCGGGGAGCCTTCGACATCGAGGTGCTCGGCTACAAGGGCGCCGCCGCGCTGCTCGACGCCGGGATCATCCACGACGAGGGTGACCTGTTCGCCCTCGACGCCGAGCAGCTCTCCCGCGCGCCGTTCTTCGTCAACAAGGACGGCACCCTGGGCAGCAACGCGACCAAGCTGCTCGACAACCTGGCCGTGGCCCGGGAGCGGGAGCTGTGGCGGGTGCTGGTCGCGCTCTCCATCCGGCACGTCGGCCCGACCGCGGCCCAGGCCCTCGCCCGGCACTTCCGCTCGGTCGAGGCGATCGACGCGGCGAGCGAGGAGGAGCTGTCCTCGGTGGACGGCGTCGGCCCGACCATCGCGGCCAGCATCAAGGAGTGGTTCGCCGTCGACTGGCACCGCGAGGTGGTGCGCAAGTGGGCCGACTCCGGCGTGCGGATGGCCGAGGAGGCCGGCGAGGAGGGGCCGCGCCCGCTCGAAGGGGTGACCGTGGTGGTCACCGGCACCCTGGCCGGGTTCAGCCGCGACCAGGCGTCCGAGGCGATCCAGAGCCGCGGCGGCAAGGTCACCGGCTCGGTCTCCAAGAAGACCGGCTTCGTGGTGGTCGGCGACAACCCCGGCTCCAAGGCCGACAAGGCGGCCAGCCTCAAGGTGCCCGTCCTCGACGAGGACGGCTTCCGGGTGCTGCTGGAGTCCGGCCCGGACGCGGCCCGGGAGGTGGCCCGCATCGAGGGCTGACCCCCGCGCGGCGCGGCCTGCCGCGTATTCCAACTTAATTACGACTACGACCGATTCGTGACTGTCGTGTCGGGGAATTCGGCACCGAGGGCGTTTCATTGGCGTACGGCGTGTGACGGCGCATGCCAGGGGCCGATCCCGGGAGGTGCGATGGAGACCGGCGACCCGCGAAACTCCGTCCCGCCCGGGCGGACCGGGCCGTTCTTCGGCTTCGTCAGTGTGGTCGGCGTCCTGGCCCTGCTCGTCTCGGCCGGGCCGCTGGCCGCGCTCCCCGACGAGCTGCCCCACCTGCCGGCCGCCTTCTGGACCATGGCGGCGCTCGCCGTGGCCTGCGACGCCCGCCCGTTCGTGCCGCCCGGTCGACGCCAGACCTCGGCGGTCTTCCCGTCGACCTGCTTCACCTTCGCCATCCTGCTCGGCTGGGGGCTCGGCCCGGCCGTCGCGGTGCAGGCCGTGGCGGTGGCCGTCTCCGGCTGGCGGCTCGGCTACGCCGGCTGGCGCACCGCCTTCAACGGCGCCCAGTACGCCTGCGCGCTGGCGGCCGCGTACGCGGTCACCCGGCTCGGCTCGGGCGAGCTCTTCGACGGCGGCCGGCTGCACTGGACCGACGTGGCGGCGGTGGGCGGGGCCACGGCGGCCTGGTTCGTGGTCAACTACGGCCTGGTCAGCTCCGCGATCCGGCTGCGGTTCGGCGACCGCTGGTGGCCCAGCGTCCGGCTGGGCCTGGCCTACGAGCTGCTCTCCACCGGCTCGCTGCTGCTGCTCGCCCCGGTGCTGGTGGCCGCGGCCCGGGCCAGCGCCGCGCTGATCCCGCTGGTGCTGGTGCCGCTCTTCGCGGTCTACCGGATGGCCCGGCTCTCCGCCGAACGGGAGCAGCTCGCCGACCTCGACCCGCTGACCGGGCTGCCCAACCGCAAGGCCCTGCTCACCGAGGTGGCCGAGCAGGTGCACCTGCACGCCGAGCGGGCCGCCCGGGGCGAGCCGGACGCCCACCTGGCCCTGCTGCTGCTCGACCTCGACCGGTTCAAGCACGTCAACGACGCGCTCGGGCACGCGGTGGGTGACCGGCTGCTCGTCGAGGTGAGCGCCCGGCTGATCCAGGTGGTCGGCGAGGAGGACCTGGTGGCGCGGCTCGGCGGCGACGAGTTCGCCATCGTCGTACCCGGGCTCACCGGCACCGACCAGGCCCGCGAGCGGGCCGACCGGGTGGTGGCCGCGCTCGCCGAGCCGGTGCCGCTGGACGGGCTGCCGCTGGACGTGGGCGGCTCGATCGGCGTCGCCCTCTTCCCCGAGCACGGCGAGGACTTCGCCACCCTGATGCGCCACGCCGACGTGGCCATGTACGACGCGAAGCACCGCAACGACACCGTCGCCGTCTACGCGCCGGAGTCCGACCACAACTCCGCCGAGCGGCTGAGCCTCCTCGCCGACCTGCGCCGCGTGCTGGAGGCCGGGCCGCCCGCCCCGGCCGGGGAGCCGACCGGCGTACGCGGTGGCGACGGCGCGGCCCTCGCCCCGGCGCCCGGCCTGCCCGCCCCGGCGGCGCGGCCGGCCCGGGCCGACGGTCTGCCCCGCAACGGCGGTCGGGCGCGACCCGGCGACGGGTCCTCCGACATCCCCGGCTCCGGGCGGCTGCGGCCGCGCCGCGACCTGGAGCCGCCGGGGCGGTGGCGGCTGCGGCGGCGCGAGCGGGTCGAGGTGCGGCACGACGACGAGCTGATCAACCGGATCGTCACCGGCGCCGACCCGATCCGCCGCCGGGCGGCCCGCCCGGCCCCGGCGGAGGTCCCGGCGCCCGGGGACGGCGACCGGCTCACCCCGGCCCACGGCGGCCAGCCCGAGGTGGGGCCCGACGGCCGGCCGGAGGCGGTGCTCGGCGGCCAGCCCGACACCGTGACCGTCGGCCAGCCGGAGGGCGACGACGCGGCTCGTCAGCGAGCGGGCGGACCGGGCGGCCCGAGCGGACCGTCCGGCTCCGGGTCGGAGGCCGGCGCGGCACCGGTCCCGAGCCGGACGACGGAGCCGCGCGGCCCGGCCCGGGCCCGGCCGGCCGATCACCCCGGCGGGGCGGACGACCCGGGCGAGATCACCATGTACTACCAGCCGCAGATCGCCATCGCGACCGGCGAGGTGGTCGGGGTCGAGGCGCTGCTGCGCTGGCGGCACCCGCGCCGCGGCATGGTCGACCCCGGGGAGCTGATCCAGGTCGCCGAGCAGAGCGCGGTGATGCGGCTGCTCACCCGCCGGGTGGTGGACGACGTGGTGGAGCAGGTGGCCAAGTGGTCGGCGGCCGGCGTCACGCTGCGCGCCGCGCTCAACGTCAGCGTCCGCGACCTGCACACCGGCGAGATCGCCGAGCAGATCGCCGACCGGCTGGCCCGCTACGGCGTCCCGCCGGACCGGCTCCAGGTGGAGATCACCGAGGGCGCGCTGATGGCCGACCCGCGGCGAGTGCTGGCCAGCATCACCCAGCTGCACCGGATCGGGGTCGGCATCGCGCTGGACGACTTCGGCACCGGCTACTCGTCGTTGCAGCACCTGCGCCGGTTGCCGCTGTCCGAGGTGAAGGTGGACCGGTCGTTCGTGCTGGGGATGGCCGACGACCCCGACGACGCGGCGATCGTCCGGTCGATGATCGAGCTGGCCGGGGCCCTCGGGCTGCGAGTGGTGGCCGAGGGCGTCGAGGACGAGCGCACCTGGCGGCTGCTGCACGCGGCCGGCTGCGACGTGGCGCAGGGCTGGTTCCACGCCCGCCCCATGCCGGCCGAGGAGCTGGTGACCTGGCTGTCCCGGTACCGTCCGGTCCACCCGGCCGTGGCGGCGGAGGGTGACGGGCCGCGCCGACCGGCCCGTTGACCGGCGTCCCGGCGGCCGGGCACCGGGAGTCGGAGGCGTCGGCTCCACCGGAGGGCAATAGACTCGCTCCGGTCACCGCGTGTCATCGTCCCCGGCGAGCGCGCGGCCGGCACACCGCAGACGCAGCAGGACAGCCACGAAGGGGGCACCCGATGGCCGCCATCTCCCGCGAGGAGGTCGCGCATCTCGCGCGACTGTCGCGGCTCGCCGTCACCGAGGAGGAGTTGGACACCTTCGCCGGCCAGCTGGACGTGATCCTCCAGTCGGTCGCCCAGGTCGGCGAGGTCGCCGCGGCGGACATCCCGCCGACGTCCCACTCGGTGCCGCTGACCAACGTCCTCCGCGAGGACGTGGTGACGCCGTGCCTGACCCCGCAGGAGGCGCTGTCGGGTGCGCCCGACGCCGAGGAGCAGCGGTTCCGCGTCCCGCGGATCCTGGACGAGGATGTGGCTTCATGACTGACCTGACCAGGCTCACCGCCGCCGAGATCGCCGGCCTGGTGGCGACCGGCGGGACCTCCGCCGTGGAGGTCACGCAGGCCCACCTGGACCGGATCACCGCCGTCGACGAGCGGGTCCACGCCTTCCTGCACGTCGACACCGAGGGCGCGCTGGCCGCCGCCCGCCGGGTGGACGAGCGCCGCGCCGCCGGCGAGGAGCTGGGCCCGCTGGCCGGCGTGCCGGTCGCCGTGAAGGACGTGCTGACCACCAAGGGCGTGCCGACCACCGTCGGCTCGAAGATCCTGGAGGGCTGGCGCCCGCCGTACGACTCGACGGTCGTGCAGCGGCTGCGCGACGCCGGCACGGTGATGCTCGGCAAGACCAACATGGACGAGTTCGCCATGGGCTCCTCCACGGAATACTCGGCGTACGGCCCGACCCGCAACCCGTGGGACCTGGACCGCATCCCGGGCGGCTCGGGCGGCGGCAGCGCGGCGGCGCTCGCCGCGTACGAGGCGCCGCTGTCGATCGGCTCGGACACCGGCGGCTCGATCCGCCAGCCGGGCGCGGTCACCGGCACCGTCGGGGCGAAGCCCACCTACGGCGGCACCTCCCGCTACGGCCTGGTGGCGTTCTCCTCCTCGCTGGACACCCCCGGCCCGTGCGCGCGCACGGTGCTCGACGCCGCGCTGCTGCACCAGGTGATCGCCGGCCACGACCCGAACGACTCCACGTCCATCCCGGCCCCGGTGCCGGACGTGGTGGGCGCGGCGAAGCTCGGCGCCACCGGCGACCTCACCGGGGTGAAGCTCGGCGTGGTCACCGAGTTCACCGGCGAGGGCGCCGAGCCGGGCGTGATGGCCGCGTTCCGCGAGTCGGTGGAGGCCCTCGCGAAGCTGGGCGCCGAGATCGTCGAGATCTCCTGCCCGCACTTCAAGTACGCCCTGCCGGCCTACTACCTGATCGCGCCGAGCGAGTGCTCCTCCAACCTGGCCCGGTTCGACGGCGTCCGGTTCGGCCTGCGGGTCGGCGACGACGGCAACCGGTCGCTGGAGGAGGTCATGTCGCTGACCCGGGAGGCCGGCTTCGGCCCCGAGGTGAAGCGGCGCATCATGCTCGGCACCTACGCGCTCTCCTCGGGCTACTACGACGCCTACTACGGGCAGGCGCAGAAGGTCCGCACCCTGATCACCCGGGACTTCACCGCCGCCTTCGAGCGGGTGGACGCGCTCATCTCGCCGACCACCCCGTTCGTGGCCTTCCCGATCGGGGCGCGCACCGCCGACCCCTACCAGATGTACCTGGCCGACCTGTTCACCATCCCGACCAACCTCTACGGCGGGCCGGGCATCTCGGTCCCGTGCGGCCTCTCCGAGGGGCTGCCGGTCGGTTTCCAGATCATGGCCCCGACCATGGCCGACGACCGGATGTACCGGGTCGCCGCCGCGTTGGAGTCCACGGTCGGCACGTTCACCCCACCGGCACTGTGAGGCAGGAGCACCGATGACGACGACACTGCCCGCGTACGACGAGGTCGTGGCGCGCTACGAACCGGTGATCGGCCTGGAGACCCACGTCGAGCTGGGCACGAACACCAAGATGTGGTGCGGCTGCCCGACCGACTTCGGCGGCGAGCCGAACACCCGGGTCTGCCCGGTCTGCCTGGGCCTGCCCGGCTCGCTGCCGGTGGCCAACAAGGCGGCCATCGAGGCGACCATCCGGATCGGTCTCGCGCTGAACTGCTCCATCGCCGAGTGGTGCCGGTTCGCCCGGAAGAACTACTTCTACCCGGACATGCCGAAGAACTTCCAGATCAGCCAGTACGACGAGCCGCTCTGCGTCGACGGCTACCTGGACGTCGAGGTCAACGGCGAGATCGTGCGGATCGGCATCGAGCGGGTGCACCTGGAGGAGGACACCGGCAAGACGCTGCACGTCGGCGGCGCCACCGGTCGGATCCACGGCGCCACCGAGTCGCTGGTCGACTACAACCGGGCCGGCATCCCCCTCGTGGAGATCGTCACCAGGCCGGTCCCCGGCACCGGCGCGCTCGCTCCCGAGGTGGCCCGGGCGTACGTCACCGAACTGCGCGACGTGATCCGCTCGCTGGGCGTCTCCGACGTCCGGATGGAGGAGGGCTCGCTGCGCTGCGACGTCAACACCTCGCTGAACAAGCCGGGCGAGGAGTGGGGCACCCGCACCGAGACCAAGAACGTCAACTCGCTGCGCTCGGTCGAGCGGGCGGTCCGCTCGGAGATGCTGCGGCAGGCGTCGGTGCTCGACGCCGGCGGCACCATCACCCAGGAGACCCGGCACTTCCACGAGGACACCGGGGACACCACCCCCGGCCGGTCCAAGGAGACCGCCACCGACTACCGGTACTTCCCGGAGCCGGACCTGGTCCCGCTCGCGCCGGACCCCGCCTGGGTGGCCGAGCTGAAGGCCGCCCTGCCGGAGCTGCCGCGGCTGCGCCGCAAGCGCATCCAGCAGGACTGGGGCCTGTCCGACCTGGACATGCAGTCGGTGGTCAACGCCGGCGCGGTGGAACTGATCGAGCGGACCGTTGCCGCCGGCGCCACCCCGGCCGCCGCCCGCAAGTGGTGGCTGGGCGAGCTGTCCCGGCGGGCCAACGAGACCGGCGTGGAGCTCTCCGACGTCGGGGCCACCCCGGAGCAGGTCGCCGAGCTGCAGGGCCTGGTGGACGCCGGCCGGCTCAACGACAAGCTGGCCCGCATCGTGCTGGAGGGCGTGGTGGGCGGCGAGGGCTCGCCGACCGAGATCATGACCAACCGCAACCTGGAGGTCGTCTCCGACACCGGCGCGCTCACCGCCGCCGTGGACGAGGCGATCGCCGCCAACGCGGACGTCGCCGACAAGATCCGCAGCGGCAAGGTCGCGGCGGCCGGCGCGCTGGTCGGCGCGGTCATGAAGACCACCCGCGGCCAGGCGGACGCCAAGACCGTCCGCGAACTGATCCTGGCGCGCCTCGGCGTCCAGGGCTGAGTCCCGTCCCGGGGGCCGCCGTCGTGACCCGGCGGCGGCCCCCGGTCTCTTCCGAGTACGCGGCTACCCCGCACCCCCCCCCCGCGCGTGGGCGTCAACGGCGACGCCCGGATGGAGTCACCGTGAACCAGCACGACCTCGACGTCCTCGACGAGATCCAGCGGCGGGTGCTCTGGCTCGCCACCCGCATCGTGGACGCGGCCAACCACGACCGGGACACCGGCGACGGCGTGAAGGTCGGCGGCCACCAGGCGTCCAGCGCCTCGCTGGTCACCGCGATGACCGCGCTCTGGTTCGCCCACCTGGACGCCGAGGACCGGGTCGCGGTCAAGCCGCACGCCTCGCCGGTCTTCCACGCCGTCCAGTACCTGCTCGGCAACCTGGACCGGTCCTACCTGCCGAAGCTGCGGGCGCGCGGCGGGTTGCAGTCGTACCCGTCCCGGACCAAGGACCCGGACGGGGTGGACTTCTCCACCGGCTCGGTGGGCCTGGGCGCCGCCGCGCCGCTGTTCGCCGCGGTCACCCGCCGCTACGTCGACGCGCACTTCGGCGAGCGGCCGCACTCCCGGTTCATCGCCCTCATCGGCGACGCCGAACTGGACGAGGGAAACATCTGGGAGGCCGTCGCCGACCCGGCCACCACCGGGCTGGGCAACGTCATGTGGCTGGTCGACTTCAACCGCCAGTCGCTGGACCGGGTCGTCCCCGGGGTGCGGATCAACCAGTGGCGGGGGCAGTTCGAGGCCGCCGGCTGGCACGTGGTCGAGGTCAAGTACGGCCGCAGGCTCGCCGAGGCGTACGAGCGGCCGGGCGGGGCGGCGCTGCGCGACTGGATCGACCTGATGCCGAACGAGCAGTACCAGTCGCTGTTCGGGCTGGCCGGGCCGGCGCTGCGCAAGCAGTTCCTGGACGGCGCCCCGGCCGAGGTGGCCGCCTTCGTGGCCGACATCCCCGACGACGAGCTGGGCCCGCTCGTCACCGACCTGGGCGGGCACGACCTGCAGGCGATGCTCGACGCGTACGCCCAGTGCGACGCGGTCACCGACCGGCCCAGCGTGGTCTTCGCCTACACCGTCAAGGGGTGGGGGCTGCCGATCGCCGGCAACCCGCGCAACCACTCGGCGCTGCTCACCACCGAGCAGGTCGACGCGCTGCGCGCCGCGCACGGCCTGACCCGCGACACCGAGTGGGACCGCCTCGACCCGGCCTCCCCGGCCGGCATCCGGGCCGGCGAGCGCCGGGAGGCGCTGTCCCGCGCGCCGCGCGAGCGGGCGCTGGGGGTCACCGTCCCGGAGACCACCAAGGTACGGGTGAACAAGCCCGTCTCCACCCAGGAGGTCTTCGGCCGGGTGCTGGTCGACCTGGCCCGCGACCCGAACATCGCGCCCTACCTGGTCACCACCGCGCCGGACGTGGCCACCTCCACCAACCTGGCCGGGTTCATCAACAAGACCGGCGTGTTCGCCCCGACCGAGCAGCGCTCCTGGACCGAGGACCGGATGCTGCGCTGGACGGAGACCCCCGCCGGGCAGCACATCGAGCTGGGCATCTCCGAGATGAACCTGTTCCTGCTGCTCGGCCAGCTCGGCCTGTCGTGGGACCTGTCCGGGCAGCCGCTGCTGCCCGTCGGCACGGTCTACGACCCGTTCGTGCTGCGCGGCCTGGACGCCTTCCTCTACGGCACCTACTCGGGCTCCCGGTTCGTGGTCGCCGGCACCCCGTCCGGCATCACCCTCGCCCCCGAGGGTGGCGCCCACCAGTCGACGATCACCGCCTCGGTCGGCCTGGAGCTGCCCGGGGTCACCTTCTGCGAACCCGCGTACGCCGGCAGCCTCGACTGGCTGCTCTGCGACGCGCTCGGCCAGATCGCCGGGGGAGCGGCGCCGGCCGCCACCGCCGCGCCGGCCGAGGACGGGGCGTACTACTTCCGGCTCAGCACGCGGCCGATCGACCAGGCGCCGTTCGAGGCGGCCCGGGCCCGGATCGGCGACGCGGTGCTGCGCCGGCAGGTGGTGGCCGGGGCGTACCGGCTGGTCGACGCGCACGAGGCGTACCCCCATCTCGCGGACGCCCCGGTCGTGCAGCTCGCCGCCTCCGGCGCGGTGCTGCCGGAGGTCCTCGCGGCCGCCGCCGAGCTGGCCGAGGAGGGCGTCGCGGCGCACGTGGTCGATGTGACGAGCCTGGACCGGCTCTACCGGGCCTGGCAGCGGACCCTGCGCCAGGGTGTGCGGACGGCGACCGTGCCGAGCGTGCCCGGGGCGCTGCGGTCGGCCTTCGCCGACCGGGTGCCGGTGGTCACCGTGCACGACGCCGCCTCGCACGCGATGGCCTGGCTCGGCTCGGCGCTCGGCGCCCCGGCCGTGCCGCTCGGGGTGGACGAGTTCGGCCAGTCCGGCAGCGTCGGGGAGCTGTACGAGCTGCACGACCTGCTGCCCGGCAGCATCGTCAACGCCGCGCTGGCCGCGCTCTCGCTGCGCTGAGCGTCAGCCGGTGGGGCTCGGCGTCGCGGTCGGGCTGCCGGTCGGGGCGGGCGACACGGGCCCGCCCCGGGTCGGGGTCGGGGTGACCGGCACCTGGTCGCCCTTCTTCGGGTCCTGGATCACGTGCCGTTCCAGGTTGACCTGCGACTGCCCGGTCCCGCCCACGGTGATGTCGTCGTAGGCCTGGAGCAGCTTCTGCTGGTCGAAGTAGAGCACCGACATCGACAGCGGGGTGGGCTTCTCGCCCTCCAGGCCGCGCAGCCCGGCGCCGCCCGTGGAGCCCTCCACCATGAGCTGGGTCGGCTGCTTGTCCGGCACCTGCGGCAGCTTCGACACCTGCCGGGCGTGGGTGTGCCCGGCCAGCACCAGCGGGCAGGTGCCGGAGAGCGAGCCGGCCGAGGCCGGGTCGTGCACCAGCGCGATGTTCACCGGCTTCGGCGAGCTCTTGACCGTGGCGGCGAGCTGCTCACCGGCGCCGATCACCTGGTCGGCGACGACCCTGGTGAGCCCGCTGCCGGCCGGCGAGGTCTCCTTGTCCGGGGTGAACCGGGGGTCGCCGATGCCGGCGATGGTCAGCCCGGAGACCGTCGTGGTGGAGTTGTTCAGCACGATGGCGTTGGGCTGCGCGGCCACCGCGGCGGCCGTCTTCGCCGAGTCGTGGTTGCCGCGGATGTAGACGTACGGCTTCTTGAGCAGGCCGATCGAGCCGACGAAGGACGCCTCCGGCTCGCTGCCCCAGTCGGTGATGTCGCCGGTGTCGATCACCACGTCGATGTTGAACTGCTCCACCACGGTGCGGATCAGCTGCCAGCCGGTCGGGTTGAGGTGCATGTCGGAGACGTGCAGCACCCGGGTGGTGCCGGGCGACGGCTGGACCACCGGCAGCGCGGAGACCGTGGTGTAGAGCTTGCTGACGTTGCCGACCAGCCGTTGCAGCTGCTCGGCGTACTTGGTGTAGTCGTTGGCGATCCGCCGCGCGTCGCCGACGATCGCCGGGGCGTTGACCAGCAGCCCCTCGTAGCGCGGCTCCTCGATGGCCTGCGGGCGGATGGTGGCGGCGGCCAGGCCGAGGCTGCCGGCGGTGACCACCAGCGCCAGCCCGCCGGCCCACGCGGTGCGGCGCATGTCGCGGAAGACCAGCCCGGCCAGGAGCAGGGTGGCCAGCACCGACGAGGCGAGGGTCTTCAGGCCGAGCCGCATCACGCCGGCCCGCACGTCCTCAACCGCCGACTGGCTTGCCCGGCTGATGCTCGCCGGGTCGTCGATCAGCGCCTCGGTACGCCGCTGGTCCAGCGCGCCGAGCTCGACGGTCAGGTACGCCGGCCCGTCGTGGCTGTCCAGCAGCAGCGCGCCCAGCGGCGGGATGTCGACGGTGGTGCCGCCGCTCAGCGACGGGCTGAGGTTGAGCTGCGCGCGGAACGGCCCGATGTCGGTGCCCACGTGCCCGCCCGCGTACGTGCCGGCCACCATGCCGGCGAGGGTGACCACGAGCAGGGCCAGCACCACGCCGAGCCGGCGCAGCGCCGTGCCGGGGCGCCACCGGCGGCGGGCACGCCCGTCCTCCGGAGCCGTCACGTCCCCGGTGCTGTGCTGCTCGTTCTCCTGGCCGTCCATGCTGAGATTCTGACCTGCCCGTAGAAGGATCTTGGCAAACCCGGCGGAAGCGGAATCAGCTGCGTCCGGCGCCGCCGTCGGCGAAGACCAGCCGCAGGATGCGGTCGTCGTCGCCGGCCGGTTTGCCCCGCCCGTCCCGGTTGGAGGTGCTCACCCAGACCGACCCGTCCGGCGCCACCGCGGCGGCCCGCAGCCGGCCGTACCGGCCGGTGAGCAGCTCGCGGGGCTGACCGAGGACGGTGCCGTTGCCGGCCAGTTCGACCAGCCAGAGCCGCTGCCCGCGCAGGCAGGCGGTGACCAGCAGCCGCTCCACCGCGGCCAGGCCGGAGCAGGAGGCGTCGCCGGTGCGCCACTGCACGATCGGGTTGACGTAGCGCTTGTCGTCGCCGCGCCCCTCCACCTGCGGCCAGCCGTAGTTGCCGCCCTTGTTGATCTGGTTGATCTCGTCCCAGGTGTTCTGGCCGAACTCCACGGCGTACATCCGCTTGTTCGGCGTCCAGGCGAAGCCCTGCACGTTGCGGTGCCCGGTCGACCAGACCGGGGAGCCGGCGGTGGGGTTGCCCGGCGCGGGCCGGCCGTCCCGGGTGATCCGCAGGACCTTGCCGCCGAGGCTCTTCGGGTCCTGCGCGTTGGCGGTGCGCCCGGCGTCGCCGGTGCTGGCGTAGAGGAAGCCGTCCGGGCCGAAGGCCAGCCCGCCGCCGTTGTGGTTGCCGGCCTTGGGGATGCCGGTGAGGATCGGGGTCGGCGGCCGGCCCAGCTCCACCCGCGCGATCCGGTTGTCCTCGGCGCTCGTGTAGTAGACGAAGACCGTGCGGTCCCGGGCGTACGCCGGGGAGACCGCGATGCCGAGCAGGCCGCCCTCGCCGGAGGCCGCCACGTCCGGCACGGTCTGTACCACCCGGACGGTCATCCCCTCCGGTCCGGACTCCGGGCCGACCTGGAGGATCCGCCCGCTGTCCCGTTCGGTGACCAGCGCGCCGCCGTCGGGCAGGAAGGCGATGCCCCACGGCACCGCCAGCCCCTTGGCCAGCACCGTGGCGACCACCTGCTGGCCGGCGCCCCCCGGGCTGGCCGAGGTGGACGGCGACGGGAGGTTGGGCGGCTCGCCGGCCGGGTCGGGATCCGGGTCGCCGAAGGCGCAGCCGGCGGTGCCCAGCAGCAGCGTCGCGCAGGACGCCGCCAGCGCCGCCCGGAGGCGGCCGGCGCGGGGGTACGGGGGATGCGGCCTCACCTGGCCCAGCCTAGCCGGGCGGGGTGGCGAACCGGGCCCGACGAACCGCCTCCCGGCTCACCGGGCGCGCAGGGCGAGCAGGGCGATGTCGTCCTCCCGCCGGGGGGCCGCGGCGAGCAGCCGGTCGCAGAGGGCCGCGAGGGGGAGCGGAGCGGTGCCGGCGAGCTGCTCGATCAGCTCGGCCTGCCCCTCGTCGATCGGCCGGTCGCGGCGCTCGATCAGCCCGTCGGTGTGCAGCAGCAGGGTGTCGCCCGCGGCGAGGGTCAGCTCCCGGCGCGTGCGGCGGGGCGTGCGGGCCAGGCCGAGGAGGGCGCCCCGGGTCCCGTCCAGCACCTGCACCGGCCCCTCGGCGGGGATCAGCAGCGGCGGCGGGTGCCCCGCGTTGCACCAGGAGAGCCGGAGCCCGGGTGCGGCCGGGCGGACCCGGGCCAGCACGGCGGAGGCGACGGTCGGGACGGGAAGCCCCTGGATCGCCCGGTCGAGGTGGGTCATCAGCTCGTCGACCGGGTCGTCCCGCCCGTACGCGTCGCCGCGGACGAGGTTGCGCAGCTGGCCCATGGTCGCCGCCGCCTCGATGTCGTGCCCGGCGACGTCGCCGATCGCGGCGACCAGGTCGCCGTCGGGCTGAACGAAGGCGTCGTACCAGTCGCCGCCGACCTCCACCCGGTCGGCCGCCGGCAGGTAGCGGGCGGCCAGTTCCACCCCGGGCACCTCCGGCAGGCTGGGCAGCATGCTCTGCTGGAGCACCTCGGCGACGTGCCGCTGCTCGCTGTAGAGCCGGCTGTTGCCGACCGCCTGGCCGGCGCGGCGGCCGAGGTCCCGCAGCGTCCGCAGGTCGCTCTCGTCGAATCCACGCCGGACGGGGCCGTTGACCAGCGTGACGGTGCCGATGATCCGGTCCCCGGCGGCGGTGATCGGCACGCTGAGGTGCGAGCCGAAGCCCAGCAAGGCGGCCAGTGGCACGAGCTCCGGGCTGGTGGTGCCGCGCGCCACGTCGTCCAGGCTCGCCGCGCCGCGCATGACCGGCCGGCCGCTGCGCAGCACCGAGCGGATGACCGAGTCCGGGCCGAGCCCGGTGGCCAGCACCTCGGCGAACCGGGCGACGTCGGACTTTCGCTCCGGGTCCCGGTGCGTCCCGGCGACCGTCCGCGGCCGGCCCGCCGGGTCGACCAGGGTGATCAGGCACCAGTCGGCCAGCAGCGGGACCATGGCCTGCCCGAGCCGGTCGATCGCCGTGGCCACGTCGAGCGTGCCGCCCAGCGTCTCGCTCATCCCGGCCAGCATGGCGAGCCGGTCGTGCGCCTCCTCGGCGCGGCGGCGGGCCTGCTCGGCGCTCTGCACCGCGATCCGCAGCCGCAGCTCGGAGGAGCAGGCGGCGGCCAGGTCGGCGAGGGTACGCAGCTGCTCGGCCGTCCAGGCCCGGGGCTTGCTGTCGATGGCGCAGAGCGAGCCGAGCACCCGGCCGTCCAGATCGGTCAGCGGCATCCCGGCGTACGCGACCACCCCGAGGTCCTCGATGGCCAGGTTCCGCCGCACCCGGGGGTAGAGCCGGGCGTCGGGCAGCACCATCGGCACCTCGACGTCGACCACGTGCTGGCAGAACGAGTGGCTCAGCGGGGTCTCCCGCCGGCCGGCCCAGGGCTCGGGCAGCCCGGCCGCGCCGGGGAAGAACTGGCGCTCGGCGGTGACCAGCGAGACCAGCGCGACCGGCACGTCGAGCAGGTCGCTGACCAGCCGCGCGAACCGGTCGAACGCCTCGTCCGGCGCCGCGCCGAGCCGGGTCTCCGCGAGGGACCGCAGCCGCTCGGGGTCGACCAGCGCCGGAATCGGCACGGCCGGGCGCCCGGGAGTGTCCTCGCTCATCGCCACCTGTCTCGGGAGTCGGGAACGCCGGCCGACGTTCCGCCCTCGGTTATACCTCCCCGGGCCGCTCGTCAATCCCGGCAGCGGTGGTCGTCACGGCCCCGCCCGCCGGCGCCGTCCGGGGCGACTAATGTCGGCGGTCGTGAAGGTATGGATTCCGCACCCGGCCGGCCGGCGCCTCCTCGGCGAGCTGCCCGCGGGCGTCACCGTGGAGCTGCTGGCGGACCCGGCCGAGCTGCCCTCGTCCCCGTCCGGCGTGCGGTTCTGGGTGCCGCCCTTCCTGGCCGGCCCGGACGCCGGCGCGCTCCTGGCCGAGCTGCCCGACCTTCAGGTGGTGCAGCTCCTCTCCGCCGGGGCGGACGCCTGGGTGGGGCGGATCCCCGACGGCGTGACGCTCTGCGACGCCCGGGGAGTGCACGACTCGGCCACCGCCGAGTGGGTGGTCGCCGCCATCCTCTCCGCGCTGCGCGGCTTCGGCCCGCTGGCCCGCGCCCAGGGCCGCCGCGAGTGGGCGTACGACGAGGTGGCTCCGACCGACGAGCTGGCCGGCAAGCGGGTGTTGATCGTCGGCGCCGGCTCGATCGGCGCGGCCGTCCGGGCCCGGCTGGCCCCGTTCGAGGTGAGCTTCACCCTGGTCGCCCGGACGCCGCGCCCGGCCGAGGAGGTGCACGGGGTGGACGAGCTGCCCGCCCTGCTGCCCGAGGCGGACGTGGTGGTGCTGCTGGTGCCGTTGACCGAGCAGACCCGGGGGTTGGTCGACGAGAAGTTCCTCGCCGCGATGCCGGACGGCGCGCTGCTGGTCAACGCCGCCCGGGGCCCGGTGGCCCGGACCTCGGCGCTGGTCGCCGAGCTGGCGTCGGGGCGGCTGCGGGCCGCGCTGGACGTGACCGACCCGGAGCCGCTGCCCGCCGACCATCCCCTGTGGGAGCTGCCGAACGTGCTGCTCACCCCGCACGTCGCCGGCTCGGTCCGCGGCCTGCTGCCGCGGGCGTACCGGCTGGTGGGGGAGCAGTTGCGCCGGTTCACGGCCGGGGAGCCGCTGACGAACCGGGTGGTCGACGGCTACTGACGGTTTAGCCGGCGGACTCGGGCAGCTCCTGCCCGGTGGCGGAGACCAGCCGGGGCAGGTCGGCGGCGCGGACCGCGGGAAGCACCAGCGTCTCGCCGTCGTCGAGCCGGGCGACCGCCCGGCCGCGCGCGTCGGTGGCAAGTTCGGCGACCCGCGTCCAGGGCACCCGCCGCTGCCCGACGAGGGCCCGCAGCCGCAGCTCGCGGGCGTCCGCGTCGGTGCCGGCCCGCCACGCCCAGACGCCGAGCGCGAGCGGGATCAGCAGCACCCAGAGCAGCCACCAGCGCGCGGTGGCCAGCGGCAGCGCGCCGATGAACGCGACGATCGCGGCGACCAGGATCGCCTGGCTGTAGCGGAAACGGACGGTGTCGGCGCGGCTCACCCCCCGATGATCCCACCCGGGGCCGGCCGGGATCCCGGCGGGCGGCCCGCTGCGGATCCAGCAGGTGTGATCGGCGTCACGTGCTGTGTCGCGTAACCCTGGCTGTCCGGGATCGTTTATGGGCGTGGTCGCGCCGGTCCCCGTCCGGCGCCGGTCGCGCCCGACACCCCGACCCGCACCGCTGACCCCGCACGTCGTAACGCAACCGCACCGCCCCGTGCCCCCTCACGAAGGCGACCGCCGTGCCCGTCACCCAGCCCTCCGCCGGTCCCCGCCGCCGGCCGCCGCTCCCCGACCTCGTCGTGTCGCTCGCCGGCGCGCTGTTCGTCCTCGCCGGCGCCGCCGGCCTGATCCCCGGCCCGGCCGCCGTGTCGCTCGCCGTGGCCGGTGGCTCCGCCCTGGCCTGCGTCCGACTCGCCCGGCTGGCCGGTGCCCCGCCCGCCGCGCCCGCCCCGGCCGCTGCCCCGCCCGCCCTGCCCGCGCCGGCCGCTGCCCAGCCCGCTGCGCCCGCGCCGGCCACTGCCGGGCCCGCGCCCGTCGCCGCCACGCCGGCCGGGCAGCGGTCCCGCGGAACCCCGCCGCCGGAGCGGGCCGGCCCGTTCGAGCCGGCCGTCGCCCTGCCGACCGGGCGGCGCGCCCGACGGGTGGCACTGTCCCGCCGGGTCGCCGGGATCCTCGACGCCGCAGTGCTGGCCGCCGGTCTCACCGTCGCGGTGCTGCCGCTGAGTGACGCCGGGCACCGACTGCCGGTCGCGCTGGCCGGCCTGGCGATCACCGCCCCGCTGTACGCCGTCGCGCTGCTCCGGCTGCCCGGCCGCTCCCGGCTCACCGGCCGGGAACGGCTGCGCCGCGGCGTCGACATGGTCGGCCTCGGCGTCAGCCTGGTCTTCGCCGGCTGGGTGCTGCTGCCGACCGGCCCGGTGCCGTCGGCCGCGCTCGCCGCCAGCGTCGGCGGCGCCCTGGCGCTGGCCGTCCTGTCGGTGGCCGCGCTCGCCGAGCGGAGCCGCCGGCCGGGCGCGGCCCGCTGCCACGCCGGCGCGGCCGCCACGCTGGGCGGGCTGGCCCTGCTCGTGGTGCTGCTCGCCTACGCCGCGCCGGACCGGGCCGTGCTGGCCGTCGCGCTGCCGCTGCTGGTCGGCGCGCTGGTCACCGCGGCCGGCGCCCGGCGTACCGCGGCCCGGGAGAACCCCGGCACCGCCGCGGCGCCCGCCGCCTGGCCCGGGCTCACCGCGCCGGCCGGCATCGCGGCGCTGGCTGCCGGTCACCACCTGTGGACGGTGGGGCAGTTCACCGCCCCGGCGATCGCCCTGGGGCTGTCCGTCATCCCGCCGATCGTGGTCCGGGAGGTGCTCGCCGCCGCCGACCAGCGGCGCCGGGCCGAGCGACTGGCCGCCGGCGAGGCGCGGTCGCGGCACCTGGCCGGCGACGGCCGCCCGCCCGCCGACGGCCCGCCGGCCGACCGGGCCGAACTGGTCGACGCCCTCGCCCGGCGCACCGGCGGGGCGCTGCTCGTCGTCGACCTGCACGGGGCCGACGAGACGGCGGTGCTGGACGGGCCGGTGCTGGCCGAGGTCGTCCACCGGCTCCGGTCCGGCTCTGGTCCGCACGATCTGGTCGCCCGGCTCACCGACAGCGAGTTCGCCGTGCTCACCGATCTGGGGCCGGTGCTCGCGTACGCGCTGGGCACCCGGCTGCTGGCGGCGCTCGCCGAGCCGCCGTACCCGCGGGCCGGCGGGGCGACGAGGATCCGGACCAGTGTCGGGCTGGCCGAGACCACCGGCGGCGTGCCGGAGGACGTGCTGCGCCAGGCCGACCTGGCCCGGCGGCGCGCGGTGCAGCTGGGCCGGGACCGGGTCGAGTGGTACGACGCCTACCTGGAGGAACAGCTGGTCCGCCGGTTGGACCTGGAGCGGGAGCTGCCGGGCGCGCTCTCCCGGGGCGAGCTGGACCTGGTCTACCAGCCGGTGCTGGCGCTGGCCGACCGCGTGCCGGTCGGCACCGAGGCGCTGTTGCGCTGGCGCAGCCCCGTGCTGGGCACCGTGCTGCCCGACGAACTGCTGCCCGTGGCGGCCGACCTCGACCTGCTCGGCGAGGTCGGGCGGTGGGTGCTGGACCGGGCCTGCCGGCAGCTCGCCGACTGGTCGGAGGGGGGCCGGGAGCTGTGGATGGCGGTCAACGTCACGCCCCGGGAGCTGGCCGCGCCCGACTTCGTGACCCGCACGGCCACCGCCCTGGCCGCGTACGACGTGCCGCCGGAGCGCCTGGTGGTGGAGGTGGCCGAGCCGGCGGTGGCCGCCGAGCTGTCCACCGTGGTGGCCCGGCTCGCCGGCCTCCGCTCGCTCGGCGTCCGCACCGCGCTGGACGACTTCCGCGCCGAGCACGCCTCGCTCGCCCAGCTCCGCCGGCTCCCGATCGACCTGCTCAAGGTGGGCCCGCACCTGGTCGGGCCGGGCCCTGACGGGCAGCGCCCGCTGATCGACGTGGTGGCCAACCTGGGCGACCGGCTCGGCCTGGAGGTGGTGGTCGAGGGGCTGGAGTCCGACGCCCAGGTGGCCGGGGCGCGCCGGGCCGGCTGCCGCTACGGGCAGGGCTTCGCGCTGGCCCGCCCGGCCCCCGCCGAGCGGGTGGAGGCGTGGTTCGAGGAGTTTCCCTCGACACCCCGCTGACCTGGTCGTTCAGTGGAATAGCTGAACCGGTTCACCGGCTCCGCGGCGGGGCCGTGCTGCCGCGTGGGGTGAGCCGGGCGGTCTCGTCCTGGAGGCCGGTCACCGGCTCGCCCGCGATCACGGCCAGGAGCTGCCGCGCGGCGTGCGCCCCGTACGCGGGGATGTCCCGGCCCAGGGCGGTCAGCGGCGGGTGCACGAGCTGGCAGAGCGCGGAGTCGTCCCAGGCCACGATCGACAGGTCGCCGGGCACGGCCAGCCCCATCTCCTGGGCCACGGAGAGCCCGGCGATCGCCATCACGTCGTTGTCGTAGATCACCGCGGTGGGCCGGCCGGCCGAGCTGAGCAGCCGGCGGGTGGCCCGCGCCCCCTCCTCGCCGGTGTAGTCGGACCAGACCGTGGTGGCCTCGTCCAGCCCGAGCCGGCCGCACACCTCGGTGAACGCGTCGGTGCGGATCTCGGTGTGCAGCAGCGAGGGGAGCCCGCCGACCCGGGCGATCCGCCGGTGTCCGAGCGCCACCAGGTACTCCACCGTCTCGACCAGGGCCGCCGCGTCGTCGGACCAGACGCTGGTCAGGCTGCCGGTGTGGCCGGGACCGCCGATCACCACGGCCGGCAGTTGCAACTCCTCCAGCGCCGGCACCCGGCGGTCGTCGGTGCGCAGGTCGCAGACGAACACCCCGTCGACCCGGCGCTCGGCCCACCAGCGGCGGTAGACCGCGATCTCCGCCTCCTGGTCGGCCACCACCTGGAGGGTCAGCGCGTACGAGCGGGCGGACAGTTCCGCCTCCACGCCGCTGATCAGCTCCATGAAGAAGGGCTCGATGCCCAGTATCCGGGCGGGCCGGCACAGGGCCAGGCCGACCGCCTTGGCCGTGGCGCCGGAGAGCGCCCGGGCGGCGCTGCTCGGGCTGAACCCGATCTCGGCGGCGATCGCCAGGATCCGCCGGCGGGTCGCCTCGGACACCCCGGGCTGCCCGTTCAGCGCGTACGACACCGCGCCCTTGGAGACCCCGGCCCGTCGGGCGACATCGGCGATGGTCGGCCGCTTCACCGGCGCGCTCCTCCACTCGTCCGGCCCTCGCGGGCCTGTTCGACCGCCGGGGGTGACCGGCGGCTGTCACGCTACTGCAACCGGGCCGCGGCGCGATCGACGCAGCCTTCGCTTGCGCGGTTAAGCGTACGGCTCGAACTCGCCCGTCCCCGACAGCCCTGGCCTTACTTTTGTGCGCCGGAGAGCGCTCCACCACGCATGAACGCGCTCCCAGAGTGACGTGTTGCTGGCGAGGCGGGCTCGCTGTTAATCGGCCGTTGACACTCCAGAGGGGTCACCGTACGGTGGTGCTCACTTATCCGGTTCAGTCAACGTCTCTCGATATCGGGAGCGTTCCCATTTTGGCGCGGAGGATGGCATGAAACGGTCCTGGACGCACTGGGCCCGGGCGGCGACCGTGGGTGCCGTCAGCCTGGTCATGGTCGCCGCCTGCAGCGGCAAGAGCACCACCGGCGGTTCCGACGCGGCCGACGGGCAGGTCACACTGAAGATCAACTTCTGGGGCGACTTCGGCCTCCAGGACCTCAAGGCGAAGTACGAGGCCGAGCACCCGAACATCAAGATCCAGCTGAACTCCGGCGAGTACAACGCCCAGCACGAGGACCTGCAGAAGAAGCTCGTCGCCGGCAACGGCGCGCCGGACATCGCGGCGATCGACGAGGGCTTCATGGTCCAGTTCCGCAGCCAGTCCGACAAGTTCGTCAACCTGCTGGACAAGGGCGCCGGCTCGTACGAGAGCAAGTACCTGCCCTGGAAGTGGAAGCAGTCGCTCTCCGCCGACGGCAAGACCCAGATCGGCCTCGGCACCGACGTCGGCGGCCTGGCCATGTGCTACCGGACCGACCTGTTCAAGGCCGCCGGCCTGCCCACCGAGCGCGACCAGGTCTCCGCCCTCTGGCCCAACTGGGACAAGTTCATCGAGGTCGGCCAGCAGTACACCGCCAAGACCAACAAGAAGTTCATCGACGCAGGCACCAACCTGTTCAACCCGATCCTCGGCCAGCAGCAGGTCGGTTTCTACACCGATCAGGAGCAGCTCCAGATGGACGGCGGCCCGAAGGTCGCCTTCGACTACACCGTCAAGGCCGTCCAGGCCGGGCTGTCGGCCAACCTGGTCAGCTTCCAGGCCGACTGGGACAAGGGCTTCACCAGCGGCGCCTTCGCCGTGCTCGCCTGCCCGGCGTGGATGCTCGGCCACATCAAGGACACCGCCCCCGGCACCCAGGGCAAGTGGGACATCGCCGCGGTGCCCGGTGGCGGCGGCAACTGGGGCGGCTCGTTCCTGACCATCCCCAAGCAGGGCAAGCACGTCGACGAGGCGTACAAGCTGCTGGAGTGGCTGGTCGCGCCGGAGCAGCAGATCGAGATCTTCAAGAAGGTCGGCAACCTGCCCTCGCAGCCGGCGCTCTACGCCGACCCGGCGATCGCCGACTTCGAGAACCCGTTCTTCAACAATGCCCCGGTCGGGCAGATCTTCCCGAAGATGGCGCAGGGCCTCACCCCGCAGTACCTGGGCAAGAAGAACGGCCCCACCCGGGTCGCCGTGGAGAACGTGATCCGGCGGGTCGAGAACAAGAGCCTGAAGCCGGACGCCGCCTGGAGCGAGGCGGTCAAGGAGGCCGACAAGGCCGCCAAGTCCTGACCGGACACCGGTGGCGGGGCGGGCCGCAGCCGCCCCGTCACCGCCTGACCTCCTCACCCACCTCGGCCCTGGAGTGATCCGATGTCCACCACCCGTGCCGCCCCCGCACGGTCGAGCCGCCGAGCCGCGCCGGAGCGTGGCCGCTCCGGGGGCGACGACCGGCGGCTGACCTGGCGCAACCGCCTGTACCGCTTCGACATGCGCTACATGCCATACCTCATGATCGCGCCGTTCTTCCTGCTCTTCGTCGTGTTCGGGCTCTTCCCGCTGCTGTTCAACGCCGTGGTCTCGCTGCGCAACTACCGGCTCGACGACCCGACGCTGCCCTACTGGGCGGGCTTCGAGAACTTCAGCCGGCTCTTCGGCGACGAGGACTTCTGGAACGCCCTCTACAACACCTTCGGCATCTTCCTGCTCTCCTCGGTGCCCCAGTTGCTGCTCGCGCTGGTGGTCGCCGCGCTGCTCAACCGGAAGCTGCGGGGACAGACCTGGTGGCGGGTGGGCGTGCTGCTGCCGTACGTCACCCCGATCGTCGCCTCGACCATGGTGTTCAGCGTCTTCTTCTCCCGCGACTTCGGCATGGCCAACTGGGTGCTCGGCCTGTTCGGGCTCGGCGGCCCGGACGATCCGATCGACTGGCGGGCCGACAAGCTGCACTCCTGGATCGCCATCGCCACGATGGTCAACTGGAAGTGGATCGGCTACAACGCACTGCTCTACCTGGCCGCGATGCAGTCCATCCCGCGCGACGTCTACGAGGCGGCGGCGATCGACGGCGCCGGACCGTGGAAGCAGCTCTGGCGGATCACGGTGCCGATGATCCAGCCGGTGGTGCTCTTCACCGTCATCCTCTCCACCATCGGTGGTCTCCAGCTCTTCACCGAGCCGATGCTCTTCGACCCGAACGCCCAGGCCGCCACCGGCGGGCCGAACGGCGAGTGGCAGACCATCGCCCAGCTCATCTACAAGGTCGGCTGGAAGGACCTCAACCTCGGCTACGCCGCGGCCATGTCCTGGGCCCTCTTCCTGATCATCCTGATCGTCGCCGGCGTCAACTACGTGGTGACGAACCGACTGTCCGGAGGGCGTCGGTGAGCGCGGGGAACGCAGCGAAGCGGAGTACCGCAGCCGCGAACGGAAGGAGACCACAGTGACCGCCGTGGCACGACCCGCGCGCCGCAAGCCGCGGCTGATGGCGCGGGCCCCGCAGGAGACCCAGGCGGGGCTCTGGACGTACCTGTTCCTCGCGCTGACCATGCTGTTCGCCGCGTTCCCGCTCTACTGGATGTTCGTCATCGCGACCAGCGGCGACGAGGCCCTCGCGAAGCTGCCGCCGGCGATCGTCCCGGGCGGGATGTTCATGACCAACGTCGACGAGGTCTTCTCGCTCCAGGACGTCTACTTCGCCGCCTCGCTCGTCAACAGCGTCATCGTCGCCACCGTGGTGACCGCCTCGGTGCTGTTCTTCTGCTCGCTGGCCGGCTTCGCCTTCGCCAAGCTGCGCTTCAAGGGCAGCAAGGCGCTGATGCTCTTCGTGGTGCTCACCCTGACCGTGCCCAACCAGCTCGGCATCGTGGCGCTCTACATCGTGATGGGCAAGCTCGGCTGGAACGGCACCCTGCTGGCGGTGATCGCCCCCGGGCTGGTCACCGCGTTCGGCGTGTTCTACATGCGGCAGTTCATCGTCAACACCGTCCCCGACGAGCTGGTCGAGTCGGCCCGGATGGACGGCGCCACCACCATGCGGGTGTACGCCAACATCGTGCTGCCGGCGATCCGCCCGGCCCTGGCCGTGCTCGGGTTGCTCACCTTCGTGGCCACCTGGAACGATTTCCAGTGGCCGCTCATCACGCTGAGCGGCACCGACTTCCCGACCTCGATGGTCGCGGTCTCCGACCTGGCCAGCGGCAACTACGTAATCTACCGGCGGGTGCTGGCCGGGGCGTTCATCGCCACCGTGCCCCTGCTCGTCATGCTGTTCATCGGTGGACGTCAGATCGTCCGCGGAATCATGGAAGGCGCGGTGAAGTCGTGAGCCGTCAGACGCTGCACGAGGGTTGGACGCTGCGGGCGGTGCCCGGTCCGCAGGTGCCGCCGGAGGTCGCCGGGCAGGCGGTGCCGGCGACCGTGCCCGGCTGCGTGCACACCGACCTGCTGGCGGCCGGCCTCATCCCCGATCCGTACCTCGACGACAACGAGTACCGGCTGGGCTGGATCGGCCGGACCGACTGGGTCTACGAGACCACCTTCGACTGGCGGCCCGGCGACGACGAGCGCGTCGACCTGGTCTGCGCCGGCCTGGACACGGTCGCCACGGTCACCCTCAACGGCACCGAGGTCGGCCGCACCGAGAACCAGCACCGCGGCTACCGGTTCGCCGCCGGCCCGCTGCTCCGGCCGGGTGCCAACACGCTCACCGTGCGCTTCGACTCGCCCTACCGCTACGCGGAGGCGCAGCGGGACCGGCTCGTCGACCGGCCGAACGCCTACCCGGAGCCGTTCCACTTCATCCGCAAGACCGCCTGCAACTTCGGCTGGGACTGGGGGCCGACCGTGGTCACCGCCGGCATCTGGCAGGAGATCGGGCTGCACGCCTGGTCCACCGCCCGGCTGGCGACCGTCCGGCCGCTGGTCACGGTCGAGGGCGACACCGGCCGGGTGGAGCTGCACGTCGAGGTCGAGCGGGCGGGCGACGAGGCGCTCACCGTGCACGCCACCGTGGCCGGCGCCGCCGTCGAGGTCACCGTTCCGGCCGGGGAGCGCCACGCCGTGGCGACCCTCACCGTGCGCGACCCGGCGCTCTGGTGGCCCGTCGGGTACGGCGACCGGCCCCTGCACGATCTCGACGTGACCCTCCGCGCCCCGGACGGCCGGGTGCTGGACGACTGGTCCCGCCGGATCGGCTTCCGCTCGGTCCACCTGGACACCGCCCCCGACGCGCACGGCTCCGCGTTCACCCTGCACGTCAACGGGGTGCCGATTTTCGTCAAGGGGGTCAACTGGATCCCCGACGACGCCTTCCCGAACCGGGTCACCCGGGCCCGCCTCGCCGAGCGCTTCGGGCAGGCGGTCGGGGCGAACGTCAACCTGCTGCGGGTCTGGGGCGGCGGCCGCTACGAGTCGGCGGACTTCTACGAGCTGGCCGACGAACTCGGGCTGCTCGTGCAGCAGGACTTCCTCTTCGCCTGCGCCGCATACCCGGAGGAGGAGCCGTTCCGCACCGAGGTCGAGGCGGAGGCGCGGGAGCAGGTCACCCGGCTCGCCGCTCACCCCTCGCTGGTGCTCTGGACCGGCAACAACGAGAACATCTGGGGCTGGCACGACTGGGACTGGCAGGAGGCCCTCGCGGGCCGCACCTGGGGGCGCGGCTACTACCTGGAGCTGCTGCCCGCGATCGTCGCCGAGCTGGACCCGACCCGACCGTACTGGCCGGGCAGCCCCTGGTCCGGCAGCGAGGACGTGCACCCGAACGACCCGGCGCACGGCACCATGCACATCTGGGACGTGTGGAACACCGACGACTACACGAAGTACCGGGAGTACGTGCCCCGCTTCGTCGCCGAGTTCGGCTACCAGGCGCCCCCGGCGTACGCGACGCTGCGCCGGGCCCTCTCCGACGAGCCGCTCGCCCACGACTCGCCCGGAATGGCGCACCACCAGAAGGCGATCGACGGGGACCGGAAGCTCCAGCGCGGGCTGGACGCCCACCTGCCGCCGCCCGCCGACTTCGACGACTGGCACTACCTCACCCAGCTCAACCAGGCCCGGGCCATCCAGCTCGGCGTCGAGCACTTCCGCTCGCACCGGCCGGTCTGCATGGGCATCATCGTCTGGCAGCTCAACGACTGCTGGCCGGTCACCTCCTGGGCGGCCGTCGACGGCGACGGCCGGCGCAAGCCCCTCTGGTACGCGCTGCGCCGGGCGTACCCCGACCGGCTGCTCACCGTGCAGCCGCGGGACGGCGGGCTCGCGCTGGTGGTGGTCAACGAGACCGGCGAGGCGTGGCAGGCGGCGGCCACGGTCACCCGGCTCACGCTCGGCGGGGAGCCGAGGGCGAAGACCTCGGTGGACGTCGACGTTCCCGCGTACTCCTCGGTGGTGCTGGCGCTGCCGGCGGAGCTGGCGCGGCCGGACGAGGCCCGGCGGGAGCTGCTGGTCGCGGAGGCCGGGGAGACCGCGGAGCGGGCGCTGTGGTTCTTCGCCACCGACCGGGAGGTCGAGTGGCCGGCGGCGGAGCTGGATGCGACGGTCGAGCCGGTGGGCGACGCCCAGCGGGTCCGCGTGACCGCGCGGACGGTGCTGCGCGACCTGACCCTCTTCCCGGACCGGCTGCACCCGTCAGCGCAGGTCGACCAGGCCCTGATCACCCTGTTGCCGGGCGAGTCGACCACGTTCACCGTCACGGCGGACGCCCCGCTCGACCCGGCGGCGCTGACGGCTCGCCCGGTCCTCCGCTGCGTCAACGACCTCGTGACCTAGACGATCTATTCCAAGGGGTCAGTGGTCGTACGCGGTGAGCGAGCGCATGACGGGTTGGCTGGTGGTCCAGTTGTGCCAGATCGTGGCGGTC
>NZ_JBEZZJ010000037.1:50092-65840 GCF_040639095.1 Micromonospora sp. NPDC023966 | reverse complement strand
AGCGGCGGGGTGGGACGCCCGGTCCTCGGCATCCCACCACCCTACACCCACTTATGAGGCGAACTTCTGGCGCAGCACACTAGTGCCGTGACCACAAACGTTCGCCGGGTCGGGTGCCGGGGAGTTTGTCGTACTGGTGGTGTTGGGTGTGGTTGTGCCTCGTCGTCGGGATCCTGCCGCGCCCCGGGTGGTGCATCGCACCCGCGCGTGTGGCGTTGCGGGTGACGTCAGGGCAGCGGCGGCGGTGTTTCGGGCTGCTGCGTTCGGCTGGTGACGTGTGGGCGTGTGTGTTGGAGGTCAACGGGTGGCGGCGTCGCCGCCGGGATGTGCCGCTGGTGGGCTATCAGGAGTTGTGTCGGGTGTTGGCGGTGTCGGGGCCGGGCACGTTCGGGGAGTTGGATTCGACGGGTGCCCGGTCGGTGTTGCGCCGATTCTCCGATGGCTGGTTCGCGGCGGTGAAACGGCGCAAAGATGGTGATGTGTCGGCGCGTTTCCCGCGGCGTCGCCGCGGGCTGGTGCCGGTGCGCTGGTATCACGGCACGTTCACCCTCGACGGGCATCGGGTCCGGATCCCCTGCTCTAGAGGCGCCCCGCCGCTGTGGGTGCGGATGGCGCGGGAGTTGCCGTATCCGGTTGAGCAGGTCCGGTCGGTCACGCTGTTGTGTGAGGGTGGCCGGCTGTTCCTGGACGTGACTGCTGAGGTGCCGGTGGTGACGTATCCGGCCGGTGAGGGACCGGAGCCGGCCAGGGTGGCGGGGGTGGACTGGGGATCATTCACCCGTACGCGGTGGCGGGCCCGGACGGTGCGGGGTTGTTGGTGTCGGGGCGGGCGGTCCGCGCCGAGCACCGCATGCACCTGGCGGATACGAAGGCCCGCCGCCGTGCGGTCGCCCGGCGGGCGCCGAAGCCCGGTCAGAAGGGGTCACGGCGGTGGCGCCAGTACCGGCGTCGGGCGCGGCTGGTTGAGGGCCGGCATCGGCGTCGGGTGCGTCAGGCCCAACACGAGGCCGCCCGCCAGGTGGTGTCCTGGGCGGTACGTCAGCGGGTCGGTGTGTTGCACGTGGGTGACCCGCGTGGGGTGCTCGACCTGGACGCGGGGCGGCGGCACAACCTGCGGCTGCGGCAGTGGCAGATCGGCCGGCTCCTGCAGGTCCTCACCGACAAAGCCACCCTCGCCGGCATCACCGTCCACCTCGTCGACGAACGTGGTACCTCGTCGACCTGCCCGGCCTGCCGGCGGCGGGTACCGAAACCCCGCGGCCGGACCCTGACCTGCCCACACTGCACGTTTGCCGGGCACCGCGACCTCGTCGCGGCCGCCACCATCGCCACCCGCACCCCGGGCAGCGGACCCACCACCCCCACACCCGCTCGGGTGCCCGGGGTGGTCACGCACCGTCGAGCCGGCCGACACCTCCCCGGTGCCGGCCAGTCCCGACGTGACCCCCGCCGCCCACACCAGGCGGCGCGAGGATCAGTTGGCCCGCGGAGGCCCGCCCCACCACCGCGTGGGGAGTCGCTCGCCCAAAAGGCGAGGATCCACAACACCCACCGGACACCCGGTGAACGTTAGTGGACACCGCACTAGGGTGGCAGCGGAAGCCAACCGGTGCCCGAGGAGCGGCCTTGGAACTCGTTGCGGAGCGCGTCGGCCGGCTGTGCCGGCAGGCCGTCGGAGGGCAGCTGCGGGAGCATGCCGAGCGGTACGGCGTCGCCGACGTGCTCGACCGGATCGCCGAGGCCGTCGCCCAGGGCCGCCTGGACGACCGGCTGGAGGAGGACCTCGACCGGCTCGACGACGCCTTCGCCCGCCACGGCATCGACGGGCTGACCATCGGCGTACGCGGTTTCGAACCGTGGCTCGGCGGGGGCGGGCATCCCACGGTCGTCGCCTGGGGCTGCCCGAGCCCGCTGCCGTGTCCCCGCGCGGTCCCCGCCGGCGATGGTGACCGGCCGGTGTGCGGGCTGACCGGCGCCCCGTTCGGGCAGCGCCGGATCGTGTTGTGAACGCCGTCCTCGCCGAGCTGGGCAGGCAGCTGGTGACCCGGTGGACGGCGGCGCTGCTGCTGCCGGGGGCGCTGTTCGCCGGCGCGGTGGTCCTGGCCCACGTCCTCGGGCAGCGGCACGCCGTGGATCAGCGGGCCCTGGCGGCCTGGTGGGACGGGCTGACCGCCCGGCCGGCCGGCGGATCCGGAGCGACCGTGCTGATCGGTGCGGTCGCGTTCCTGCTCGGCGCGGCGGCGGCCGGGCTCACCGCGCAGTCGGTGGGGATGCTCGTCTCCTGGACGTGGAGCCTGACCGGATCCGGGCCGGTGCTGCGCCGGCTCGCCGCCCGGCGTCTCCGCCGGTGGGAGCGGGCGGACGCGGCCGTGCTGGCCGCGGAACGCGCGCTCCTCGCGGACACCGGCGACGCCGCGTTGCGCGACCGGGCGCGCCGGGCCCACGCCCGGCGGGCGGCGATCTGTCTCGTGGAGCCGGCGGGGCCCACCTGGGTGGGCGACCGGCTGCACGCCACCGACGTCCGGGTGCATCGCAGCTACGGCATTGACCTGGCGAGCGGGTGGCCGCGCCTGTGGTTGCTGCTCCCGGACGAGACGCGGGGCGAACTGGCGGCCGCGCGGGACCGGTGCGGGGCGGCCGCCCGGGGGGTGGGCTGGGGGCTGCTGTACGCCGTCCTCGGTGCGTTCTGGTGGCCGGCCCTGGCCGTCGGGCTGGTGGCGCTGCTCGCCGCCCGCTACCGCGCCCGCCTGGCCGTCGCGGTCTACGCCGACCTGGCCGAGGCCGCCGTCGACCTGCACGGCCGGGACCTGGCGGTGCAGCTCGGCCTGCCCTGTCCAGGCCGGCTCACCCGCGAGATCGGTGAGCAGGTCACCGCGATCGTCCGCAAGGACGACGTGGTGCCCCGCGCCCGGCGGGCCGGCTCCGCCGACCGCTCACCGCCCCGCCCCTGACCGGTCACGGGCGCCAGGACGGGTTGTGCAGGATGGCGAGGTTCTGCCGGGCGGTGACCGCGAGCGAATCCTCGCGGACACCGGCCGGCAGCGCGTCGAGGACCTCCCAGTAGCCCGCGATCGCCCGCCGCCGGTAGCCGGCCAGCGCCAGGGTGGCGGCCAGGTTGTTGCGCCGACCGGCCGTCTGCCGGCTCTGCCGCCCGTGCCTGCGCTCGCTGTGCCGGATGTTCTGTTCGTGCAGCTCGATGGCTTGCGCGTACTGGCCGGCGTGCTGGTATCCGACCGCCAGGTTGTTCCGGATGACGAGGGTGAGGTCGGCGTCGTCGCCCTGCGCGTGCTCGGCGGCGGCCACCACCTCGCGCAGCACGTCGAGCCCGTCGTCGACCTGCCCGGCGGCCAGGTAGGCCTGACCGAGGGCGTTGCGGACGGTCAGGGCGTCGGTGTCGAACGGCCCGTACGCCGCCGCCGTCCCCGCGGCGAGGGGTTCGAGCAGGGCGAGGGCCTCGGCGAACCGGCCACAGTGGCGATGGTCCTCGGCGACGCTGAGCCGGTATGCGAGCGTGCTCCGATCGGGGATGGACTCTCGGCCGACGCCGGCGGCCCGCCAGAGGTCGAGGGACATCCGCACCACGTCGACCGGACCCCGCGCCGAACGCGGCGGCGGCGCGGGCATGGCGGGCAGCGGCTCGGGCGGCCCCGCCTCGTCCGCCGCCCACGCTGCGAGCCGCTCCCGCAGCTCCGCCGCCGGCGTGTCCGAGACGTGCAACGAACACACCCCGTCGTCCAGGTGCAGGTCGAGGTACGCGCCGCCGTCGGGCAGGCGGCGATCGTGGAGCGCCAGGCTGAGCAGGGTCGGCGCTCGGATGTCCAGCCCCCGCAGGCTGCGCCAGGGGAGGCGCAGGAACCGGCGGATCGGCCGGCGCAGGTCGATGCCGGAGCGGTCGAGGACGGCGGTCAGCCCGGTCGTCCCGCTCGTGCGACGCGGATGCCCACCCAGGAAGGTCACGTGCGGTAACGCGAGCGATGACACCCGGTCATCCTCGCATCCGGAGCGGGTCCCGCGCAGCCCCCGATCGACTGCGCGGGACCCCGCTCCGGACGAGTCGTCAGTGGACGACGCCGGCGGCCTGCGCCGCCTCCTCCTGCGCCCGCCGCTCGTCGCCGCTGAGCGTGTGCAGGGGCTTCTCCTTGATGAACAGGACCACGACCATGGCGAGCAGGGCCAGCGGCGCGCCGACCAGGAACAGCTCGGCGGTGGCGGTGCCGTAGACGTCCTGCACGATGCGCAGCAGCGGCTCGGGCAGCGTGGAGAGGTCCGGCACGGCGGTGGAGGAGCCGCCACCGGCCGCGGCCGGGCCGAGCCGCTCGGTCATCAGGTCGGTGACCCGGTTGGCCAGGATGGCGCCGAGAGCGCTGACCCCGATCGCGCCGCCCATGCTGCGGAAGAAGGTCAGCACGGAGGTGGCCGCGCCGAGTTCGTGGGCGGGCACGTCGTTCTGGGCGGCCAGCACCAGGTTCTGCATCAGCATGCCGACGCCGATGCCGAGCACCGCCATGTAGACCGAGATGACGACGACGCTGGTGCCGGCGCCGATGGTGCCGAGCAGCAGCATCCCGGCCGTCATCACGGCGCCGCCCGCGACCAGGAAGATCTTCCAGCGGCCGTACCGGGTGATGTGCTGGCCGGCGACGGTCGAGGACACCAGCAGCCCGAAGATCATCGGCAGGCTCATGAGGCCGGCCACGGTCGGCGACTTGCCCAGGGAGATCTGGAAGTACTGCGACAGGAAGACGGTGCCGCCGAACATCGCCACGCCGACCAGGACGCTGGCCACGGTGGCCAGCGAGACGGTCCGGTTGCGGAAGATGTCCAGCGGGACGATCGGCTCGGCGGCGCGGGACTCGACGACCACGGCCACGGCCAGCACCGCGACCCCGCCGGCGACCATGAGCGCGGTCCAGCCGGAGGCCCAGGCGAACTTCTGCCCGGCCAGCGACGACCAGACCAGCAGCAGCGAGACGCCCGTCGTGATGAGGGCGGCGCCGAGCCAGTCGATCCGTACCTGCCGGCGGACGACCGGCAGGTGCAGGGTCCGCTGGAGCAGGAAGATCGACAGCAGGGTGAACGGGACGCCGATCAGGAAGCACCAGCGCCAGCCGAGCCAGGAGGTGTCCACCAGGACCCCGCCGATGAGCGGCCCGGCGATGGTGCCGACGCCGAAGACGGCGCCGAAGATGCCCGCGTACCGGCCGAGTTCGCGCGGCGGGATCATGGCGGCCATCACGATGGTGGCCAGGGCGGTCATGCCACCGGCGCCGACGCCCTGCACGATCCGGCTGAGCAGCAGCACCTCGACGTTCGGGGTGAAGCCGGCGATGAGCGAGCCGATCACGAACAGGCCCAGGGACGACTGGATGAGCAGCTTCTTGCTGTAGAGATCGGCCAGCTTGCCCCACAGCGGCACGGTCGCCGTCATGGCCAGCAGTTCGGTGGTGACGATCCAGGTGTAGACGGTCTGGCTGCCGTTCAGGTCGGCGATGATGCGCGGCAGCGCGTTCGCCACGACCGTGGACGCGAGGATCGACACGAACATGCCCACCATGAGGCCGGAGAGGGCCTGGAGGACTTCGCGGCGGGACATGCGGGCCGGGCCGACCTCGGCGGCGTCGGCGGGCGCGGTGGGTGCGGTCATGCTGTTCCTCAACTCGGGGTGCGGGACGGGTCGGGCGCCCTGCCGGGGTCCGGCAGGCCGGCGGCGAGGGTGTCGAACGCCTCGTCGACCAGGTCGGCGAGGGGCCGGGCGCCGGCGGCGGCCGCCCAGCGGAGCATGGCGGTGCGGAACGCGGCACCGGTGACGTTCGTGAGCAGGGCCGGGAACCCGTGGTCCCCGGGTACGCCCACCCGGGCGGCGACGACGTCGATCATCGACCGTTCCGCCTCGGCGCCCGCGGCGATCAGGCGCGGCAGCAGGGCCGGGTTCCGCATGACGACGTCCATGCGGAGCTGCCACAGCTCGCGGTCCTCCTGCATCTCCTCGATCACCTCGGCGAGCGCCGCGCGGATGGCCGCGAGGGCGGGCACCTCCGGTGGCACCTCGGCGAGGCGCGCCACGAACCGGGCGTTGAGCACGGCCTGGTCGCCGACGAGCGCGTCGTCCTTGCTCGGGAAGTAGTTGAAGAAGGTCCGGGAGGAGACGTCCGCGGCCGCGCTGATCTCCTCGACGGTCACCTGGTCGAGACCGTGCTCGGCGACCAGGCGCAGCGCCGCGGTGGCCAGCGCCGTGCGGGTCCGCCGCTTCTTGCGGTCGCGCAGGCCGGTGTCGGCGGGAGGGCTGTCCAGGGTCACCGGGCGACCCTACAGGCGATCTTGCAGAGCGTGCAAAGTTTCGTGTGCTGAAGTGAGCCGACCGACAAGGGCCGGCCGTGGCCGGGCCCCGGCCGGCCCGCTGACCTGACCGGCGCTCAGCCGAGCGGCTCGAAGACGGCCCGGACGCAGCCGTCGCGCCTGTTCCGGAACGTGTCGTAGCCGAGGGGCGCCTGGTCGAGCGGCATCGTGTGGGTGGCGAGGTGTTCGGTGACCAGCTCGCCGCGGGCCATCCGGTCCAGCAGCATGGGGATGTACCGGTGGCCGTGCTGCCGGGCGCCGCGCAGGGTGAGGCCCTTGTCCACCACGGCCCCGAGCGGAAACCTGTCGACCAGGCCGGCGTACGCCCCGAGCAGGAAGACGCTGCCGCCCTTGCGGCAGTGGCGGACGGCCTCGCGGGCGGCCACGGGTGGGTCCGGCCGGAGCCGGTGCCTGAGCCGGTCGTACCAGAACCGCAGGCCGCCGCCGGACGCCGGCATGCCGGCCGCCTCGATGCAGACGTCCGGGCCCCGCCCGCCGCTGCACTCCAGCAGTTCCCCGCCGACGTCCCGGGTGTCGTAGTCGAGGGTCTCGACGCCGAGGTACCGCTCGGCCATCCGGAGCCGGTCGGCCAGGCGGTCGATCACGATGACCCGCTCCGCGCCCAGCAGCACGGCGGCCCGTGCCGCCAGCTGGCCGACGCCGCCGGCGCCCCACACCGCCACCACGTCACCGGGCCGGACGCCACCGAGTTCGGCGCCCATCCAGCCCGTCGGGGCCGCGTCGGAGGCGAACAGGGCGCGCTCGTCGGCGACCCCTTCCGGCACCGTGAAGGCGCCCTGGTCGGCGTACGGGACCCGGACGTACTCGGCGTGGCTGCCGGCGAATCCGCCGAGGGCCGGCGAGTAGCCGTAGCAGCCGCCGGGGGCGGAACCCGGGGTCGGCTCGCCGAGGGCCGGGCCGGTGCCGCCGTTGTCGCAGAGCGAGAACTGCCGCCGCCGGCAGTGCCAGCAGCGGCCGCAGGAGACGACGGAGCAGACCACCACCCGGTCGCCCACCCGGTGCCTGCGCACCCGTGGCCCGATCTCGACCACCTCACCGAGGAACTCGTGCCCCAGCACGTCGCCGGGTGCCGGGAACGGGCGGTGGCCGCCGAGCAGGTGCAGGTCGGAGCCGCAGGTGGCGGTCTTGCGTACCCGAACGATCATGTCCTGCTCGTTGCGGAGCTGTGGGTCCGGGACCTGGGTCACGGCCAGCTCGTTCACGCCCCGCCACACCAGCGCCTTCACTCCTCGTCCCTCCGTGCCGATGCTCGCACGAAAGCCGAGGCAGGGCGGCCCGATCGCACCGGCTCCGGTCGCTGACCGATTTCGCCCGTCCGAGGTATCACTCAGCCCTTTTCGCCGTACATGAGCGATATGTCGGAGTTGCTTACTAGGCTCCACGGTGTCATCCAGTCCTCGACCCGGGGACTCCCGGTGCCGGCCGTGCCCGCGGTCGGCACCGTCGCGAGCACGCCGATCCGGCGTCGCCCCGGGCGGCTGGGCCTCGGTCGCCGGCACCCACAGGGATGCGTGAGTCACGATGATGGACGCGGACACCATGATCCTGCCCCGGCTCGGGCCGGGGGAGATCCGGGTCGAGGACCCGTGGGGCGAGGACGGGGCGCTCGGGGCCCGGGTCCGCACGCACCGTCCACCGGCCGACCTCCGGTGGCGGCACGCCGCCTGGCTGCTGCCCGCCCTGCTGGCGGGAGTGCTCGGCGTCGTGGGCGCCGGCACGCCGGGCCTGCGCCTGGCCGAACTCGCGACCTGGCGGGCCGCCACCTCCCCCTGGTCCGACGGGCTGCCCGGCGGCGACGTCGCGCTCGCGCCGTACCACCTGCTGATGCGCGCCTGGGTGGCGGTGTTCGGCGCCTCCGACCTCGCGCTGCGCGTACCGTCCCTGCTCGCCGTGACGGCGGCCGCGGCGCTCGTCGGCGCGCTGGCCGCCCGGATGTTCGCGCCGGGCACCGGCGTTCTTGCCGGGCTGATCTTCGCGCTGCTGCCGAGCGTCACCCGGTACGCGCAGGAGGCCCAGCCGTACGCGCTGGCCCTGTTCGCCGCGGTGCTCGCCACCTGGCTCCTGCTGCCCGCGCTCGACCGGCCGAGCCTGCGACGCCTCGCCCCGTACGCCGGTGCAGTGGTCCTGCTGGGCCTGTGTCACGCGGTGGCGCTCCTGCTGCTCGTCGGGCACGGCTGGGTCGTGCTCGCCTTCCGGCGCGGGGCGGCCGGCCGGTGGCTGGCCGCCGCGACCCTCGGCGTGTTGCCGGCCGCCGCGCTGCTCTGGTCCGGGGTACGTGCCGGCGGGCAGCTCGCGCCGGCGGCCCGTCCCGACCCGGCGGCCCTCGCCGCGACCCCCGGGGAGTTGTTCGGCGTGGCCGCGCTGGGTGCGGTGCTGCTCGGGCTGGCCCTGTTCAGCCTTCCGCTGCGGCACGCCGCGGCGGTCTGCACCGCGTGGGCCGTGGTGCCGCCGCTCGGCCTGCTGCTCGTCGCGCAGGCGACCCCCGTCTGGTCACCGGCCAGCCTGCTCTTCACGGTGCCGGCCTGGGCGGCGCTGGCCGCGGTCGCCCTGTCCCGGGTGCGCGCCCGCTGGTGGGTGGGGGTCCTGGCGGCCCTGGCCCTGATCGGCGCGCCGACCCAGGCGGCGGTGCGCGCGCCCGACGGGCACGGGCAGGCCACCCGCGAGGTCGCCGGGATCGTCGGCGCGCGGCGGCTGCCCGGCGACGGCGTGGTCTACGGCGACGCCGACGCGCGGACCCTGGTGGCCCGCTACCTTCCCGCCGACCGGCGACCGGCGGACGTGTTCGCCGCGGCGCCGCCACAGGACTGTGCGGGCTGCCTGCGGGGCGTCCGGCGGCTGTGGGTGATCCGCCCCGGCGACCGCAGGGATCCCGTGCCGCCGCTCGGTGGCGCGACGGAGCGGCTGCTCCGGACCGGATACCGGATGGCGCAGGTCTGGCACCCCACCGGGTTCACGCTGGCCCTGCTGGTGGACGAGCGCACCACCCTCTGACCTATTCGCACCTTTTGTGCCTCATTGCCCGCTTAGGATCGACCTCTGCCGGGTTCGTGGCGAGAGCACCATGGGGGAAACGTGGCCGTCGCCGCCGATACACGCCCGTCCCGGGCCCGCACGGACATCCCGGGCGACCGTCCGCCGGTGATCGCCCCGGCCGGCCCGCCCGCCCGGAACGGACCGGACCGCCGGCAGCTGAACGTCCGGGCCCGCCAGGCGTACGCCCGGTGCGGCGCCACCGCTGGTCCGCTGGTCGCGCCGCGGCGCCCGGACGCGGCGGTCGAGTTCCGCCCGGTCGGCTCGACCGCGGCGCGGCTGATGCTGACCCTGCTCGTGCTGCTCAACAGCGCGGCCGGGCTGCTGTTCGTCGGTTGGCTGCTGCTGCCCCAGCACGTGCCCGGGCCGGGCGTGGTCGGCCCTGGCGGCTGGCCGACGCTCGCCGCCCGGCTCGGCTTCTGCGTGGTCGTCGGCGTCGAGCTCATCCGCCTCGCGCAGAACGTCGTCGTGTGGGTGTTCGCGTTCCACGCCCGGGATCCGGTGCCGGTCGACCCACCGGTCGGCCTGCGGGTGGCCCTGCTCACCACGATCGTGCCCAGCAAGGAACCGCTCGACGTGGCGGAGCGGACGCTGCGCCGGCTGCGACAGATCGTCTACTGCGGCCAGGTGGACGTCTGGATCCTCGACGAGGGCGACGACCCGGCGGTGAAGGAGATGGCCGCACGGCTCGGCGTGCACCACTTCAGCCGCAAGGGCCGCCCGGAGTACAACCAGCCCGGCGGGGAGTTCCGGGCCCGGACCAAGTCCGGCAACCACAACGCCTGGCGGGCCGAGCACGAGGACCGGTACGACGTGGTGGCCAACGTCGACCCGGACCACGTGCCGCTGCCCAACTTCCTCGAACGCACCCTCGGCTACTTCCGCGACCCGGACGTCGCCTTCGTGGTTACCCCCCAGGTGTACGGCAACATGCACCAGAACTTCGTCGCGCACGGCGCCTCGGTGCAGCAGTACCTCTACAACGGTCTCATCGCCCGCGGCGGCAACGGGCTGGACGCGCCGCTGCTCACCGGCACCGGCCACCTCTACCGACCGTCGGCCTGGCGGACCATCGGCGGCTACCAGGACTCGATCATCGAGGACCACCTGACCAGCATCCGGATCCACGCCGCCGTCAACCCGGCCACCGCCAACCGGTGGAAGGGCGTCTACACCCCCGACGTGGTGGCCATCGGCGAGGGCCCGACCTCCTGGGCGGACTACTTCAACCAGCAGAAGCGCTGGGCGGCCGGCATCTGCCAGATCCTCGTCCGCCCCGAGCTGCGCGCCCCCCGTGAGCTGCCGTCGCGGCGGCGCTGGCAGTACCGGCTGCTCCAGTTCTACTACCCGAGCGTGGCGGTCAGCCTGCTGCTGGGCAACGTCGCCACCGCCATGTACCTGCTCACCGGGGTGAGCACGGCGCGGCTCGACGTCACCGTGTGGTCGGTGCTCTGGGGCTCGACCCTGGGCACCTGGTTCCTGCTCTGGCTCTGGCTCCGCCGGTTCAACATCGCCCCGCACGAGCGCGAGGAGATCGGCCTGGTCGGCATGGCGCTGGCGCTCTTCGCCGGGCCGATCTACGTGGCCGCCGCGGTCGGCGCGCTGCTGCGCCGCAAGCTCGGGTTCGTGGTGACCGCCAAGGGCACGCTGCGCACCGTTGAGTCGCTCGGCACGTTCCGGCTGCACCTCTGCTGGGCGGCCGCCGCCGCGGGCCTGCTCGGCGCGAGCTTCGCGCTGCACAACGACTACCCGCTGCTGCGGGTGTGGCCGGTACTGACCGTACTGACCGGACTCGGCCCACCGCTCATCGCGCTCGCGGAGAACCTGCGGACCCGGCGGGAGCGGCCCGAGAACCGGGCCGAGCCGGTCGTTCCGGCCGGAAGTGAGGAACGACCCGCGCCGGTGGCACGGGCCGGGATCGACGGAGGTGTGTCGTGGTGAGACTGACCGTGCCCCGAGTGGCGCTGCTGCTGGTCGGCGTGGTGCTGCTGGCGTACGCCTTCGCCGTGGCGCCGGCCGCGCAGCACGGCGGGCCGACGGCGGCCCCGCCCGACCGGGTCGCCCGGGCCGCGCCGGACGCGGTGGTGACGGCCGACGCCGCGGCGGTGACCACGATCGGACCGGCCGCCGGCCTCTTCCCGCCGGCCGGCAAGGCCTTCTTCGGCGTGATGACCGACAAGGGGCCGTACGACTTCACCGCCGTCGACCGCTTCGCGGCGGCGGCGAAGCGCCAGCCGCAGGTGATGCTCTTCGGCGCCGGCTGGGCGTCCGCGACCTTCGACCGGATGCTCTTCGACCGGATCAAGGCCCGCGGCATGCTGCCCATGCTGGGCTGGGAACCCTGGGACTACCGCGTGGACGAGGCGGCCCGGAAGCAGAAGAAGCTGACCGTCCGCCAGATCGACCGGGTGCGCTCCACCCAGCCGTACTACCGGCTGTCGCGGATCGTGAACGGCGACTTCGACAGCTACCTGCGCTCCTGGGCCGAGGGCGTGAAGTCACTCGGCTACCCGGTCGCCATCCGGTTCGCCCACGAAATGAACGGCGACTGGTACCCGTGGTGCGAGAAGGCCAACGGCAACCGCCCCGGCGAGTACGTCCAGGCGTGGCGGCACGTGCACGATCTCTTCGAGCGGGCCGGCGCCACCAACGTCATCTGGGTGTGGAGCCCGAACGCCCGGTGGAGCAAGACCACCGGAAACCTCGCGGACCTCTACCCGGGCGACGACTACGTCGACTGGGTGGGCACCACCGGTTACTACGGCACCGGAACGTGGTCGGACTACACGTCCTTCGACGCCATCTTCGGCCCCACCATCGCGGAGATCCGCACCTTCAGCCGGAGGCCGATGGTCGTCACCGAGACCGGCGCCACCGACGCCGGCGGTCGCAAGGCCCAGTGGATCCGGGACACCTTCCGGGCGCTGCCGAAGCACCGGGACGTCATCGGACTCATCTGGTTCGAGGTGGACAAGGAGCTGGACTGGCGGATCGCCGCCTCGCCGGCCGCCTCCAAGGCCTTCGCCGATTCCGTCGCCGCCCCGCGCTACGACGTCCACTGGTCACCGGAGCTGCTCCCGCGCACCGAGCGGGACGAGTAGGCCGGTAGGTCATCCGTCGCCTCCCGGCTCGGGTCCGCAGCCGGGCAGCAGCCGCGCCGCGATCCGCCGCAGCGGGCGGCCACCCCCGCCGGGCTTCTTCATCCGCCGCCCCGTGGTACGCCCCGGCGGGCCGGCCGCACCGCCCGGCGCCTCGGCTGCCGGCTGGAGCGACCGGGCCAGCGCTGCCGACAGGCCCGGCGCCTGCTGCGCGGCCTCGCCCACCCGGTTGACCGTGGTGTCGACGGTCCGGACCACCGCCTCGATGATCTGAGGGTTGCGGTCGATGGTGCTCAGGGCGCGGTCGATGATCCCGTTCAGCTCGTCGAGCCGGACCTCCAGCATGGCCTCCGTCGTCACGCCCCGGATGTCGACCCGGACCGTGCCCAGCCGGGCCTGCACCCCGACGTCCAACTGGAGCAGGCGGCCCAGCCGTGCGCGCAGGGACACGTGGGCGTCCAGGTCGTCGACCTCGACGCAGATGTCGTCCACCCGGAGGTGGGGGATCTGGAGGACCACGTCCGGGTCGGACATCGTCTTGCCGCTGTGGTGCACGCCGGCGGGCGGCCGCCGGCCGCCCTCCGCCTCGCGCCGCGGATCGGCGGCACCCGCCCGCGGCTCGTCCGGATCCTGCCTCCCGTTGCCCACCTGACCTCCGTCGCCCGCGCCGGCCCGTCGGCCACCGGCCGGCGTGCCATTCCCGGAAAAGGCCACGGCACACCTGCCGGTCGCCGGGGGAGTGCCGCCCGGCGCCCGGAAGCGAGCCCGGTGGACGGCGGGGCTCACACCAGCCCGCGCACCGCCTTCAGCGCCGCCTCGACGTCCGCCTCGCTGTTCGCGATGGTCGCGCCGAAGCGCAGGTGGGACGGGCTGTAGGGGGTGCTGCTGGCGATCACGCCGGCGGCGTACAGCCGGCCCACCGCCTCACCCACCGGCACGTCGGGCACGTGGCAGCAGACCACCCCGGCGGAGAGTTCGGCCGAGCGCGGGGTGATCAGCCGGATCCCGCGGATGCCGGCCAGGCCCTCCTTGAGCCGGTCGGCGAGTTCCCGGTTCCGCGCCGCGACCCGGGCCGGACCGATCCGGTGGTGGAAGTCGAAGGCGTCGGCGAGCGCCCACCGGTGCTCGAAGCTGTGGTAGCCGCCCGGCGTGTGCGCCGGCCCCGGCGGCGTCGGCTGCCCGCCCGTGCCGGCGGACAGCCAGCGGCCGATGCTGCGCCCGTCGAAGGTGGGGATGACCGGGGTCAGCCGGCTCCACGCCCGGGTGCTGCCCCAGACCAGCCCGGTGCCCCGCGGCCCGAGCAGCCACTTGTGGCAGCCGGAGACCAGCAGGTCGCAGCCCAGCTGCTCCGGGGTCGCGGCGTCGGCGGCGAAGCCGTGCACACCGTCGAGGCAGACCAGCGCCTCGGGGCTGCGCGCGCGGACCGCCTCGGCGAGCTGCCGGACCGGCAGCTTCACGCCGGTGCTGGAGTGCACCCAGGTCAGCGCCACCACCCGGGTGCGGGCGGAGACCGCCGCCGCGAGGCTGCCGACCATCTCGTCGACGGTGGTCACCGCCGGATCCTGATAGAGGCGTACCCGGCGGACGGGCACCCCGTCCCGCTCGGCCCGCAGCCGCAACGACTCGTGGGTGGCGTAGAAGTCGTGCTCGGTGGTGAGCACCTCGTCGCCCGGCCCCAGCCGCACCGCGGTGTAGACCAGTCCGAGGCCCATGGTGGTCGAGTCGGTGAGCGCGATCTGGTCGGGTCGGGTGTCGAGGTGGCGGGCCGCCGCCCCGAGCACCGCGCCGTCGAGGCGCTCCTCGTTGGCGCCCAGGTAGCCCACCGCGTCCCGGTCGAGCCCGTCGCGGTGCGCGGCGACGGCGGCGCGCACCGGGGCCGGGTGGGACGCGAAGACGAAGGTGGCCAGGTGCGCCCGGTCGCGGTCGAGCGCGAACTGGGCCCGTACGCTCTCCCAGCTCGCCGGGTCCAGGGCGGGAGCGGCGCTCGCCGCCGGCCCGGCTGCCTCCCGTCGCTCCGGCTCACAGCCGGTGGCCAGGCCGGTCACGCCGGCCGCCGCGGTCACGCCGAGCAGGTTCCGTCGGGTGAGCTGCATCAGTCCATCGTCCACTGTCCACGTCACGGTCAGGTCACCGCGCCGTGAGCGGCCGGCGCGACGACTGGTGATTTCGCCGATGCGGGCGCCGGGCGGGGACTCCAATACTGATGCATGTCAATGGATCTCCGACCCGACAAGGAGCAGACGACGTGCGATCAGCCACCACCACCCGTCCCCGTACCCCCGTCCGTGCCCTGGCCCGGATCGCCGTGGCGGCCGTCCTGGCCGTCGGCGGCGCCCTGGCCGTCCCCGCCGGCGTCCAGGCCGCCGACAACCCCTACGAGCGCGGCCCCGCGCCGACCGACGCCCTCCTGGAGGCCAGCCGCGGCCCCTTCGCCACCACGTCCTACAGCGTCTCCGCGCTGAGCGTCACCGGCTTCGGCGGCGGAGTCGTCTACTACCCGACCAGCACCAGCGAGGGCACCTTCGGCGCCATCGCGATCTCGCCCGGCTACACGGCCACCTGGTCGAGCCTCAGCTGGCTCGGGCCGCGGATCGCCTCGCACGGCTTCGTGGTCATCGGCATCGAGACCAACACCCTCCTCGACCAGCCGGACAGCCGTGGTCGCCAGCTCCTGGCCGCGCTGGACTACCTGGTCCAGCGCAGCTCCGTCCGGGGCCGGATCGACGCGAGCCGGCTGGCCGTGGCCGGGCACTCGATGGGCGGTGGCGGCACCCTGGAAGCCGCCGCCGCCCGGCCGTCGCTGCAGGCCGCCGTCCCGCTCGCCCCGTGGAACCTCGACAAGACCTGGTCGGAAGTCACGGTGCCGACGCTCATCGTCGGTGGGGAGAGCGACACCATCGCCCCGGTCGCCAGCCACTCGGTGCCCTTCTACACCAGCATCCCGGCCTCGTCGGAGAAGGCGTACCTGGAGTTGAACGGGGCGAGCCACTTCTTCCCGCAGTCGGTGAACACGCCGACGGCAAAGCAGATGGTGGCCTGGCTGAAGCGCTTCGTGGACAACGACACCCGCTACGAGCAGTTCCTGTGCCCGGGCCCGAACGGACTGGCCATCGAGGAGTACCGCAACACCTGCCCCAGCTCCTGAGCCTCGCCCCCGGGGCGGCCGCCGCGGCGGCCGCCCCCCCCGGGGGGGGGGGGGCGGGCGGCGCGGGCGGGACGCCCCCCGGGCCCCCGCTTTTAGAAGAGGTTTACCCAAGGTGGAA
>NZ_JBEZZJ010000037.1:0-50082 GCF_040639095.1 Micromonospora sp. NPDC023966 | reverse complement strand
ATGCCGCTGGTGGGCAGCGAGTCGACCGAGGCGGGGGCGGCCAGCCGGCGGTTCTCCGCGACCGCCCCGCCGTGCGGGGCGTGTCCGGACTCGGCGTGCGAGACGCCCGCCGGCCCAGCTCTTTTCGAAGAGGTTACCGATAGGTGAAACTGGATGCGTGGTTACTGCATTCAGAGTGCAAATAGCCTTGCGAGGTCGGGACGACGAGTGCCGGGCGGTCCGCCGGCTGCTCGACCGGGCCGACGGCGGCGCGCTGCTGATCCACGGCGAGCCGGGCTCCGGCCGCAGCGCGATGCTGGCGTATGCCCGGCGGCACGCCGGTGCGCGCGCGGTCCTCGCCGGCGCCGGACTCCCCGACGAGGCGACCCTGCCCTACGCGGGCCTGCAACGCCTCCTCGACCCGGTGCTCGACCGGGTCGGATCGCTGCCCGAGCGGCAACGGCGGGTGCTGCGACGGGCGCTGACCGGCGGCGGCTGCCCGGGCACCCAGCGGCTGGCTCTGGCCACCGCCGTGCTCGGCCTGCTGGCCGCCGCCGCCCGCGACCGTCCACTGCTGTGCACGATGGACGACGTCGACACCGGCGACCCGGAGACCGCCGAGACGCTCGCCGTCGTGGCCCGCCGACTGTGCCGGCTGCCGGTCGCCCTTCTGCTCGCCGCGGTTGGTGAGTCGGCGGCCCACGACCTCCCCGCCCACCGGCTCCGCCCGCTCGACGAGCGGCAGTGCCGCGCGCTGCTCGCCGACCGGCGGCCCGCCCCACCGCCGGCCGCGGTGGCCGCCGGACTGGCGGTGGCCGGCGGCGGCAACCCGCAGGCGCTGGTCGACCTCGCCGACACCCTCACCCCCGGACAGTGGCACGGGGAGGAGCCGCTGCCCGCCGCCCCGCCGGCCGGCGGCGCGCTCGGCGCCGCCTACCGCGCCCGCCTCGACCGGCTGCCCCCGGACACCCGGCGGTTGCTGCTGCTGGCCGCGCTCGACCCCGACGGGGACCCGGCCACCCTGGTCCGGGCGGCGCGCTGCGCCGGCCTGGCCGTCGAGGCGCTGGCGCCGGCCGAGGCCGCCGGCCTGCTGCACGCCGGCCCGGGGGGCGTGACCTTTCCGTACCCGCTGACCCGGACGATGATCGAGCTGGTCGCGCCGCTCGCCGAACGGCAGGCGGCCCACCTGCTGCTGGCCCGGGCGCTGGACGGCCGACCGCTGCGCCGGGCCCTGCACCGGGCCGCCGCCACCGACGGCCCCGACCCGGCGCTGGCGGCGGAGCTGGAGGCGGCGGCCGCCGACGGCGCCGACGACCGGACCGGGGCGGTCGCCGCGCTGCGCCGCGCCGCCGAACTCAGCGCCGACCCCGCCCGCGCCGCCGAACGGACGGTCGCCGCCGCCCGCTGCGCCTGGACGGCCGGCCACCCCGAGGAGGCCCGGCGGCTGCTGCACGGGCTGCCCGCCGACCCGGCCGCGGCCGGCCGGGCCGACCTGCTGCGCGGCGAGATGCAACTGCGCTGCGACGCGCCCTCCACCGCGGTCGCCACCCTGCTCGCGGCCGCCGAGGCGGTCGCACCGGCCGACCGCCGGGCCGCCCTGCTCGGCCTGGTCCGGGCCGGCGAGGCCATCTGCCTCACCGGTGACCACTACCGGTACGCCGAGGTGGCGCGGCGGGCGGCGGCGCTGAGCCGGCCCGGCGACCCGCCGGACGTGGCGCTGCTGACCACGTTCACGGCCGGCGTCGCGGCCACCCTGCGCGGCGACCACGAGCAGGGCGGGCCGGCGCTGCGCCGGGTGGTCGTCCTGGGTGGCCGGTTGACCGGACCGGCGCTCACCCCGGCCGCGCTGGTCTGTGCGGCTGTGGCGGGGCTGCTGGTGGCGGTGGACGGCGCGGCGCACCGGCTCGCCGACCGCGCCGTCGAGCTGGCCCGGGCCCGGGGCGAGCTGTCCGTGCTACCCCGCGCGCTGGAGCTGCGGGCGGTCGCCGAGTACTGGCTGGGCCGGCACGCCACGGCCACCGAGACCGCCCACGAGGGGCTGGGGATCGCCCGCGTCACCGGGCAGCGGACCTGCGCGCGGGTCCACCTCGGCATCCTCGCCGTACTGGCCGCGGTGCGGGCCGACCGGGCCACCAGCCTCGCCCGGATCGCCGAGATCGGCGACGGCGCCGCCCCGGGCAGCCGCCCCTACGCGTACGCCCAGTGGGCGCTCGGCGTGCTCGACCTGGTCGACGGCCGGCACGCCGACGCGGCCAACCGGCTGGCGTCGCTGGCCCGCAGCGGCACCGGCCGCGGTCAGGTCCTCGTGCAGGTGATGGCCACGCCGTACCTGGTGGAGGCCGCCGCACACGACGGCGGGCGGCCCGCCGCAGCGCTCGCCGTCTTCGACCGCTGGGCCAGCAGCACGGCGAGCCCGTCGCGCCGGGCGCTCTCCGCCCGCTGCCACGCGTTGCTCGCGCCCCGGGGCAGCGCCGAGGCCGAGCGGGAGTTCCGCACCGCGCTGCGGCTGCACCCCGCCGACACGGACCGGTTCGAGCGGGCCCGCACCGAGTTGCTGTTCGGCCGGGAGCTGCGCCGGGCCCGTCGGCCGCGGGACGCCCGGGCGTACCTGCACCGGGCGTGGGAGACGTTCACCCTGCTCGGCGCGACGGTCTGGGCCGAGCAGGCCGGCGCGGAACTGCGCGCGGCGGGAGAGTCGGTCGGGTCGTCGCAACACCCGCCGGCCCAGCTGCTGACCGGCCAGCAGCTGCACATCGCCCGGCTGGTCGCCGAGGGGGCCACCAACCGGGAGATCGCCACCCGGATGTCGCTCTCCACGCGGACCATCGACCACCACCTGCGCAACATCTTTCACCGGCTCGGCGTCCGCTCCCGCACCGAACTGGCGCGCCTCTTCGCCTAGGGGCGGGCGGGCGACACCCGGCTGCCGCACCCTTTGCGGGGTAGGGTGCGGGTTCCGACTGGAGTACGGATTGTCCAGGGGGTCTGCGGTGCGCCCACGCGACGGCGAGCTGGCTGGCAACGAGCCCTATGACGTGAACTACGACGAGGTCTACCGCGACGCCGCCGACTCGGGCGGGCCGCCCTGGAACATCGGTGGTCCCCAGCCGGCCCTGGCGGCGGTGCTCGACGCCGGGGTGAAGGGCCCGACGGTGCTCGACGTCGGTTGCGGCACCGGTGATCTCGCGATCGCCCTCGCCCGCCGCGGCTACCGGGTGACGGGGGTCGACATCTCGCGGGTGGCGATCGAGGCGGCCCGCGCCAAGGCCGCCGGCGAGGGCCTGACGGTGCACTTCGAGGTCCAGGACGCCACCGACCTGTCGTTGCCGTCGGCGCCGTTCGACTCGGTGTTCGACTCCGGCCTGCTGCACAGCCTCGTCCGGCGCGGCGACGGCGCGGCGGACGAATACCTCGCGGCACTGCCGGGCCTCGCCGCGCCGGGCGCGACCGTCTTCGTGCTGGCGGTGTCCCTGACCGCGAGCAACGGCTGGGGCGTGACCGAGGAGTTCCTGCGGGCCGGCTTCGCCGAGCCGGCGTGGGTCGACACCGAGGTCGAGGAGATCGACGTGGCCGCGCGGGCCGGCGGTCAGGACCTCACGCTGGCCGGCTTCCTGCTCCGCACGGTCCGCGCACCCGACACCTGACCCCGACCGGGCGGGAACGTGCGTCAGCGTACGGCGGCCACGGCGGCGTCGGCCCCGCCGCGCCACAGCACCCCGGCCTCGGTGAAGCCGGCCGCGCGCAGGGCGTCGAGGTGCCAGGCCGCCGGCGGGTTCCACTCGGGACTGTGCCCGGTCGGGTAGATCTGCTGCCGCTTCTCCACCAGCGGCCCGAGCACCGGGTCGGCGGCGGCCTGCGCCCACCAGTCCGCCCAGGACAGCGCGGCGCCTGCGCGGTGGCGGGCGTGCCGGCCCGCCCGGGCCCGCTCCGCGAGCCGGGTGGTGAGCGTGGGCAGTGCGTCGTCGAGCATGTGGTCGGCGTTGACGAACACCCCGCCCGGCCGCAGCACGTCCCGTAGTTCGCGGTAGAGGGCGGCCAGGCGCGGCCCGTCCAACCAGTGCAGGGCGGTGGCGGTGAGCACCGCGTCGTAGTCGCGGTGGGGGAGCACCCGGGCCCAGTCGGTCTGGTTGAGGTCGGCGGTGACCACGGTGGCCCGGCCGGCCAGGGACGCCTCGGCGAGGGTGAGCAGGACCGGGTCCAGGTCGACGACGGTGACCTCGGCGTCCGGGCGGCGGGCCAGGGCCCGCAGGCTGATCGAGCCGGTGCCGCCGGCGAGGTCGAGCAGGCGCGGCGGCCGGTCACCGGCCACGGCCTCGGCGGCGTCGAGCAGCGCGGTGATCCGGTGCTCCCGGTCCGGCAGGTACGCCTCCTGCTGCCGGTCCCAGCTCTCCTGCCATGCCCGCGCGTCCAGTCCGTAAGGAGTCATGGCGGTGACGATAGTTACCGGACCGGCCGCCTGTCGAGGCTTGTTGCCTATCTTTTGCAATAGCCGGGAGCCGGGCCGTAGCGGCGACCGTCCCCGCGGCGTCACCGGGCGGGGACGTCGCGGGGGTCGCCCGTGACGGCGGGTTGACGCGACCTCCGGCAGGGTCGCAGCGCGACGACGTGGTGGTCCGGTGACACCGGCCGCGACAGCTCCACCGTCTCCCGCAGGCCGTCGAAGGGGACTTCATGATCAGGACGATGCTCCGGCTGCGCGCGCGTCCGGGCTGCGAGCCCGCCGTGCGATCCGCGTGGCGGACGGTCGCGGGGCGGATCGGCGGGCTGACCGGCAACCTCCGGCACGAGCTGCTGCTCGACGCCCTGGACCCGCGCGGGTTCGTCGTCGTCACCGAGTGGGCCGACGAGGCGGCGCTGCGCGCGTACCGGGACGGGTCGGTGGCCGCGCGGCTGGCCGAGCTGGTCCGGCCGCTGACCGAGCCGGCCGGCCCGGCCGACTACCCGGTGCTGCGGGAGCACGGGGCGGGCGACTCGACGGTCTACGTGGACGTGGAGCTGAGCGTGCCGGCGCCCCGGCTCGCCGAGTTCCACCGGGGCTACCCGGAGGTCAGGGCGCGGATGGCCGGGGTGCCCGGGTACCGGCGCGAGCAGTTGCTGCGCGAACCCGGGTCGGACGTGCACCACATCTTCGCCGAGTGGAACAGCGCGGCGGAGTTCCTCCGCTGGATCGCCGATCCGGCCCACGCCTCCGCGCAGGCCGGGCCGATCGCGCCGTTCCTTCTCGACATCCGGCGCCGCCTGTTCCACGTCGTGCCCGACGAGGGCGGCAGGCGACAACCCACCACGGGCAGGGAGGCCGACGTGCACAGGACAACGGACGTACTCGTCGTCGGGGCGGGGCCCACCGGGCTGACCGCCGCCGTCGAGCTGGCCCGGCGGGGCATCGAGTGCCGGGTGATCGACAAGCTGGCCACCCCGGCCGGGCAGGCCGACAAGGCGATCGGCGTGCACTGCCGCACCATGGAGATCTGGGAGGAGCAGGGCGTCGTCCGGGAGGCCATGGACGCCGGCATCTGGCTCACCGGCAACATGGTCTTCGTCAACGGGGTGCAGACCCACCGGATGAGCTGGGAGCTGCCCGGCCTGCCGTACGCGCACCTCGGCCTGCCCCAGTACGAGACCGAGCGCATCCTCACCGCCCGGCTGGCCACCCTCGGCGTACGCCCGCAGCGCGGCGCCGAGCTGGTCGGCTTCACCCAGGACGAGGACGGGGTGACGGTCACCGTCACCACCGCCGACGGCGGCACCGAGACGGTCCGCGCCAAGTACCTGGTCGGCTGCGACGGCGCGCACAGCCGCGTGCGGGAACTGCTCGGGCTCACCTTCACCGGCGGGCTGGGCCGGTTCCCGCAGCTGTTCATGCTCGGCGACGTCGACGTGGACTGGGACATGCCGGACGGTCACCTGCTGCGGTTCCTGCACGAGACCGAGGGCCGGATGGACGGCATGCTGGTCTGCGTCCCGCTGCGCGGCGAGCGCCGGTACCGGATCGCCACCCTGGCCCCGCCCCGCTTCTTCGCCCAGACCGGCGGGCAGGACGCCCCGCCCGGGTTCAGCGCGGAACTGGGCGCGCCGACCCTGGCCGACGTCCAGGCCGCCCTCGACCACCTCGCCCCGCCCGGCACCCGCGCCTCGAACCTGCGCTGGTCGTCGGTGTTCCGGATCAGCCACGGCATCGTCGACCGCTACCGGGACGGCCGGGTGTTCGTGGTCGGGGACGCCGCCCACCTGCACCCGCCGGCCGGCGGCCAGGGCATGAACACCGGGATCCAGGACGCCTGGAACCTGGCCTGGAAGCTGGCCCTGGCGGTCCGCGGGCTCGCCGCGCCCGGCCTGCTGGACAGCTACGAGGCCGAGCGGCGGCCGGAGGGCGAGGAGATCGTCGGCCGTGCGGTGCGGATGGCGTTCACCGACGAGCTGGACCGCGAGGACCTGAAGCGGCAGTTCCTCCAGGAGATGTCGATGCTGCTCAGCTACGCGGGCAGCCCGCTGGTCGGCGAGTGTGTGTCCGATCCGGACGCGCTCGGCGAGGCCCCCCGCCCCGGCGACCGCGCTCCCGACGTCGACGGGCTGCGCCGGCGCGGCGTCGGCCACCCGCTGCGGCTGCGCGACCTGACCCGCGGCACCCGGCACACGCTGCTGCTCTACGCCGACGCGTCGGCCGACGAGGCGGCGCTGGGCGCGATCGCCGAGCTCTGCGCCGACGTGCGGCGGCAGGCGGCCGAGGAGGTCGACGCGTACCTGCTGCTCAGCCCGGACGCCGTCGAGCCGCGGCTGCTCGACCCGCCGACGGTGTGCGACGCCGACGGCCGGTTCCGGGCCGCCTACGGGGTGACCGGCACCGGGCTCTACCTGATCCGCCCGGACGGGCACGTCGGGTTCCGCAGCCGGCCGGTCGACGCCGACGCGCTCCGCAAGCACCTGCACCTGGTGTTCGGGGGTGCCCGGTGACCCGGGTACGCACGGTGCTCGCGATGCGCACCCGGGAGGGCTGCGAGCAGCGCTTTGAGGCGGAGTGGCGCACCGCGGCCGAGGAGATCCGCACGCTGGACGGCTGCCTGCACCAGGACCTGGTCCGCGACGCCGACGACCCGCGCAGCTATCTGATCATCAGCGACTGGGCGGACCGCGAGCGGCTGGACGCCTTCGGCCGCAGCGAGCACCGGGACCGGCTGCTGCGCATCATTCGTGAGCTGCGCGAATCCGCGCAGCGGCACACCTACCAGGTGCTGCACAGTGTGGGCAGCGCGCCGGAGGAGGACCGATGACCGAGGACGCCGTTCCGGCGGGCGAGCTCTACACCGACGGGTTCGCCGCCGACCCCTACCCGACCTTCGCCCGGCTGCGGACCGACCGGCCGGTGTGCCCGGTCAGCTCCCCGCGCTTCGACTCCTGGCTGATCACCCGCTTCGACGACGCCCGCGCCGCGCTGACCGACCCGCGGCTGTCCAAGGACCTCTACGGTCCCGCCCAGCACTACCTGCGGATCTTCGGCCCGAACTCTGAGGGGTTGAACCGCAACATGCTCAACTCGGACCCGCCGGAGCACACTCGGCTGCGCCGGGTGGTGTCCCAGGCGTTCGCGCCGCGGCGCATCGAGGCGCTGCGGCCCCGGGTGGCGCAGGTCGTCGACCAGCTGATCGACAAGATGCTGCCGCAGGGCCAGGCCGAGCTGATGCACGACTTCGCCATCCCGCTGCCGATGACGGTCATCTGCGAGCTGCTCGGGGTGCCGCCGGCCGACCACGACCGGGTGCTCGACTGGACCCAGGTGATCCGCACCTCCGGCTCGACCCGCCGGCCGCCTCAGGAGGAGCGGGCGGCCGTGCAGGAGGCCCAGCTGCGCCTGCACCACTACTTCGCCGACCTCGTGCGGGCCAAGCGCGACGACCCGGCCGACGACATCATCGGGGCGCTCATCGACGCGGTCGACCGCGACGGGACGCTCTCCGAGGCCGAGCTGGTCACCACCACGTTCCTGCTGGTGTTCGCCGGGCACCAGACCACCGCGGATTTCCTCGGCAACGCGGTGCTGGCGCTGCTGACCCATCCCGAGCAGCTCGAGATGCTGCGCGCCACGCCCCAGCTGCTGCCCGCGGCGATCGAGGAGCTGCTCCGGTTCGACGGCCCGCTGCCGGTGGCCAGCCCGCGGATCGCCACCGAGGACGTCGAGTACCAGGGGGTGTGCATCCCCGCCGGGTCGATCGTCGGCGTGGCGATCAACGCGGCGAACCACGACCCCGCCCACTTCACCGACCCGGACCGGCTGGACCTGCGCCGGGTCCGCGGCCCGCACCTGGGTTTCGGGCACGGGGTGCACTACTGCCTCGGCGTCTCGCTGGCCCGGATGGAGGCGCAGATCGCGCTCGCCGCGCTGCTGCGCCGGCTGCCCGGGCTGCGGCTCGGGGTGCCCCTCGCCGAGGTCCGCCGGCTGCCCGCCGCGTCGCCGTTCCGCGGCCTGCTGGAGTTGCCGATCACCTTCGCCGCCTGAGCCGCCTGTCCGACCACTCGAACCCACTCAAGGAGCATTCATGGTCTTCCGGAACGTGATCGTCTGCCACATGGTCCCCGGCAGCGACAAGATCGTCGGGGACGTCTTCGGCCATTACGACCAGGCCACCCGGCCCCAGGACCTCGGGGTCATCGGGCGGATCCTGCTGTCCCACCACGACCTCTACATCCACGTCATCGAGCGCGAGCAGGACCCGAGGATCTCGGGCCAGACCCGAGGGCTGCCCGCGTTCCAGAAGATCGCCGAGGCCATCGGCCCGTACGTGACGCCGTACCCGCGCTACTGGAAGAACCCGTCCGACTCGGTGGCCAAGGAGTTCTACCACTGGGCCCCGGCGGGGGAGCCGCCCGCGGACACCACGCTCACCGTGATCGTCGGGCGGATCAAGCCCGGCGCCGAACCGGACGTGGCCCGGGTCTTCGGCGAGTCGGACGCCGGGTCGCTGCCGACCGAGCTGGGCGTCACCGGACGCTGGCTCTACTCGATCGACGACGTCTACGTCCACCTGCTCGAACAGGAGACGTCGGCCGCCGAGGCGACCCGTAACAACCACGACGACAAACCGGTCTTCGCGAAGGTGATGCAGGATCTCGCCCCCTACGTCAGCCCGTACCGGCCGGAGGAGTGGCACGGCCCGCAGGACTCGGTGGCCACGGTGTTCTACCGCTGGCAGGCCCAGGACTGAGCCGCGGGGCGGGGGCGTTCGAGGACGCCCCCGCCGCCCGCTATCGTCGGCCTCTCCGGACGGCGCCGGGCCGCACCGGGTGAGACGTGAACAGGCGGTCGCCGGTGTCCCGAGCACGCAGATTCGTCCCACCGGCGCTGCTGTTCCTGGTCCTCGCCGCCCTGGTGGCCTCCGGCATCCGGCCGTACGACCGGCTGACCTGGCTGCTGGAGACGGTCTGGGTGCTCGTCGGCGTCCCGCTGGTGCTGGTCACCTGGCGCCGGTTCCCGCTGACCACGCTGCTCTGCTGCCTGCTCGCCGCGCACGCGCTGATCCTCGTGGTCGGCGGCCACTACAGCTACGCGCGCACGCCGGTCGGCGACTGGGCGCGGGAGGCGTTCCACCTGTCCCGCAACCCGTACGACCGGCTCGGCCACTTCGCCCAGGGCTTCGTGCCGGCGATCCTGGTCCGCGAGATCCTGGTCCGCCGGTCGCCGCTGCGCGGCAGCCGCTGGCTCGCCCCGCTGGTGGTCTGCGCCTGCCTGGCGTTCAGCGCCCTCTTCGAGATGATCGAGTGGTGGGCGGCGCTGGCCGGCGGGTCGGCGGCCGACGATTTCCTCGCCACCCAGGGCGACGTCTGGGACACCCAGTGGGACATGTTCCTGGCGCTGGTCGGCGCGATCACGTCGCTGGCGCTGCTCAGCCGCCTGCACGACCGCCAGTTGCCGGCCACCACCCGGCCGCCCGCCGGGGTCGATGTCCGGGCGGCCCGGACCGACGCCTGACCGGAGGGCTCACTCGTCGCCGACGGTCTCCGTCTCGCCGTCGTGCTCGTACCGGGGCGTCAGGTGCTCGTCGGGCTGCGGCGCCTGGGCCAGGTTGTGGTGCGGGTCGCCGTCCGCCGAGTACAGGACGTCGTCGGTCTTCTTGGTCTTCTCCCGGTCCTCTTCCGGCTCCGTCACGTCCGCTCCTCGCCAGGTGCCGTCGATGACCGCCCGCCGGTGGCGGGACGGTCCGGTCCGATTTCCACCCTAGGCGCGGCGGCGGGCGGTGGTAGGCGAATGCCGGCGAGGCCCGCCGTCCGGGCGCGCTCGGGCGAAAGCCGCCCGTGGGCAGCGGTGATGCGACAGGGTGGTGCTGCGGACGGCCCGCGCGGGGCCGTCGCGGCTGCCGCCGGCGGTACGGGGGTGTCGGGTGCCGACCAGGGAGATCATCCAGCACGTCGGAACGCTCCTGGACCTGGCCGGGGTGCTGGTCATCGCGGTCGGCGTCGCGGTCGCCACGGTCGTCTTCGCGCTGCGCTGGTGGCGCACCCGGCAGGTCGTCGACCACTACCGGGCGTACCGGCAGGGGGTCGGGCGGGCCATCCTGCTCGGCCTGGAACTCCTGGTCGCCGGGGACATCATCCGGACCGTGGCGGTGTCGCCCACCTTCACCAGCGTCGGGGTGCTGGCGCTGATCGTGGCGGTCCGGACGTTCCTCAGCGTCTCGCTGCAGGTGGAGCTGGACGGCCGCTGGCCGTGGCAGGGCAAGGCACCGGTCGGCGGCTCCAGCGTGGGGTCCCGACCGGAGCGCTGAGAGCGCCGAAGCAGCGCCTCAGATGTTGGCGGAGTCCGCCGGCACCCCGCCCGGCAGGGACGGCGCGCCACCCGGCGGCTGCTCGCCCCGGCAGCGCAGCCCGAGGGTGTACGCGGTCATCGACAGCGACCCGTACGCGTACCCGTCGACCAGCACGTCGGGGCGGTCCCCGGCGGCGCCGGCCAGCCCGGCCAGGTAGAGCAGCGGGATGAAGTGGTCCGGCGTCGGCACCGCGAGGCCGAAGTCCCGGTGCCCGTCCAGCCGGGCCGCCTCGGTCGGCGCGTCCTGGACCGTCTCCCGGGCGGCGTCGTCGAAGCGGCGCGCCCAGTCGAAGCCCTCGTCGGTGAGCCGCGGGTCGACCCCGCCCAGGTTGTGCACCACGTTGCCGCTGGCCACCACCAGCACGCCGCGCTCGCGCAGCGGGGCGAGCCGGGCGCCGAGGTCGAGGTGGTAGTCGAACGGCTTGAACGCGTTGATGCTCAGCTGCACCACCGGGATGTCGGCCTCGGGGAACGCGTGGGTCAGCACCGACCAGGTGCCGTGGTCGATGCCCCAGGAGTCCAGGTCGGCGCCGACCCAGGTGGGGTGCACCACGTCGCTGATCTCCTCGGCCAGCTCCGGTAGCCCGGGCGCGGGGTACCGCACGTCGAAGAGCTGCTGCGGGAAGCCGTAGAAGTCGTGGATGGTGCGCGGCCGGGGCATCGCGGTGACCGCGGTGGCGCCGATGTACCAATGCGCGGAGACCACCAGGATGGCCCGGGGCCGGGGCACCGACCGGCCGAACTCCCGCCAGGCGGCGGTGTAGCGGTTGACCTCCAGCGCGTTCATCGGGTTGCCGTGCCCGAAGAAGGCCGCCGGCAGCGCCGTCTGGGTGTTCTGCTCGCTCATCTCGCTCCCCGGGCCGGCCGCGCCCCGAGGCTAACCCGAAGGCCTCTCGCGCGTCCGGCCACCGGCCGTGCCGGGCGGGAGAGTTGGCGAATACCCCCGGGGGGTATAAGGTGGCGGCGGAGGTGGAGTTCGATGGAACACGAGCACGGGCACCACGGCGCGGACCACGACGAGCACGCGGGCCACGACATGCACGGTGGGCACGACAAGCACGCAGGGCACGACAAGCACGCGGGGCACGACCCGGAGCAGTTCCGCCGCAAGTTCTGGCTGAGCCTGGCGCTGACCCTGCCGATCGTGCTCACCAGCCACATGGTCATGGACTGGTTCGGCTACTCGCTGGAATTCCCGGGCGTCCGCTGGGTCGGCCCGGTCCTCGGCACGGTCGTCTTCTTCTACGGCGGCTGGCCGTTCCTGGTCGGCGGCGTCCGCGAGGTGCGCGACCGGGCGCCGGGCATGATGCTGCTGATCTCGATGGCGATCACCGTCGCCTACCTGGCCTCGGTGGCCACCAGCCTCGGCCTGTTCGACCTGGACTTCTGGTGGGAACTGGCCGCCCTGGTCACCATCATGCTGCTCGGGCACTGGCAGGAGATGAAGGCGATCGGGCAGGCCCAGGGAGCCCTGTCGGCGCTCGCCGCGCTGCTACCCGACGACGCCGAACGCCTCGACGACGCCGGGCAGCCGCACCGGGTGCCGGTGCCCGACCTGCGGGTGGGTGACCTGGTGCTGGTCCGCTCCGGTGGCCGGGTCCCGGCCGACGGCCGGATCGTGGACGGGTCCGCCGAGCTGGACGAGTCGATGATCACCGGTGAGTCCCGACCGGTGCCGCGCGCCGTCGGGGACCGGGTGGTCGCCGGCACCGTGGCCACCGACTCGGCCCTGCGGGTACGCGTCGAGGCCGTCGGCGAGGACACCGCGCTCGCCGGCATCGGCCGGCTCGTCGCCCAGGCGCAGTCCTCCGGCGGGCGCGCCCAGGTGCTCGCCGACCGGTTCGCCGCGCTGCTGTTCTACGTCGCGGCCCTCGCCGGCCTGGCCACCTTCGCGGCCTGGCTGGTGCTCGGCAACACCGACCAGGCCGTGGTCCGTACCGTGACGGTGCTGGTGATCGCCTGCCCGCACGCCCTCGGGCTGGCCATCCCGCTGGTCGTGGCGCTCTCCACGGCGCTCTCCGCCCGCGCCGGCATCCTGGTGAAGGACCGGCTCGCCCTGGAACGGATGCGCACCGTCGACGCGGTGCTGTTCGACAAGACCGGCACCCTCACCAAGGGACGGCACACCCTGACCGGGGTGGCCGCCACCGGCGGGCTGGACGAGAACGGTGCGCTGCGCCTCGCCGGCGCGGTCGAGGCGGACAGCGAGCACCCGCTCGCCCGGGCCCTGGTGACCGCCGCGCAGGACCGGGGCCTGCGAGCCGCCGCCCGCGACTTCCGTTCGCTGACCGGCCGGGGCGTACGCGCCACGGTGGACGGCGCCGACTGGGCCGTGGGCGGCCCCGCCCTGCTGCGCGAACTGGGCACCGACGCCCCCGCCGAGCTGACCCGCGCGGCGGAGGACTGGTCCCGGCGGGGCGCCGCGGTGCTGCACCTGGTCCGGCTGCCCGGAGGCGGCCGCCCCGAGGTGGTCGGCGCGTTCGCCCTCGAGGACGAGGTCCGTCCCGAAGCCCGCGCGGCCATCGCCGAACTGCGCGAGCAGGGGGTGAAGAAGATCGTGATGATCACCGGGGACGCCCGGCCGGTCGCCGAGGCGGTCGCCGCCGACCTGGGTTTCCGCCCCGGCGTGGACGAGGTCTTCGCCGAGGTGCTCCCCGCCGACAAGGACAAGGCGGTCACCGAACTCCAGTCCCGCGGCCTGACCGTGGCGATGGTCGGCGACGGGGTCAACGACGCTCCCGCGCTCGCCCGCGCCGACGTGGGTGTGGCCATCGGCGCCGGCACCGACGTGGCGATCGAGTCGGCCGGGGTGGTGCTGGCGAGCTCCGATCCGCGCGGCGTCACCGGCGTGATCCGGCTGTCCCGGGCCTCGTACCGGAAGATGCGGCAGAACCTGGCCTGGGCGGCCGGCTACAACGTGGTGGCCATCCCGCTCGCCGCCGGGGTGCTGGGCTGGGCGGGCATCGCGCTCAGCCCGGCCGTCGCCGCGGTGCTGATGTCCGCCTCCACCATCGTGGTGGCGCTCAACGCCCAACTGCTCCGCCGGGTCCGGCTCACGCCGGCCGACGGCTGACGCAGCTACTGCCGACGCGGCCCCTCGCTCCTGGTGGATGCGAGGGGCCGCACCGCTTCACAGCCGCATCTGCGGACCGCTAGGGTGGCCGCGTGACGGTGTTCCGGATCGGCGAGGCCGCCGAACTGCTCGGGGTCAGCGCGGACACAGTCCGCCGCTGGATCGACGCCGGGCGGCTCCCGGCCGTCCGGGACGAGCACGGTCACCGGGTGCTCGACGGGGCCGACCTGGCCGCGTTCGTCCGCGCCCCGGGCCACCCCGAGCTCTCCTCGGCCCGCAACCGGCTACGCGGCATCGTCACCGCCGTCGTCAAGGACACCGTGATGGCCCAGGTCGACATCCAGGCCGGGCCATTCCGGATCGTGTCGCTGATGAGCCGCGAGGCGGTCGACGACCTCGACCTCCAGGTCGGCTCGGTCGCCGTCGCCGTGATCAAGTCGACCACCGTCGTGGTGGAGCGCGCGCCCGCGCCGAAGGGAAGGACCAGCCCGTGACCGCACGGTGGATGCGTGCCGCGCTGGCCGGGCTGGTCGCGCTGACCCTGGCCGCGGCCGGCTGCGGCGCCGCCGACGACGAACCGGCCGGCGGCACGGTGACCGTCTTCGCCGCCGCCTCGCTCACCGAGTCCTTCACGAAGCTCGGCAGGGACTTCGAGGCCGCGCACCCGGGCACCCGGGTCGACTTCAACTTCGCCGGCAGTTCGGCGCTCGCCACCCAGATCACCCAGGGCGCGCCGGCCGACGTGTTCGCGGCCGCCTCGCCGGCCACCATGAAGGCCGTCACCGACGCGGGCGACGCGGCTGGGACGCCGGCCGTCCTGGTCCGCAACCAGCTCGTCATCGCCGTACCCGAGGGCAACCCCGACCGGGTCGCCGGCCTGGCCGACCTGGCCCGCGCGGGGGTGAAGGTGGCGCTCTGCGCCGAGCAGGTGCCGTGCGGGGCGGCGGCGAAGTCGGCCCTCGACGGGGCTGGCGTGCGGCTCACCCCGGCCACCCTGGAACAGGACGTCAAGGGCGCGCTGGCCAAGGTGAAGCTCGGCGAGGTCGACGCGGCGCTGGTCTACCGCACCGACGTGCGCGACGCCGCCGGGCTGGCCGCCGTCGAGTTCCCCGAGTCCGTCCGGGCGGTCAACGACTACCCGATCGTGGTGCTGAAGCACGCCGGCAACCCGGCCGGGGCCCGGGCCCTCGTCGACCACGTCCGCTCCGACGCCGGTCTGGCCGTGCTCACCGCGGCCGGGTTCCAGGCCCCGCCGAACCGGTGAGCCGATCCACGCGCCGCCGGCAGCGGGTGCCGCTGGCCCTGCTGCTCCCCGCCGGGCTCGGGCTGCTCTTCCTCGTCCTGCCGCTGGCCGGGCTGCTGGTCCGGGCGCCCTGGACCACGCTGCCCCGGCGGCTGGCCGAGCCCGGCGTGCTCACCGCGCTGCGGCTGTCGCTGGAGACCGCCACCGCCGCCACGCTGCTCTGCGTCGCGCTCGGCGTACCCCTGGCCTGGCTGCTGGCCCGGGTGCAGTTCCCCGGCCGGCGGTTGGTCCGCGCGCTGGTCACCGTGCCGCTGGTGCTGCCGCCGGTGGTCGGCGGGGTGGCGCTGCTGCTGGTCTTCGGACGGCGCGGGCTGCTCGGGTCCTGGCTGGACGCCACCTTCGGGGTGACCCTGCCGTTCACCACCGCCGGGGTGGTGCTGGCCGAGGCGTTCGTCGCCATGCCCTTCCTGGTCATCGCCGTCGAAGGCGCGCTGCGCGGCGCCGACCCCCGCTACGAGGAGGCGGCGGCCACCCTCGGCGCCGGCCGCTGGACCACCTTCACCCGGGTCACCCTGCCGCTGGTCGCCCCCGGGGTGGCGGCCGGCGCGGTGCTCTGCTGGGCCCGCGCGCTCGGCGAGTTCGGCGCCACCATCACCTTCGCCGGCAACTATCCGGGGCGGACGCAGACCATGCCGCTCGCCGTCTACCTGGCGTTGGAGACCGACCTGCAGGCCGCCATCGTGCTCAGCCTCATCCTGCTCACCGTCTCGGTGGCCATCCTCGCCGCGCTGCGCGATCGCTGGGTCGGTGTGACGTGACCACCCCACCCCTGCTCGACGCGCACCTGGTCGCCGACCGGGGCGCCTTCCACCTCGACGTGCGGCTGCACATCGGCGCCGGGGAGGTGCTGGCGCTGCTCGGCCCGAACGGGGCCGGCAAGACCACCGCCCTGCGGGCCCTCGCCGGGCTGCACCCGCTCAGCGCCGGGCACCTCACCCTCGGCGGCGCCGACCTCGACCGTCCCGACCGGCGGGTGTGGACCCCGCCCGAGCGGCGCCCGGTCGGCGTGGTGTTCCAGGACTACCTGCTCTTCCCGCACCTCAGCGCCCTGGACAACGTGGCGTTCGGGCCGCGCCGCCGGGGCGCCGACCGGCGGGCCGCCCGGGCCCGCGCGCAGGACTGGCTGGACCGGGTCGGCCTGGGCGGGCAGGCCCGGCACCGGCCGCGCCAGCTCTCCGGCGGGCAGGCCCAGCGGGTCGCGCTGGCCCGCGCGCTCGCCGTCGAGCCCACCCTGCTGCTGCTCGACGAGCCGCTCGCCGCGCTCGACGCCCGGACCCGGCTCGACACCCGCGCCGAACTCCAGCACCACCTCGGCGCGCACCCCGGCGCCACCCTGCTGGTCACCCACGACCCGCTGGACGCCCTGGTGCTCGCCGACCGGCTGGTCATCGTCGAGCAGGGGCAGGTGGTCCAGGAGGGGGACGCGGCGACCGTCACGGCCCGCCCCCGCACCGACTACGTGGCCCGGCTGGTCGGGCTCAACCTGCACCGCGGGCACGCCGACGGGCACACCGTCACCGTCGGCGGGCTCACCCTCACCACGGCGGACACCGTGCGCGGGGAGGCGTTCGTCGCCTTCCCGCCGGCCGCCGTCGCGCTGCACCCCACCCGCCCCGACGGCAGCCCGCGCAACGTCTGGCCGGCCACCGTGACCGGGGTGCAGCGGCACGGCGACAACCTGCGGGTCCAGCTCGCCGGGCCGGTCCCCGTGGCCGCCGACGTCACCCCCGCCGCGGCGGCCCACCTCGGGCTGCGCCCGGGCCAGCCGGTCTGGGCGGCGGTCAAGGCCGCGGAGACCCGGGCGTACCCGGCGTGACGCGGGCCGCTCGGCGGTCCACCCGCGCCGGTGAAAGGTTTGACGTCGGCCCGGCCGGTCACTGAACAGGGGAGCGACACGAAGGGGGGAACGGGGTGCCCGAGAGAACACGGATCCGATCCAGTCAGGACGCCGTCCTGCCGGACGACGTCACCGACCCGCTGCTGTGGCGCACCGCGTACGACGTGGCCGCCGCCCACCAGCCGGACGCGACGGGACGCTGTCCCAGCCTGCTCTGTGCCGGGCGGAGCGCGCCCTGCGAGCCGATGGTCAACGCGCGCCGGGCCATGCGGCTGGCCCGGGCCGGCGCGCGGCGCGCCGGGTTCCGGGAGACCACCGGCCGGACGGCCCGGGACCGGCGCCGGGCGGCCTGAGCCGGCCGGCGGTCAGTGAGCGGCGGAGAAGGCGGTGAGGAAGCGGTCCCGGAAGGTGTCCATCCGCCACACCGGGGCCTGCGGGCCGGGGCGCAGCCCGTCCTGCCAGCCCCAGCCGGCGACCCGGTCCAGCACGGCCGGGTCCTTGGCCACGATGGTGATCGGCACGTCCCGGCCGGCGCCCTCCCCGGTCACCGAGGCGGCCGGCTGATGGTCGCCGAGGAAGACCAGCACCAGGTCGTCCCCGCCGTAGGTCAGCACGTACGACACCAGGGTGCCGAGGCTGTACTCGATGGAGTGCCGGTAGTCGGCGCGGACCTGGTCGGCGTCCCGCTGCACGATGTCCCGGCTGCCGCCGGTGCTGGTGGACGCCGTGTGGAAGATGGTGCCGTCGCCGACCGCGTCCCAGGGCACCGGCTTCGGGATGGCCGACCAGGGGGAGTGGCTGGAGACCAGCGGCATCTCCGTCATCACCGGGGCGTGCGGCCGGTCCCGCTCCAGCCGCTGGAAGGTGGCCAGGGTGTACTGGTCGGGCATCGGCGCGTAGCTGAACTTCGGGCCCTGGTAGGCCAACTTCTCCGCGTCGTAGTACCGGTCGTAGCCGAAGAACTTCCCCTCCGGCCAGGGTTGGGTGGCGGCCGGCAACACCCCGACGGTCTGCCAGCCGGCCCGGTGGAACGCGCCGTTGAGGGTGAGCCGGTCGCCGGCCAGCAGGTCCCGGTGGCGTTGGTCGTTGTCGATCCAGAGCCCGGAGAGCAGGGTGGCGTGGGCCAGCCAGCTGCCGCCGCCGAAGGTGGGCGAGGTGAGGAAGCCGCTGCGGGCGTCGTACCCGGCCGCGCGCAGCCGGCGGTAGCCGTCGTCGAGCACCGCGTTCACGCCCGGGGCGAGTGCCGGGTCCTCCACGGCGTCCCGGCCGTAGCTCTCCACGAAGGCGACCAGCACGTCCTTGCCGCGCAGCCCGGTCATCAGCCGGTCGCCGGGCACGTCCCGGTACGCGTCGGCCGTCAGCTCCCCGGCGAACGCGGCCCGGTCGCGCAGGCCGGCCCGGACCTGGCCGACGTGCGACGCGACCAGGGTGGTCGCCGTCCGGTCGGCGACCGGCACGCCGGCGGCGCGTACCCCGAACAGGGCGCAGCCCAGCCAGAGCACGGCCAGCGCGGCGACCACCCGGACCGCGCCGGTGCGGTGCCCGGCCAGGACCCGGGCCAGCCGCCGCGCCGCGAGGGCCACCAGCACCGGCAGGCCGACCACGAGCAGCACCACGCCGGCCGCCGCGGCGACCGCGCCGGCCCGGCCGGCCGAGTCGGTGAGGTAGCCGAAGCCGTCGTCGAACAGGCCCCAGTCGAGGAGCACGTCGAACGGCCGGTCCCGGGCCACCCAGAAGCCGGTGTCCAGCAGCTTGAGCACGGTCAGCAGGCCCAGCGCCAGGCCGAGCGCCACGGCGACCGGCCGGCGGGCCCGGGTCGGCAGGACGAGCAGCAGGGCCACCGCGACCAGGGCCTCCACCGGGAGCCGCAGCACCGCGCCCGGCCCGGCCTCGGCCAGCCGGTCCGGTGCGACCAGCGCCGCCGCCACCAGCAGCGCGGCCAGCCCGGTGAGGACCGCCCCGGCCGCACGACGGGCACGGGAAGCGTTGCGCGCCGGGCCGGCGGTGCCGGCGTCGGCCACCGCCGCGTCGCCCGGTGGCGTGGCGTCCTCCGGCGTGCCGGGCGTCGGCGTGGACGCCTCGGTGTCGAGGGCGGGGGTGGCCGGCCCGGCAGGCCGGCGGAGACGGGTACGCAGTGACACGGGGGCGTCCTTCGGCGAGGGGAGGGAGGGGTCAGACCGGCTGGTGAGCGACGATCCGGACGGCGACCGGCATCGGCCGGCCGGGCGGGACCGGCCCGACGTGCAGCGCGGGGAGCGCGGTCGCGGCGGGCAGCGCGGGTCCCGCCGCCGGTACGAGCTCGACGGCCGGGACGGGTCGGACGGCCGGGGCGCCCGGGCGGTGCCGCCACAGCCAGCGCACGTCGCGGCCGAACGACTCCACCAGCAGGGCCAGCGCGCCGGCGACCAGCGCCCCGGTCGCCGCCGGGGGCAGCAGCCCGCTCGCGGCCACCGCGAGCACCACGCCCTGCGCCGCCGCGACCACCTTGCGCCAGTATCGGGGCGGTAGCGTCCCGCGCATCCAGGGCAGCGGCCAGCTCGCCGCCACGAAGGCGTACCGCATCCCGCCGATCACCAGCACCCAGGTGCCCACGGAGGGGACAAGGTGGACGCTGAGCACCAGGAGCAGGAAGGAGTCGACCTCCATGTCGAAGCGGGCGCCCAGGGCGCTCACCGTGCCGGTGCGCCGCGCCACCCGGCCGTCCACCGCGTCCAGCGCCAGCGCCACCACGGTGAGCGGGACCAGCACGGCCACCGGCGCCGGCCCGCCGTCGACGACCAGGGCGAGCACCCCGCCGACCAGCAGCGCCCGGGCCAGCGTCACCCGGTCGGCCGGACCGAGCCGGTCCGCGCCGGCCGCCCGCAGGCCGCGCCGGAGCAGCCCGCAGAGCACCCCGGCGTACGCCAGGCCGGCGAGCCAGCCCGCCACGCCGAGGCCCACCGTGGCGGCGAGCCCGGCCAGCAGGACGAACTGCACGATCAGCCCGACCGACGGGCCATTTCGAACCGTGGACACCCTGCCTCCGTGTCTATGATCGACAACCCTGCCAGTCATCACGGGAAATTCGGCCGTCCGGTTCGGTCCGGATGCGGAAAAGAGGAGAATTCGTGACCGGTGACGCCCGCGCCTTCTGGCTGCGCGCCCCTGGCGAGGGTGAGATCCGCCCGGTCGCGCTCGCCCCGCCCGGCCCCGGCGAGGTGCTGGTCCGCGCCCGCTACTCCGGCGTCAGCCGGGGCACCGAGACCCTGGTCTTCAGCGGCCGGGTCCCGCCCGACCAGTACGCCACCATGCGCGCTCCGTTCCAGGAGGGCGACTTCCCGGCCCCGGTGAAGTACGGCTACCTGAGCGTCGGCACCGTCGAGGCGGGACCGGCGGAGCTGCGCGGGCGTACCGTCTTCTGCCTGCACCCGCACCAGACCGCGTACGTGGTGCCGGCCGACGCCGTGGTGGTCGTACCCGATCGGGTGCCGGCGGCCCGCGCGGTGCTGGCCGGCACGGTGGAGACCGCGGTGAACGCGCTCTGGGACGCCGCGCCGCTGGTCGGCGACCGGGCCACCGTGCTCGGCGGCGGCATGGTGGGCTGCTGCGTGGCCGCCGTGCTGGCCCGCTTCCCCGGGGTCCGCGTGGAGCTGGTCGACGCCGACCCGGCCCGGGCCGAGGTGGCCGCGGCGCTCGGTGTCGACTTCGCGCTGCCCGCCGACGCGGCCGGCGACCGGGACCTGGTGGTGCATGCCAGCGCCAGCGCCGAGGGGCTGCAACGCGCCCTGGACCTGCTCCGCCCGGAGCGCAGCGTGCTGGAGCTGAGCTGGTACGGCGACCGCCCGGTCACCCTGGCCCTGGGCGGTGCGTTCCACTCGAAGCGGCTCGGCATCCGCAGCAGCCAGGTCGGCACCGTGTCGCCCCGGCGCGCGGACCGGAGCTACGCCGACCGGCTGGCGGTGGCCCTGGACCTGCTCGCCGACCCGGCGTTCGACGCGCTGCTCACCGGCCGGTCCCGCTTCGCGGACCTGCCCGACGTGCTGGACCGGCTCGCCTCGGGCCGGCTCCCCGCGCTCTGCCAGCTCATCACCTACGAAGAGGAGTGATCCGTGTTCAGCGTCACCGTCCGGGACCACATGATGGTCGCCCACAGTTTCCGTGGCGAGGTGTTCGGCCCGGCCCAGCGGCTGCACGGCGCGACCTTCGTCGTCGACGTCACCTTCCGCCGGCCGGAGCTGGACGCCGACGGGATCGTGGTCGACATCGGCCTGGCCACCGAGCAGCTCAAGGCCGTGCTCGGGGCGCTCAACTACCGCAACCTCGACGACGAGCCGGACTTTTCCGGGGTGAACACCACCACCGAGGTGCTGGCCCGGACGGTCGCCGACCGGCTGGCCGAGGCCGTGCACGCCGGGCGGCTCGGCGAGGGGGCGCGCGGCCTGGCCGGGATCACCGTCACCCTGCACGAGTCGCACGTCGCCTGGGCCAGTTACGAGCGGTCGCTCTGACCGGATGACCGTCGTGCACGTGGTGCTGCCGGGCGACATCGACGACCCGGCGAGCCCCAGCGGCGGCAACGGGTACGACCGGCGGGCCTGCCGCGAGCTGGCCGCGCTCGGCTGGACGGTGCGGGAGCACCCGGTGCCGGGTGGCTGGCCGCACCCGGCGGCGGCGGACCGGGCCGCGCTGGCGGGGGTGCTCGCGGCGCTGCCCGACGGCGCGGTCGTGCTGCTCGACGGGCTGGTCGCCTCGACCGTGCCGGAGGTGCTGGCCCCGCAGGCCCGGCGGCTGCGCCTCGTCGTGCTGGTGCACCTGCCGCTGGAGGACGAGGTCGAGGCCCGGGCGCTGGCCGCGGCGACGGCCGTGGTGACCACCAGCGCGTGGACCCGCCGCCGGCTGCTCGACCGCTATCCGCTCGCCGCCGACCGGGTGGCGGTCGCCCCGCCCGGCGTCGACCCGGCGCCGGTCGCCCCCGGCTCGCCGGCCGGCGACCGGCTGCTCTGCGTCGCGGCGGTCACCCCGCTCAAGGGGCACGACGTGCTCGTCGCCGCCCTGCACCGGGTCGCCGAACTGCCCTGGACCTGCGACTGGGTCGGCCCGCTCACCCGCGACCCGGACTTCGTCGCGCGGCTGCGCCGGCAACTCGCCGACGCCGGCCTCGCCGGCCGGGTCCGGCTGGCCGGTCCGTGCACCGGGGCCGACCTTGCCGCCGCGTACGCCGCCGCCGACCTGCTGGTGCTGCCGTCCCGCCGGGAGACCTACGGGATGGTGGTCACCGAGGCGCTCGCGCGGGGGGTACCGGTGCTGGCCAGCGACACCGGCGGCCTGCCCGGGACACTCGGGCGCGGCCCGGACGGCGACCGGCCCGGCCTGCTGGTGCCCCCGGCGGACCCGGCCGCGCTGGCCGACGCGCTGCGCCGCTGGCTCACCGACCCGGACCTGCGGGACCGGCTGCGCCGCGCCGCCCGGCAGCGGCGGGACACCCTCACCGGCTGGGCGGTCACCGCGCACCGACTGGCGGCCGCCCTCAAGGAGGCCACCGCGGCATGACCACCTCCCTGCTACCCCCCGACTTCGCGGACTGGCTGCGGCTGCGCGAACCCGCCGACGCGGCCGCCCGCTCCGCCGACCTGGTCGACGCGCTGCGCGCCCGGCTGCCCGCCGACCGGCCGCTGGTCGTGCACGACCTGGGCAGCGGCACCGGGTCGATGGCCCGCTGGCTCGCCCCGCGGTTGCCCGGCCCGCAGCGCTGGGAGCTGCACGAGCGGGACGCCGACCTGCTGGCGCTGGCCGCCGCGGGGGAGATCGGGTCCGCCGACGGCCGCCCGGTCACCGTGCTGACGCGGGGCTCCGACATCACCCGGTTGGCGCCCGCCGATCTGGCCGACGCCGACCTGGTCACCGCCTCGGCGCTGCTGGACATGCTCACCGCCGAGGAGGTCGAGCGGGTGGTGGCGGCGTGCGTGGGTCACCCCACCCTGTTCGCGATCACCGTGCTGGGCCGGGTGCGGTTCACCCCCGCCGACCCGCTCGACGCCGCGTTGGAGGCCGCGTTCAACGCCCACCAGCGGCGGACGGTCGGCGGTCGCGCCCTGCTCGGGCCGGACGCCGTGGACGTCACCGTGGCGGCCTTCCGCCGCCGGGGCGTGCCGGTGCGGATCCGGTCCAGCCCCTGGCACCTCGGTCCGGAGCAGGCCGCGCTGACCGCGGAGTGGCTGGTCGGCTGGCTCGACGCGGCCGTCGAGGAGCGGCCGGAGCTGGGCGGCGTGGTCGGGGCGTACCGGGAGCGGCGGCTCGCCGAGGCGGCGGACGGCCGGCTGCGCGTGGTGCTGCACCACGCCGACCTGCTGGCCGGGTGAACCATACCGGCCGGCGACACGTGACAAGGGATGGACCGAGGGAGGACCGCTGTTGTCACACGCCGCCGTCGCCGGGCCCGTCCCGGCCGCCGCGCCCGCGCCGGCCCGGTCGCTCTGGGCCTGGGCCCGCCCGCTCGCCGGGCTCGCCGTGCTCGCCGCGCTGGTCTGGTCGGTGGGCGCCGGCCCGTTCCTGGCCGGGCTGCGGCTGATCGACGCGCCGGCGCTCGCCGCCGCACTCGGCATCGGCGCGGTCACCACGGTCTGCTGCGCCTGGCGCTGGTCGCTCGTCGCCGGCGGGCTGGGCGTACGGCTGCCGCTGCCGGCGGCGGTCGCGCACTGCTACCGGGCGGTCTTCCTCAACTCCACGCTGCCCGGCGGGGTGCTCGGCGACGTGCACCGGGCGGTCCGGCACGGCCGGGACGCCGGGGACGTGGCCCGGGGTGTCCGCGCCGTGGTCTGGGAGCGCACCGCCGGCCAGGTGGTCCAGCTGGTCATCGCGGTGGCCGTGCTGGCGGCGCTGCCGTCCCCGGTCCGCCCGTACCTGCCGGCGGTGGCCGCCGGGCTGGCCGCCGCCGCGCTGGCCCTGGCGCTGGCCGCCCGGGCCGTGCCCCGCTCCGGGGCGTCCCGCTGGGCCCGCGCGGCGCGCACCGCGGTCGCCGACGTCCGGGCCGGCCTGCTCGCCCGGCGCACCTGGCTCGGCGTGGTGGCGGCCTCGGCCGTCGTGGTGGCCGGCCACCTGGCCACCTTCGTGGTGGCGGCGCGCACCGCGGGCGTCGACGCGCCGCTGTCCCGGCTGCTGCCGCTGATCCTGCTGGCCCTGCTCGCCATGGGGCTGCCGACCAATGTGGGCGGATTCGGGCCGCGCGAGGGGGTGGCCGCCTGGGCGTTCGCCGCGGCCGGGCTCACCGCCGCGCAGGGCGTCGCCACCGGCACGGTCTACGGGGCGCTGGTCCTGGTGGCCAGTCTGCCGGGGGCCGCGGTGCTGCTGGTCCGCCGGCGTCCTCAGGAGACCGGCGACTGTCGGTGATCCCGCCTACGGTGTTGGTGCGAGGTGTGCGTTGCCGGCACGTCCCGGCAGCCCGGACTGAGGAGAAGCATGGACGAAACGCTGCCCACCGCGACGGTTCGGACCCAGGTCACCGTCCCCCTGCGGTTCCCCGACGGGTACGTGACCACCGCCCGGGTGCACTCCTTCCACGGCCTGGTCGACGGTCGCGAGCACCTCGCGATCGGGCTCGGTGAGCGGCGGGACCCGGAGGCCTCTCCACCGCTGGTCCGCCCGCACAGCGAGTGCCTGACCGGCGACGTGTTCGGCAGCCAGCGGTGCGACTGCGGCCCGCAGTTGCGCGAGGCGGTCGAGCGGATCGCCGACGCCGGCGGCTACCTGCTCTACCTGCGCCAGGAGGGCCGGGGTATCGGCCTCTACGCCAAGCTCGACGCGTACGCCCTGCAGGACGGAGGGCTGGACACCTACGAGGCGAACGTGGCGCTCGGCCGGGGCGCCGACGAGCGCGACTACACGGTGGCCGCGCAGATGCTCGCCGCGCTCGGCGTGACCCGGGTGGCCCTGCTCAGCAACAACCCGGACAAGGCCGCCCAGCTGGAGCGGCTGGGGATCACGGTGGCCGACCGGGTGCTCACCGGCGTGCACCTGTCCCCGGCGAACGCGGGCTACCTGGCGGCCAAGGTGGTCCGCGCCGACCATGCCCTCGACCTGCCCTTCGTGCCGTGACCGGCCGGCCGTACGTGCTGCTCAGCTGCGCCATGTCGATCGACGGCTACATCGACGACGCGACCGGCGAGCGGCTGCTGCTGTCCAACGACGACGACCTGGACCGGATCGACGCGGTCCGGGCCGCCTGTGACGCGATCATGGTGGGCGCCGCCACGGTCCGCCGCGACGACCCCCGGCTGCTGGTGCGCAGCGAGCGGCGGCGGGCCGAGCGGGTGGCCCGCGGCCTGCCCTCGTCCCCGGCGAAGGTGACCGTCACCGCCAGCGGCGACCTCGACCCCACCGCCCGGTTCTTCACCATGGGCGACGGGCCGAAGCTGGTCTACTGCCCGCGCGGTGTGGTGGAGAAGACCCGGGAGCAGGTGGGCGCGGTGGCCACTGTGGTCGACGCGGGTGACCCGGTCACCCCGGCCGTGATCCTCGCCGACCTGGCCGGGCGCGGCGTCGACCGGCTCATGGTGGAGGGCGGCGGCACCGTGCACTGCCAGTTCCTCACCGCCGGCGTCGCCGACGAGCTGCACCTGGTGGTCGCGCCGTTCTTCGTGGGCGACCACCGGGCGCCCCGGTTCGTCGGGGAGGGCGCCTTCCCGTGGCACCCGGGCCGCCGTGCCCGGGTCGTCGAGGTACGCCAGATCGGCGACGTCGTGCTCACCCGCTACGCGCTCTCGGACCGCTGCCCCGCGGTCTGAGCCGTCGGCCCGCCGAGGTGGCGGCATCCAAGGCGCCCGGACCCCGCCACCTCGGCGACCCGGAGGACGAGGGCGCGGGGCCGGGCGGTCGGGGTCACAGCACCTGGGACAGGAAGCGACGCAGTCGTGGGTGCTCCGGGGCCTCGAAGACGGCGGCCGGCGGGCCGGCCTCCAGCACGACGCCGGCGTCCATGAAGGCCACCGTGTCGGCCACCTCGCGGGCGAAGCCCATCTCGTGGGTGACCACCACCATGGTCATGCCGGCGGCCGCGAGGTCGGCCATGACCCCGAGCACCCCCTTGACCAGCTCCGGGTCGAGCGCCGAGGTGGCCTCGTCGAAGAGCATCACCTGCGGCCGCAGCGCCAGGGCCCGGGCGATGGCCACCCGCTGCTGCTGCCCGCCGGAGAGCTGCGCCGGCCGGGCCTCGGCCTTGTGGGCCAGCCCGACCAGGTCGAGCTGGGCCCGGGCGACCTGCACCGCCTCGTCCTCGGGGAGCTTCTTGAGCTTGCGCAGCGCGAGGGTGAGGTTGCGCAGCACGGTCATGTGCGGGAAGAGGTTGAACTGCTGGAACACCATGCCGATCCGCTGGCGCAGCGCGTCCGGGTCGTCGCCCAGCACGCTGCGCCCGTCGAGCAGCACGTCACCACGGTCCGGCTCGATGAGCCGGTTGATCGTCCGCAGCAGCGTCGACTTGCCGGAGCCGGACGGGCCGATCACGCAGGCGGTCCCGCCCCGGGCCACCTCCAGGTCGGCGCCGCGCAGCACCCGGTGCTGACCGAAGGCCAGGTGCACGTCCCGGACGGCCAGGCTGACCGAGGTGGCGGTGGCGGTGCTCATCGTGGGTCCTTTCCGGCCGGAGCCGGCGCGCCGGCGGGGTCGAGTTCGACGTCGTGGTCCGGGGCGGCCACCGTCCGGCCCTGCCGCAGCCGCCGGTCGATCCAGTTGACCGCGTGGGTCAGCGGCACGGTCAGCACCAGGTAGCACAGGCCGGCCAGCAGCAGCGCGGACTCGTTGCCGGTGGTGGCGGCGTAGTCCTGGCCGATCCGGAACAGCTCCCGCTGGCTGGCCACCAGACCGAGGAAGTAGACCAGGCTGGAGTCCTTGATCAGCGCGATGAGCTGGTTGACCCAGGCCGGCAGCACCCGGCGTACGCCCTGCGGAACGATGACCAGGCGCATCGCCTCGCCCCAGGAGAAACCGAGCGCCCGGGCCCCCTCCAGCTGGGCGGCCTCCACGCTCTGGATGCCGGCGCGGAAGATCTCACCGATGTAGGCGGCGGCGATCAGCGACAGCGCCAGCACGCCGAGCGGGTAGGGGTTCGGGCCCCACACCTGCATGCCCAGCGGCGCCAGGCCGACGCCGATGAGCAGGATGGTCGCCGCCGCCGGCAGGCCGCGGAAGACGTCGGTGTAGACCCGGGCGGGCCACCGCAACCATCGGGTACGCGAGATGCCCGCGACGGCCAGCAGCATGCCCAGCACCGAGCCGAGCAGGGCGGCGGAGACCGCCAGGATCAGCGTGTTGGGCAGCCCGACGGTCAGCATCTCGGGCAGCGCCTCGCGCATGGCGTCCCAGTCGAAGAAGGTCTCCCACAGGGTGCTCAGTGGATCCATGTCTCCGTCCGCCCCGCTCGTCTGGATCGTTCCGGGTCAGGAAGCCGCTGACGGCGACGGCACGGCCACCGTGCCGCTGCCCGGCTTGAAGTCGGCCGGGATCGGCCGGCCCGGGTAGTACTGCGCCTGGAGCCGGCTCCAGGTGCCGTCGGCGATCACCTCGTCGAGGCCCTTGTTCAGCGCCTCGCGCAGCTTGTCGCCTCCCTTGGCGAACGCGTACGCGGTCGGGGCCGGGCTGAGCTGCTTCGCGGCCACCTTGATCTTCCCGCTGCTGTCCGCGGCGGACTTGTCGCCGATCTCGGCCGGGGCGATCCAGGCGTCGGCCGTGCCGGCCTTGAGCTGGTTGACCGCGCCGTTGTAGTCGGGCACCCGCACCGGGTTGAGGTTCTCCCGGGTGGCGTAGTCGTCCTGGACGGTGCCCTGCACGACCACGACCCGCTTGCCGGCGAGCTGGTCGAAGCCGCTGATCGGGGAGCCGGCCGGCACGTCCAGTCCGAAGTAGCCGAAGTCGTAGCCGTTGCCGAAGTCGACGGTCTTCTTCCGGGCCTCGGTGATGGTGATGGAGGAGCTGCCCACGTCGAACTTGCGGTTGTTCACCTGGGAGAGCAGGGCGGAGAAGTCGGTGCCGACGAACTCCACCTTCAGGCCGACCTTCGCGGCGACGGCGGTGAGCAGGTCGTTGTCGAAGCCGGTGAACTTGCCGTCCTTCAGGTACACGTTCGGCGGGGCGTCGGTGAGCGTGCCGGCCCGCAGCACGCCGGCCTGGAGCAGGCCGTACGGGTTGGCGGCCTCGCTGGTGGCGCCGTCGTCGCCGCACGCGGTGAGGGCGGTGGCGGCGAGCACGGCGGCGGCGCCGAACGCGGCGGCGCGGGTCAGGGCGGAACGGAATCGCACAGGTGTCTCCAGGGTCCGGGGCGGCGTGGGCGCACGCCGCCGACGGCACGCCCGAGGCGGGCGAGCCGGAAGGGATGGTGCGGAGGTGGAGGGGAGTGGCGCTCAGCGCGCGTCGGGGCGGCGACAGGCGTCGCTGCACACCCGCATCAGGTCGACGTGCCGCCGCTTGACCAGCGCGAAACGCGCCGGGTAGGCGATGCCGTCGGCGGGCGGGGTGCGAAGCTGAGCAAACATGGTTCCCTCTGGTCGGTGATGACCTGGGTACCAGGCCACGCTTGCACCGGCGGCTGCCGGTGCCTGGTCCTCACCCGGGGCACCCCACCGCGGAGGAGGGTTGCCGGCCAGCGAGCCGGGGCTTGGCGCTGGCGCTCATGACCTGCCGAGAAGGCTAGCAGCAGCCCCGCCCCGGGCGTCCAGCCGTTATGACCGCCCTCACGCTGGCGCCTTACCGGCGGGCCGGCATGACCGGGGCGTCCCGCCCGGTGCCGTGCCGCGACGGCGTCCGCTGCTCGTGGTAGTCCTGCTCGACGTTGACCGTCCAGACGTCGTGGCCGGCGTCGTGGGCGATGTTCTCGGCGGTCAGCATGGCGGTGAGCATCGAGTGGTCCGCGTTGTTGTAGCGGTGCATCCCGTTGCGCCCCACCGGATGCACGTTCGGCACCTCCCGGGCCAGCCAGTGTCGGATCACGTCCACGTTGTGCTGGTAGCGCTCGTCGTAGACGGGGTACGCCTTCGGCATCCGGACCACGTAGCCGGCCTCCACGCAGCCGGGGCGGACCAGGCCCAGCCGCTCCAGCTCGGCGGTGGCGAAGGCGACCAGGTCCGCGTCCGGGGTCCGCCACATCTCGTCGTCCTCGAACACGAAGTACTCCAGCCCCAGGCAGGTCCGCCCGTCCTTCACCAGGTACGGCGACCAGGACCCGAAGTTCTGGATCCGGCCCACCTTGGCGGCCGGGTCGTGCACGTAGATCCAGTTGTCCGGGAAGGAGAACTCCTCCGGCACCACCAGCGCGACGGTCAGGAAGTCCCGATACCGCAGGTCGTCGGCGGCGGCCCGTACCTCCGGCGGGGCCTCCGGCTGCATGGCCCGCACCAGCGCGGAGATCGGCATCGAGGAGATCACGTGGCCGGCCGGTTCGGTGCGCTCGCCCCCGGCGTCGACCACCGTGACGGCGGTGGCCCGCCGCTGCGCCGGGTCCCGGTGCACCTCGGTCACCCAGGTGTTGGTGCGGACCGTGCCGCCCCGCTTCTCCACCTCCTCGGTGCAGCGCTCCCACATCATCCCGGGGCCGTGCTTCGGGTACTGGAACTCCTCGATCAGGCTGGTCACGTCCTTGCGGTTGCGCTTGGGCAGCAGCGCGTTGAGCACCGCGGTGGAGAGCGACAGGTTCTTGATCCGCTGGGCGGCCCAGTCCGCCTGCAACTGGTCGGCCGGCATCCCCCAGACCTTCTCCGTGTACGTCTTGAAGAAGATCGAGTAGAGCCGCCAGCCGAACCGGGCCGACACCCACCCCTCGAAGTGCGACTGGTCCTTCGGCGGCCGCAGCCGGGCCCGGCCGTACGACCCGACGCAGCGCAGCGCCTCCCGCAGGCCGAGGTTGCGCAGCGCGTTGGTGGCGTTGAGCGGGTAGTCGTAGAGCGCGCCCCGGTAGTAGATCCGGCTCATCCGCGGCCGGAGCAGGAAGTCCTCGTCCGGCAGGATCTCGTGCCAGAAGTCCTCCACCCGGGAGACCTTGGTGAAGAACCGGTGCCCGCCGATGTCGAACCGCCAGCCGTCCCGCTCCACCGTGCGGCTGATCCCGCCGACCACCTCGTCGGCCTCGTAGACCCGGACCGGCTCGCCGTGCCGTAGCAGCTCGTACGCGGCGGTCAGCCCCGCGGGCCCCGCCCCGATGATCACGGTCCCGTTGCCGTCACCCATGCCGTCCGCGCCCCCCGCCAGCAGCCTGCCGATGCGGCAGCGCCCTTACCCGTCCTGCCGGCCGACTCACCTGCGCCCGCGATCCGCCGGCCCCGGGTCACCCGTTCGGGGTGGGGCGGGTGTGAACCGGCGCGGAACGGGGAAGCGCCGACGGTTTCCCGGTCCGGGGGTCGGTCGCGGGGCGACCGGTGGGAGCGGGATGGCGGACGAGCGGCAGGCCGGGACGGCGGACGTACCCGGCCCCGACCTGCGGCCGGGCGCGCGCGCTCGGCTGGCGGCGGCGGGCCGTCGGCTCGCCGCGCGGGTCCCCGCCCCGTGGGGCTTCGTGCTCGCCGTCTTCGCCGGCTCGAAGCTCGTGCTCAGCCTGATCGGCGTGCTGGTGCTGACCGCCTGGGACCAGGTGCCCGGCGCGCCACCCGCCGACGAGGCGATGATGCGGGCCCAGCAGGACGAGATCTCGTCGCACCGCTGGATCTCGCTCTGGTTCGCCTGGGACTCGTTCCTCTACGACCACCTGGCCCGGGTGCCGCTGGACCGGCCGTGGACCGATTTCGGTTTCCCGCTGCTCTACCCGTTCCTGGCCCGGCCCCTGGCGCCGCTGTTCGGCGGGCACACCGCCTGGGCGCTGCTGCTGGTCGCCAACGTGGCGCTGCTGTTCCAGCTCTACTACGCCCACCGGCTCGGCGCCCGGCTGCTCGGCGCCGGCGACCCGGGCGACGCCGGCGCGGACGGCCGGCGCGTGGCCCGCTACCTGCTGCTCCTGCCCACGGCGTTCCTGTTCCAGGCGGCGCTGACCGAGTCGCTCTTCGTCTGCCTCGCCCTGGCCGCGTTCTGGTACGCCGAGCAGCGCCGCTGGCTGGTGGTCGGGATCGTCGGCTACTTCCTGGCGATGAGCCGCTCGGTCGGCTTCGTGGTGGTGATCCCGCTGGCCCTGGTGCTGCTGCGCCAGCACGGCTGGCGGCTCGACCCGCGCACCCTGGCGCGCTACCTGCGCCAGGGCTGGCCGCTGCTGCTGGTCCCGGCCGGCTGGCTCACCTTCATGGCGTTCTGTGGCTGGCAGAGCGGCGACTGGTTTGCCTACCAGCACGCCCAGGAGAAGGGCTGGGGGATCAAGGTGCAGAACCCGCTGGGCGTGGCCGGGTCGGCGCTCGTCGGCGACAACTCAGCCGACACCTTGCGGGTCTGGATCGCCGTGGCGATGCTGATCGTGGCGGCCGTCGGGCTGCGCCGGCGGGCCGACTGGCCGTACCTGGTCTACACCGTGATCGTGGTGCTGGTGCCGCTGTCGATGGGCCCGCCGGTGTACAAGAGCCTGCTCCGCTACCTGCTCGCCGCCTTTCCGGTGGCGCTCGTGCTGGCCCGCTGGGCCCGCCGGCCCGGCCTCGACGCCTGGCTCACCGCCGGGCTGGCGCTGCTCCAGGGCGCGCTGTTCGCCGTCTGGCTGACCTACTGGACCCACCTCATCATCTGAGCCGCCGCCCGGCACGACGGTCGGCCGGGCCGCAGAATGGCCGGATGAGCGACCGGCGGGTGACCCTCGACGACCTCGGCGCCTGGCTGATCAAGGGCAATGCGGACGCCGTGGACCTGGCGGGCCGCTTCGCCGCCGACGCCCGGGTGACCAGTTGGTGCGTCCGCCCCGGTTACCGGGTCCGGCTGATGCGCCCCGGGCAGCCGGTGGTGTTCTGGGCCAGCGGCAGCCGCGGCCGGGCCCCGTACGGGGTATGGGGCCTGGGCCGGGTCGCCGCGGCGCCGATCCCCGGTGAGCCGGGCGGGCCGTGGACCCTGCCGCTGGACCTGACGATCCTGGACGAGCCGCGGCGGGTGCGGCGGGAGGTGCTGCGGTCCGACGCCCGGCTGGCCGGGGCCGAGGTGTTCCGCCAGCCGCAGGCGGCGAACCCGTCGTACCTGACCGTGGCGCAGTTCGCCGCGCTCCGCGACCATCTCCCCGCCCCGCATGGTCCGGTCCGGCCCGGGTAGATCGCACCCAGCCGGAGGAGCGAGGTGGGCGATGGCCGGGACGTGGTTGATGGGCGCGGGCGCCACGACGGCGGGACGGCGGCCGACCGCCGTGCTGGTGGCGGTGCATCCCGAGGGCGGCGACGGGAGCGGCCCGGGGACCGAGACCTCGCTGGCCGAGCTGAGCCGCCTGGCGGACACCGACGGGCTGACCGTCGCCGACGCGGTGGTGCAGAACCGCCCGAAACCCGACCCGGCCACCTTCGTGGGCTCCGGCAAGGTGGACGAGCTGGCCGCGGTGGCCGAGCGGACCCACGCCGACGTGGTGATCGCCGACGGCGAGCTGAGCCCCGGTCAGGTGCGCAACCTCGAGGAACGCACCGGGGTGCGGGTGGTCGACCGGACGGCGCTGATCCTGGACATCTTCGCCGAGCACGCCCGCACCAGCGAGGGCCGGGTGCAGGTGGAGCTGGCGCAGATCGCGTACCAACTGCCCCGGCTGCGCGGTGACGGCCGCGCGCTGTCCCGGGTGGGCGGCGGCCGGATGGCCGGCGGCGCCGGCATGGGCGTCCGCGGCCCCGGTGAGATGAAGCTGGAGACCCAGCGCCGCCGGTTGCGGCAGCGGGCCACCCGGCTGCGGGGCAACGTCGCCGAGCTGGCCCGGCGGCGGGAGCGCAACCGCGGCCGGCGGGCCCGCAACCGGGTGCCGTCGGTCGCCATCACCGGCTACACCAACGCCGGCAAGTCGGCCCTGCTCAACCGCCTCACCGGCGCGGACGCGCAGGTCCAGGACGTGCTCTTCGCCACGCTCGACCCGACGGTACGGCGGATCTCCACGGGCGACCTCACCTACACCGTCACCGACACCGTCGGGTTCGTCCGGCACCTGCCGCACCAACTGGTCGACGCGTTCCGCTCGACGCTGGAGGAGGTGAGCGGCAGCGACCTGGTGCTGCACGTGGTGGACGCCGCCGCGCCGGACGCGCTGGAGCAGATCACCACCGTGCACGGCGTGCTGCACGAGATCGGCGCGGGGGACGTGCCCGAGCTGCTGGCGCTCAACAAGATCGACGTGGCGCCGGCGGAGTGGGTGGCCGCGCTCTGCCGCGCCTGCCCGGACGCCGTGCCGGTCTCGGCGCTGACCGGCGAGGGTGTCGACCGGCTGCGCGCCGCGCTGGCCGCCTGGCTGGGCCGCCGCTGACCGGAGGCCGTCCCGGACCGGGGCTTGCTATGCAACTCGTTGCATAGCAAGATGGCCGGCATGTCGCTGGAGCACGCCATCCTCGTCTCGCTCCTGGAACAGCCCGCCTCCGGCTACGAGCTGGCCCGGCGCTTCGACCGCTCGATCGGCCGCTTCTGGACCGCCACCCACCAGCAGATCTACCGGGTGCTCAAGCGGATGGAGAGCGACCACTGGCTCACCGCCGAGGAGGTCGGCCAGGAGGGCCTGCCGGACAAGAAGGTCTGGTCGGTCACCCCCACCGGGCGATCCGCCCTGGTCACCTGGCTGCGCGCCCCGGTGCAGCCGGAGGCGGTCCGGCACGAGCTGGCCGTCAAGATCCGCGGCGTCGCGTTCGACGACGCGGCCGGGCGCGCCGCCCTGGTCGCCGAGGTCGAGCGCTACCGCGCCGATCACGAGGCCACCCTCGCCGGCTACCTGGCCGGCGAGCGCCGCGACTTCCCCGACCCCGCCGCCCGGGACGCCCGCGCGGCGCTCCAGCACGTCGTGCTGCGCGGCGGCATCGCGTACGAGCGCATGGTGCTGGCCTGGCTCGACGACGTCCTCGACACCCTCCGCGACCTCGACCCCGCCACCGCCAGGAAGGCCAACCCGTGACCGACCCGCTGCTGTTCCACCCCCACCTCTACGACCCCGCCGACCTCGACGAGACCTCCCGCCGGCTGCTGCGCGCCACCATCGACTGGTTCGAGTCCCGCGGCAAGCGGGCCCTGGTGGAGAGCTACAACCACCACGAGTGGTACGCCGACTTCCTCGACTTCGCCGCCAAGGAGGGGCTCTTCGCCACCTTCCTCACCCCGGCCGCCGACGGCGGCGGCGACCCGGACAAGCGCTGGGACACCGCCCGCAACGCCGCGCTCAGCGAGATCCTCGGCTTCTACGGCCTCGGCTACTGGTACACCTGGCAGGTCACCGTGCTCGGCCTCGGGCCGGTCTGGCAGAGCGGAAACGCCGCCGCCCGGGCCCGCGCCGCCGCGCTGCTCGACGAGGGGCACGTGATGGCCTTCGGCCTCTCCGAGCGGCCGCACGGCGCCGACATCTACTCCACCGACCTGCTGCTCACCCCCGACGGGGAGGGTGGCTTCCGGGCCACCGGCGGCAAGTACTACATCGGCAACGGCAACGTCGCCGGGCTGGTCTCCGTCTTCGGCCGCCGCGCCGACGTCGAGGGCCCCGAGGGGTACGTCTTCTTCGCCGCCGACAGCCGGCACCCGGCGTACCGGCTGGTCCGCAACGTGGTCAACGCGCAGATGTACGTCAGCGAGTTCCGCCTGGAGGACTACCCGGTGCGCGCCGAGGACGTGCTGCACACCGGCCCGGCCGCCTTCGACGCCGCGCTCAACACGGTCAACGTCGGCAAGTTCAACCTCTGCACCGCCTCCATCGGGATCTGCGAACACGCCATGTACGAGGCCGTCGGCCACGCCCACAATCGGGTGCTGTACGGCCGGCGGGTCACCGACTTCCCGCACGTGCGCCGCGAGCTGACCGACGCGTACGCCCGCCTGGTGGCCATGAAGCTGTTCAGCGACCGGGCGGTCGACTACTTCCGCTCGGCCGGCCCGGACGACCGGCGCTACCTGCTGTTCAACCCGATGACCAAGATGAAGGTCACCACCGAGGGCGAGAAGGTGATCGACCTGCTCTGGGACGTGATCGCCGCCAAGGGCTTCGAGGCCGACACCTACTTCGACAAGGCCGCCAAGGACATCCGCGGCCTGCCGAAGCTGGAGGGGACGGTGCACGTCAACCTGGCGCTGATCCTCAAGTTCATGCCGAACTACCTGTTCCGGCCGGTCGAACACCCGCCCGTGCCGACCCGGCGCGACCCGGCCGACGACGAGTTCCTCTTCCGGCAGGGTCCGGCCCGCGGCCTCGGCGCGATCCGCTTCCACGACTGGCGCGCCGCCTACGACGCGCACGCCCACCTGCCCAACGTGGCCCGGTTCCGGGAGCAGGCCGACGGGCTGACCGCCCTGCTCGCCGCGCACGCCCCGGACGAGGCCCAGCAGCGGGACCTGGACTTCCTGCTCACCGTCGGCCAGCTGTTCGCCCTGGTCGTCTACGGCCAGCTGATCCTGGAGCAGGCCGAGCTGACCGGCCTCGACGCCGACCTGCTGGACGAGATCTTCGACCTGCTGGTCCGGGACTTCTCCGGCTACGCCACCGAACTGCACGGCAAGGCGGCCACCACCGAAGCGCAGGCCGCCTGGGCGCTCGCCCACCTCCGCCGCCCGGTCACCGACGCCGACCGCACCGCCCGGGTGTGGCAGCGGGTGGTCGCCCTCTCCGGCGCGTACGAGATGGACCCCTGACGGGATCGGTCGGGCCGACCCGCCCCGGGGCCGGCCCGATCCATCCGCCCGTCAGGCCAGCGCGGCGGCGAGCCGGCGGGCCTCGGTCACCAGCCGGCTGCCACCGCCCCGGGCCACCACGTCGGCCAGGCCCGGCACCTCGATCCGTACCCCGGTCGCGCGGGCGGTCTCGGCGGCGAGGGTGAGCAGATCGGGGGTGCCCCGGGGCGGCGTCGGCGCGGTCAGCAGCGCCGGCAGGGCCCCAGCGAGCAGGCGCCAGGTGCTCAGCGGGGCGCCGGCCGCGACCGCGTCCCGCAGCGGGGTCGCCGCCCGGGTCAGCGTGACCTGGCCGTCCGCGGCCAGCCCGCCGAGGTGGGTGCCCACGGCCGGCGCATCGAGGTCCCCGGCGGCCGCCAGGGTCAGCAGGGCGTCGAGCGTGGCGACCCGGTCCACCTCGTGGCGGGCGCACAGCCCGTAGGCCATTGCCAGGTCGAGCGCCGGGCCGCTCGGGCCGGTGCACTCGGCCAGCACCGGCAGCACCGTGGCGGCCTCCCGGACGTCCTCCTGCGCGGCCCGCGCGATGCCGGGCAGCAGGTGCGCGGCGACCAGGCCCCGGTGCCCCGGGAGCAGCGCCGGCCACAGGTCGGTCCAGTCGCCGTGCCCGCGGCCGACCAGCTGAGCCGGCACGGTGAGCAGCCCGAGCGGGTCCGCCACACCCTCGGACGGGGCGCTCGCCACCACGGTGCGCCGGATCGGCAGCCGGTCGTAGCCGTAGTCGTAGGTGTCCGCCCGGTCCCGCCGGCCGACCGTCACCACCCGCTGGACCGGCGTGGGCAGGGCGTCCCCGCGCAGCCAGCCGGCGAGCTCGTCACCGGCCGCCGTGCCGAGCGCCGCCGCCTTCGCGGCAAGCGGCTCGTCCACACCGGCGGGCAGCCGGAGCAGTGCCTGCGTCAGATCCCACCGCCACACCGGACGGTCGCCGAGGGCGGCCAGCCGTTCGTAGAGCACGGTCGGGTCGACGGCTCCGGTGGCCGACGTGGGCGCGGCCAGCAGCCCCGGGTCGTCCCGGGCGTCCAACCGCTGCCCGATCTCGGCGAGCCGGGCGGAGTAGACCAGCGTGAGGGCGGACCGGCGGGGCGGCTCGACGGCCGGCCGGCGCCGGAAGGGGCGCAGCGCCCGCGTCAGCGACTCGCTGAGGATCGCGGCCCACTGGTCCCGGCGGGTGGCCGCCTCGGCCGGCGCGGCGGCGGCCAGCAGGACCCGGTGCAGCTGGACCGGCACGTTGAACATCGCCCACATGTGGTCGTACTCGCCGACGTGGTGGCGGCGCAGCACCGGCAGCAGGGCCGCCTCGAGCCGGTCCCGGTCGGTGGTGGCCAGCCGGACGAGGCCGTCGAGGACGCGCTCGAGCGCCGACGCCGGCCAGCCCTGCCCGATCACGGCCGACACCTCTTCGACCAGCTCGTCCACCTCGGTGATCGGGGGCGGGGCGGCCGCCGCCGGCGTCGGGGGTGGCAGCTCGTCGCCGGCCACCGTCACGGCGGCGTGCCGAACGGCCCGGTGTCCGTGGCGTTCCGCCAGCGCCACCGCCCGGTCTCGGAGGTCCGCCGACGGGTGGTCGGCTCCCGCCGCAAGGAGTGCCGCGATCTCCGCCGCCCGGTCCGGCCGTTGCCGGGCGAGCGCGTCCAGCCAGGACAGCTGTGCCCGAACCAGGCCCTTCTCGGGCCGGGTCAGCACCGCCCGGGCGGCCTCCGCCAGGGCCTCCAGCTCCACGGCGTCGTCGAGGCCGCGCAGCGCCCGCTGCGCCGTCGTCGCGACCGGCCCCGGCGCGTCGGCGAGCAGCCGAAGGTACGCGCCCGCGCGCGCCGTGACCTCGTCCGGGGTGGGTGCCAGCAGCTCGTGCAGGGCGAGGAACGGGCGCAGCGCGGCCGGCCGGTCCCCGCGCAGCAGCCGGCCGAGGACCCCGTCCAGCAGGGCGACCCGGTCGAGCCGGCCCTCCACCGCGAGCGTGGCCAGCGCCCGGGCCGCCGCCTGCCCGTCACCGCCGACGGACAGGTCGGCGCCGACCCCGTCCACCTCGAACAGCCGGGGCAGCAGCGCGTCCAGGAACGGGTCGTCGCGCAGCCGGTCGAGCAGCGGCTGCTGCTGCCGCGCCTGCAGCGGCTGCCACCACATCGCGTTGGCCCAGCCGGCGACGAACGCGTCCCCGGTCGGCGGCGGCGCCTGCTCCGCCCGCAGCAGGGCCGCCGTGAAGTGCCAGCCCTGCCACGGCTCGTTGCGGCGCATCCGCTCGGCCAGCCGGTACGCCAGGTCGGGCAGCCAGGTCACACCCCGCTGCCGTGCCGCGGCGATCACCGGCTCGGGGTCGGCCTCCCGGAGCCACACCGACCGCCGGCCGAGCAGTGCCGCGGCCTTGATCGCGGTGCTCTGCGTGCCGACGGCGGCCACCGCCAGCGCGGTCGCCTCCTTTCCCCACCACCAGTTGTCCCGCCGCCGCCGGACGTGGGCGACCAGTTCCTCGCCGAGCGCCCGGCGGCCCGGCTCGTCCAGCGCGTGCAGCACCGACCGGACGGCGGGCACGTCACCCCGGGTCAGGGACTCGAAGAAGTCGGTCACGCCCCCACCTCCGCCGGCGCCATCGTCATCGACACGGCCAGGGCGTGCTTGCACGGCCCGCGCTCCCCGCGGTGCCGTGCCCACCAGCGGCAGGTGCAGGTGTACGCCCCGTCGGGCAGCCGGCGCACCCGATAGACGTCGTCGCCACTGCGTACCGTGGCGTGTTCGCCCTCGCGGACGACCGCGTCCCGCTCGGCCAGCACCCGGGCCCCCACCAGGCGGGGGTTGTCCCGCTCGGCCCGACCGGCGTCGTACGGCATGACCCGGTGGAAGTAGCCGGCCTCAGCCACGTCGTAGCCGACCCGCCCGGCGGTGCCGAGCTGGGCCAGGGCGGCGCGTACCCGGTCATCGGTGAGGCCGGCGGCGTCGGCCAGCGCGGCCACGTCGATGGTCGGGTCCCAAGAGAGCAGCGCGCCGACCAGTTCGGCGTCGTCGACCACCTCGTCACCGGCGAGCGCGAGCAGGGCGGCACCCTCGCCGGAGAAGCCCCGGTACGGCTCGGGGGAGAGGGTCAGCGACAGCCGCAGCGCCCCGGTGTCGAGCTCCCAGGTGCTCGGCGCGGCGGGCGAGCCGGGCCGGACCGCCGGCCCGTACACCCGCAGGGTGCGCGCGTGCCGGAGCAGGCCGCGCAGCGCCGCGAGCCGGCCCGCGCCGGCCAGGCAGACGGCGCCCGGCGCGGGTCGCGAGGTGAGCCGGAGTGTCCGCCCGGCGGGCACCGCCCAGAGCACCGAACGGTCGGCGCCGCCGGGGAGGCGGCGCAGGAAGGCGGCGGCCTCCGCGGCGGAGACTTCGGCGCGCGGCTCGAAGGCCGCGGTGAGCACCTGCACCTCCGCGAAGCCGCGCAGCCAGCGACCCGGCAGCGGAACCTTCTTCTCCACCACCGCGCCGTCCATGGTGGAGACGGTCAGGTCGTCCGGGCCGACGGCGGCGTGCAGCGGCTCGATCCCGCCGACCCGGGCCAGCGCCTCGCGCAGCGGCGGGTTGACGTCGACGTTGGTGGTGCCGTGGCCCACGATCTCGCCGTCGAAGCCGGCCGGCAGCACGTCCATCCGGGCGTACACGCCGCAGCAGCCGGAGAAGGACTCGAAGCGCAGCCGGTCCCGGCTGCCCGTCACCACCGGGTCCAGACTCGCCGGGCTGACCGGCTGGTGGTAGCGGGTCCGGGCGACCTCGGCGACGGCCAGCAGGCCGGCGGCCGCGGCCGTGGGAGTGGTGAGGAACCCGGCGAAGAACCGCGGGTTGGCCGCCGGGCCGCCGCAGGTCTGGAGGTCGAGACCGGCGGCGCGCAGCGCGGACGGCTGGAGGTATCGGTACGTCTGGACGGCGTTCACGGCGCACACCGTAGGGCCACCGACCGACATGACGACTGCCCGCCGCTCCGCCGGCCGCAAACCCGGTGCGGCGCCGGTGGCGATCGCACTAGGTTGCGGGGATGTTCGCTCTTCCGCTGACCGACGACGCCGAGCTGCGGCCGCTGATGCCGTGGCACGCCGACGAGTTCCTCGCCAACCTCGACCGGTGTCGGGAGCACATCGCCCCCTGGGTGGGCGCGTCCTTCGTGGCCACCGACGCCGAGTCCGCGCGCCGGGTCCTGCAGAACTACGCCGACCGGTGGGCCCGCGACGACGGCGGGCTCTGGGGCATCTGGCAGCGCGGCACCCTGGTCGGTGGCGTGCTCTTCGTGTCGCTCAGCACCACCACCGGGGTCTGCGAGGCGGGCTGCTGGCTGGAGCAGGGCGCCGAGGGGCAGGGCCTGGTCACTAGAGCCGCCCGCGTGATCATCGACTGGGCGGTCCGGGAGCGGGGCCTCCACCGCGTCGAGTGGGTCACCAAGGCCGGCAACGAGCGCAGCATCGCGGTGGCCCGCCGGCTCGGCATGAGCCGAGACGGGGTTCTTCGCGGCGCCGCCCCGACCCCGGAGGGCCGGGCCGACATGGAGGTCTGGTCGGTGCTGGCGCCGGAGTGGACGGCCGCCGGCTGATCCCGCGCGGTCAGCCGGCGCGGTTCTGTCGTACCCGGACGTCAACATGTGTCCATGGCTGTCCCCGCACTGGCCGACCGGTCCCCCCAGCCGCGCGCCCTGCCGCTGCGCGAGGTCCGCACCCGGCTCACCCAGCTCGTCTCCCTCGCCGAGCTGACCGACACCGTCACCGTCGTCACCCGCGACGGCGATCCCCGCCCGGTCGCCGCGATCGTGCCCGCCGCGGCGGCACGCACCACGGCGCAGGCCCGGGCCGACGCCGACCGGATCGCCGCGATCAGCGCCGGCTGGTCCCGGCGGCTGGAGGAGTTGCACCGGCAGAGCAGCCGGCGGCACGCCGCCGAGCTGCGCGTGCTCGCCGACGCCCTGGCCGAGGTCTGGGCCGAGCTGGACCGCCGCGCCCCGGCCGGCGACCCGTCGCTCGCCCGGCTCCGCGCCGCCCACGCCGACCTGCTGCGCGGCTGACCCCGCGGCCTCCGACCACTCGGGCCGGAGGCCGCCGGCGTACGTCAGTCCCGGCCGCGCTGGGCGCGGTAGCGGCGGATCAGCGCGGCGGTGGAGGAGTCCACGTCGCCGAGGTCCGGCCCGGCCCCGGTGAGCTTCGGCGCGAGATGGTTGGCCATCACCTTGCCCAGCTCCACGCCCCACTGGTCGAAGGCGTTGATGTCCCAGACCGCGGCCTCGGTGAAGACGATGTGCTCGTAGAGGGCGATGAGCTGGCCCAGCGTCGCCGGGGTCAGCTTCGGCGCAATGATCGACGTGGTCGGGTGGTTGCCCGCCATCACCCGGTGCGGCACCACCTCCGGCGCGGTGCCCTCCGCCTCGACCTGCTCCTTCGTGCGGCCGAAGGCCAGCGCGGCGGTCTGCGCGAAGAAGTTCGACATGAACAGGTCGTGCATGTCGCCCAGGTCGTGGTTGGGCTGGCTGAACGCGATGAAGTCCGCCGGGATCAGCCGGGTGCCCTGGTGGATGAGCTGGTAGAAGGCGTGCTGGCCGTTGGTGCCCGGCTCGCCCCAGAAGATCTCCCCGGTGGGGTACGTGACCGGCCGGCCGTCCCGCGTCACCGACTTGCCGTTGCTCTCCATGGTGAGCTGCTGCAGGTACGCCGGGAACCGGTGCAGGTACTGCGAATAGGGCAGCACCGCGTGGGTCTCCGCCCCGAGGAAGTCGGTGTACCAGACGTTGAGCAGGCCGAGCAGCGCCGGCACGTTCCGGGCCACCGGCGTGGTCCGGAAGTGCTCGTCCACGGCGTGGTAGCCGCTCAGCAGCTCCCGGAACCGCGCCGGCCCGATCGCCAGCATCACCGACAGCCCGACCGCCGAGGGCAGCGAGTAGCGCCCGCCCACCCAGTCCCAGAAGCCGAACATGTTCTCCGGGTCGATGCCGAAGTCGCGAACCCGCTGCTCGTTGGTGCTGACCGCGACGAAGTGCCGGGCGATGGCGCTGTCGTCCGCGTCCAGCCCGGCCAGCAGCCAGCGCCGGGCCTGGTCGGCGTTGGCCAGCGTCTCCTGGGTGGAGAACGTCTTGGAGACCACGACGAACAGCGTGCTGGCCGGGTCCAGGTCGGTGGTCTTGTCGTGGATGTCGGTCGGGTCGATGTTGGACACGAACCGGCAGCTGATCCCGGCGTCCCGGTACGCCTTCAGCGCCTCGTACGCCATCACCGGCCCGAGGTCCGAGCCGCCGATGCCGATGTTGACCACGGTGCTGATCCGCTCGCCGGTGTGGCCCCGCCAGGTGCCGGAGCGGACCCGCTCGGCGAAGGCCGACATCCGGTCCAGCACGGCGTGCACGTCGGCGACCACGTCCTGGCCGTCCACGGTGAGCGACGCGTCGCGGGGCAGCCGCAGCGCGGTGTGCAGCACGGCCCGGTCCTCGGTGGAGTTGATGTGCTCCCCGGCGAACATGGCGGTGATCCGGTCGGCCAGCCCGACGCGCTCGGCGAGCCCGGTCAGCAGGCTCAACGTCTCGTCGGTGACCAGATTCTTGCTGTAGTCCACGTGCAGGTCGGCGACGTCGCCGGTGAGCCGGTCACCCCGCTGCCCGTCCGCGGCGAACAGCTCCCGCAGGTGCGTGCCGCGCATCGCCTCGGCGTGCTTGCGCAGGGCCTGCCATTCGTCCGTGGTGGTGACGTCCACAGCCATCGGGTCGATCTTCTCCTTCACGACGGGTCAGCCGGCGGAGCCGGCGTCGCCCCGCTGCCGGCGACCTCACCAGCCTGCCACCCGGGACGGGTACGCGCGACGCGACCCGACATCGCCCACCCCTCGGGAGCGGGGAACCTTTGGCGCGACACGCGATTGGGACGGATGTACGACACGCCGGTCACGAGCAGACAACACCTGGTTGCGGACAGTAGGCTCCGGTGCTGCCTGCCCCGCCGAGGAGGTGCGATGACCACGGTGATCGGCCCACGTCCCCCGTCCGAGCAGGACGAGCCGGCCGACGGGCCGGCACTGCCCGAGCTGACGGACCCGCACTGGATGCACCGGGCCACCGAGTTCGCCCACACCGGATTCTGGGCGGTGGCCCGCCGGCTGCCCGCCCTGGTCCGGGAGGCCATCGCCCTGGCCTGGGCGACCAGCCGGCGGGACACCCTCGCCTCGATCGGGCTCAACGTCGCCGCCGGCGTGCTCACCACGCTAGGCCTGCTCGCCACGACGGGGGTGCTCCAACAGCTCTTCGCCGCCGGCCCCACGCCCGACCGGATCCGCGCGGCGATGCCCGCCCTGGTGCTGGCGGCAGCGGCGGTCACCGCTCGAGGCGCCCTGACCGTCGCCGCGGGTTGGGCGCAGGCGCGGCTCATCCCGCAGATCAACTACGCGGTGGAGCTGCGGCTCTTCGAGACCACCTCGGCGGTCGAGCTGGCGGCGTTCGACGACGCCGGGTTCGCCGAGGAGATGGTGCGGGCGCGCGACCGGGGCCTGGCCGAGGCCGGGTCCATCGTGAACGACACCGTCAACCTGGTCACCTGCGTGGTCGGCGTGGCGGCCACCGCCGCGGCGGTGACGGTGATCCATCCGGTGCTGCTGCCCTGCCTGCTGGCCGCCGCCGCGCCGGAGGCGGTGACCGCGGTGCGGATGGCCCGCCGCCAGCACCTCGACTGGCTGGCCCGGGTCACCCGGCAGCGACGCAAGTGGATGCTCGGCGACCTGATGGCCGACCGGCGCACCGCCGCCGAGATCCGCGCGTACCAGATGCAGGCGTTCCTGCTGACGGAGTTCCACCGCGTGATGAGCCTGGAGACCCACGCCGAGCTGCGCCTGGCCCGGTCGCAGACGGTGACCCGCGCGGTCGGCCTGTCGGCCACCGGGGTCGCCGCCTTCGGCCTCTACGCGGTCCTCGGCGGCCTGTTGCTCAACGGTGTGGTGGCCCTGGCCGCCGCGGCCACAGCCCTGCTGGCGTTGCAGTCGGCCCGGGCCGGCCTGCGCACCGCCGTCTTCGCCACCAACTCGATCTACGAGGACGCCCTCTACTACCAGGACTACCGGAACTTCCTGGATCGGGCCCGGCGCCGCGTGCCGGCCGGCGGCACGCGGCCGGTGGACGGCTTCGACCGGATCGACCTCGACCGGGTCAGCCTCTGCTACCCCGACACCGAGACGCCGGCGGTGGACGAGGTCAGCCTGACCGTCCGGCGCGGCGAGGTGATCGCGCTGGTGGGGGAGAACGGCTCCGGCAAGACCACCCTGGCCAAGCTCATCGCCGGCCTCTACCGGCCCACCACCGGCGTGATCCGCTGGGACGGGGTGGACGCCGCCGAGCTGGACCCTCGGCAGACCGCCGCCCAGGTGGCGGTGATGAGCCAGGACTGGTGGAAGTTCCCGTTCACCGTCCGGCAGAACATCCGGATCGGCCGGCACGACCGGCCCGCCGACCGGCCCGGGCCCGAGGTCGAGGACGCCGCCCGGGACGCCGTCGCGCACGACATGATCACCGAGCTGCCGTTCGGCTACGACACGCTGCTGGACCGGCAGTTCAAGGACGGCCAGGACCTCTCCGGCGGGCAGTGGCAGCGGCTGGTGGCCGCGCGCGGTCTCTACCCGGACGCCCGGCTGCTGATCTGCGACGAACCCTCGGCGGCCCTCGACGCGCGGGCCGAGCACGCCCTCTTCCAGCACCTGCGGCGGCATCCCGACCGGGCCGTGGTGCTGATCACCCACCGGCTGGCCAACGTCCGGCACGCCGACCGGATCTTCGTGATGGACCACGGCCGGCTCATCCAGCAGGGCGACCACAACGAGCTGATGGCCCAGGAGGGCCTCTACCGGGAGCTGTTCGAGCTGCAGGCGGCCGGCTACCTGGCCCAGGCCGGGGAGGCCGGCGGCTGAGCGGTTGACCTCGAGCGCGCTCGAACTCCTACGGTGACCGCACCGGCCGCCGCCCGGTCAGCGCGGCGTCATCCCAGGGAGCCCCCATGCGTTACCGCGTCCTCGGCGGCACCGGCATCCAGGTCAGCGTCCACTGTCTCGGCACGATGATGTTCGGGTCGGTCGGCAACCCCGACCACGACGACTGCGTCCGGATCGTCCACGCCGCCCTCGATCAGGGCATCAACTTCGTGGACACCGCCGACATGTACTCGGCGGGCGAGTCGGAGGTGATCGTCGGCAAGGCGCTGCGGGGCCGGCGAGAAGACGTGGTCCTGGCCACCAAGGTGCACTTCCCGATGGGGGAGGGGCCCAACCGGGGCGGGAACTCGCGCCGCTGGATCGTCCGCGCCGTGGAGGACAGCCTGCGCCGCCTGGGCACCGACTGGATCGACCTCTACCAGGTGCACCGGCCCGACCACACCACCGACGTCGAGGAGACCCTCGGGGCGCTCACCGACCTGGTCCGGGCCGGCAAGATCCGGGCGTTCGGCTGCTCGACCTTCCCGGCCGAGGAGATCGTCGAGGCGCAGCACGTCGCGGAGCGGCGGGCGCTCGGCCGGTTCCGCACCGAGCAACCGCCGTACTCGATCCTGGCCCGCGGCATCGAGACGTCGGTCCTCCCGGTCTGCCGGCGCTACGGGATGGGCGTGCTGGTGTGGAGCCCGCTGGCCTCCGGTTTCCTCTCCGGACGGTACCGGGCCGGCCGGGTCGTCGACCTCACCGCCGGCCGGCCGGCGCTCACCCCGGCCCGGTTCGACCCTGCCCTGCCCGGCAACGCCGCCAAGTACGCCGCCGTCGAGGAACTGATCGCGCTCGCCGACGAGATCGGGTGCTCGCTGCCCGAACTGGCCGTCGCGTTCACCGTGGCGCACCCCGCGGTCACCTCGGCGATCATCGGGCCGCGCACCCTGGCCCAGCTGGAGGATCTGCTCAAGGGGGCGGCGCTGGCGCTCGACGACGCGGTGCTGGACCGGATCGACGAGATCGTCCCGCCCGGCACCAACCTCTACCAGCCGGACGGCGCCTGGTCCCCGCCGGTGCTCACCGACCCGGCCTTCCGCCGCAGGCCGCCGGCCGAGCGCGCCGCCTCCTGACGCCGTAGCGCCTCGGCGCCGTCCGACGGCCGCCGGTGGGCCGGAGCGACCGGTTGCCGCCGGCGGCCGTTCTCCGGCAGGATGCCCGGAATGGCCCGCCCGTCCGCCCGCCGCGCCACCGCCGTCGCGGCCGTGCTCGCCCTCTCCGCCGCCGGCTGCTCCGGGCCGGGCGCCCCGCCGGCCGCCGCGCCGGCGCCCAGCGGCGGGGTCACCGCCACGGCAGCCCCACCGGCCGGTCCGTCGCCCGTCCCGGCCGCCCGCGCCGGGCTCGGCGGCCGGCCGAGCCCGAGCGCCCGGCCGTGCCAGATCTTCCCGGCGGACAACGTCTGGCACGCCGACGTCTCCCGGCTGCCCGTGCACCCGCGCTCCGCGGCGATGATCGGCACGATCGGCGGTGGCGCCACCGTGCACGCGGACTTCGGCTCCGGCCGGTGGGAGGGCGCACCGATCGGCATCCCGGTCACCGTCGTACCCGCCGGGCAGCGGCGGGTCCCCGTCACCTTCGGGTACGCCGACGAGAGCGACCCGGGGCCGTACCCGGTCCCGCCGGACGCGGCGGTCGAGGGCGGGCCGGACGGCACCGGCGACCGGCACGTGATCGTCTGGGACCGGGCGGCGTGCCGGGCGTACGAGCTGTTCGACGCGCACCGGTCCGGCGCCGGCTGGCGGGCCGGCTCGGGAGCGGTCTTCGACCTGCGGTCGAACCGGTTGCGCCGGGCGGGCTGGACCTCCGCCGACGCGGCCGGGCTGTCCATCCTGGCCGGGCTGGTCCGCTACGACGAGGTGGCCGCCGGCCGGATCGACCACGCCGTCCGGGTGACCGTGCCGCGCACCCGCACCGGCTGGACCTGGCCGGCCACTCACTCCGCCTCGTCGGCCACCGACCCGGCGCTGCCGCAGCTCGGCCAGCGGCTGCGGCTCAAGCGCTCGGTGGACCTGTCCCGGCTGCCGCGGCAGGCCCGGGTCGTCGCCGAGGCGATGGAGCGGTACGGCCTGATCGTCGCCGACCACGGCTCGGCCTGGTTCCTCTCCGGCGCCCCCGATCCGCGCTGGGACAACGACGCCCTGCACGCCCTCGGCGGCCTGCGCGGGAGCGACTTCGAGGTGGTCGACGCCGCGGGGCTGATGGTGAGCGCCGGCTCGGGCGCCACCCGCTGATATCCGTCGACGGCCCTGGGCCGGTGGGTCACACTGTCCGGGTGGATCATCGTGACCTGGTCCGGGTGAGCAAGCGCATGTCGCTGGCGCTGCGCCACCACCCCGACCGGTTCGACCTGACGCTCGACCGGGCGGGCTGGGTGCCGGTCGCCGACCTGCTCGCCGCGTTGGGGATCAGCCGTGCCGACCTGGACGCCGTGGTGGCCGGCAACGATAAGCAGCGCTTCGCCGTCGAACGCGGACCTGACGGGGTCGACCGGGTCCGGGCCAGCCAGGGCCACTCCGTTCCCGTCGACCTCGGCCTGGCCCCGGCCACCCCGCCCGACCGCCTCTTCCACGGCACCAGCGAAACCGTGCTGCCCGCGATCCGGGTCGAGGGGCTGCGCCGCGGCCGCCGCCACCACGTGCACCTCTCCCCGGACGAGGAGACCGCCCGCCGCGTCGGCGCCCGCCGCACCGGCCCCGTCGTGATCCTCACGATCGACGCCGGCGCCATGTCGGCCAACGGGTACCGCTTCTACCGCAGCGCCAACGGCGTCTGGCTCACGGACACCGTCCCACCCGCCTACCTCACCGCCCCGCCCCCACCCCCGCCCCCGCCCCGTTGATCATGAAGTTATGACCACTGGCACCGGCGTGTCGGGGCAACAACTTCATGATCACCGGCGGGGGAGGGGCGCGGGTCAGGCGGCCGTGACCGGGTGGTGGACCACCGCGTCGAAGAGGTAGGCGAGGGTGTTGGGGGCGGCGCGGTCGGGTTGGGTGGCGCCGGTGATGTCGGTGGCGCGGGCGCGGAGGGTGAACCGGCCGGGGGCCGGAGGGCGCCAGCGCGCCGTCCAGCGCTGCCAGGCGCCGCCGCGGTCGGCGGCGACCAGGTCGGCCGGGCGCCAGCCGTCGCCGGTGTCCACCTCGACCCGGTCGATCGGGCCGTTGCCCGACCAGGACCGGCCGCGCAGCAGCACCTCGGCGCCGGCCGGCACGCGGGCGTCCCAGGCCAGCTCGAACGCGCTCTTCACCGGCTGCGCGCCCAGCACCGTGCCCTCGGCCGGGTGCCCGGGGCCGAACATCCGGTAGAACCGGGTGTTCCACGGGGAGAACAGGGGAGTGGTGGAGACCTCGACCGGGCCCACCCACTTGATCGAGGAGATGCCGATCCAGCCGGGCACCACCACGCGGACCGGGAAGCCGTGGTCGGCGGGGAGCGGCTCGCCGTTCATCTCGTACGCCAGCAGCACGTCGTCTAGGGCCTTAGCGACCGGCAGCGGACGGCGTACCCGGCCCAGGTTGATCCCGCCGGTCACGTAGTCCGGGTCCAGCCCCTCGGGCATCACGTCGACCGCGTCGTCGCGGAGCCCGGCGAGGCGCAGCACGGTGCCCAGCCGGACACCCCGCCATTGGGCCACGCCGACTCCGCCCAGCCCCCAGGCCACGCCCGGCGTCGGATCGCCCTGCTGGTCGGCGAAGTAGCGGCGGCCGTTGCCGGCGCACTCGAGCAGCGCGTCGCTCTCCTCGGCGGGCAGCCGGCGCAGATCGTCGAGGCTGAACTCGACCGGGGCGTCGCGGGTGGGGGCGTCCCGCAGCCCGGTGCCGAAGAGGCGCAGCCGCCAAGTGTCGGCGTCCAGCCGGGGCGTCACGGTGTGGTTGCGGACGAAGAACCGGTCGTTCGGCACCACGTACCCCTGCCCGGCCATCGCCGCCCAGTGCATCTCGGCGTTGGTGTCCAGCGGGCGCAGCAGCTCCGGCGGCAGCGGCTTGGCGATTGGCGTGCCCGGGTCGACGCCGACCGGCGCCGACGCCACCGCGACCGGCTCGCGCTCGGCCGCCGCGGCGGTTAGGGCGGCCATGGCCGCCCCCAGCTCCAGCAACCCGTCGCGGTCGACGCCCGGGCCGCGGGCCTCCCCGGCGAGCCACTGCCGGCTCCGGCGGGTGTCGTGGTCGGCTTCGGCGTGGGACACGGGAGACCTCCGGAGGCTCGGCGACGCTGCCTTTCCTATTCAATCAATAGGACTTTTCGCAGCGTCGGCCGAGGTCCGTGGCGTCGATCGGCGTCACCGTGCCGGCGGTGGCCCGCCGAGCACGACCCCGCCGGGTCAGTCGGTGGACCGGCCGCCGAGGAAGTCGGCCAGCACCCGGGTGTGCGTGGAGAACGCCAGCTCGACCGGCTCGGTGAGGACCAGCCACTCGGTGGCCTCCTCGGTCGGCGCCGACGGGGGCAGGTCACCGATCGGCCGCTCGGGCAGCACGCCGAAGACCATCATGGTGCCGCCGGCCGGCGCCCCGTGCACCGCGAACAGCCGCGCCTCGTCGGCCTCGGCCAGCAGCCCGGTCTCCTCCCGCAGCTCGCGGACCAGCGCCTCGGACCACTCCTCGCCGTACTCGATGAAGCCGCCCGGGAGGGCGAGCTGGCCGCGGGCCGGCTCGATGTCCCGGCGGACCACCACCACGCCGAGGCCGTCCGGGGTGCGGACCGGCAGCACCGCCACCGCGACGGGCAGCGGGTTGCGCCACACCGTCTCGCCGCAGACCAGGCAGACACGCGGCCACCCGGCCCCCGCCGGGTAGGCCGCGCCGCAGAACGAGCAGTGCGCGTACGGAGCGGCGGTCACGCCGTTGCACGTTACCCGCCCGGCCGCTCCGGCGCGCCCTTCACCCGTCCGCGCGGGGTGTCTCCGGGTGCCCCGGGCCGGAATCCCCTCGCGGGGCCGGTGCCGCCGCCGGTAGCCTGCCCCGGCCTGACGCGGGAGGAGGAGACGGTGGAGACCATCACGCTGTGGCGGCCGACCGGGCCGGAGGAGCTGGCGCTGGTCGAGGCGTCCGGCTGGCGCGCGTGGCCGCCCCGCCTCCCGGACCAACCGATCTTCTACCCGGTGCTCACCGAGGAGTACGCCGTCCTGATCGCCCGGGACTGGAACGTCCCGGCCTCCGGCGTCGGCTACGTGACCCGGTTCGCGGTGCAACGGGACTTCGCCGACCGCTACCCGGTTCGTCAGGTCGGTGGCCGGGAGATCCGCGAACTCTGGATCCCCGCCGAGGATGTGCCCCTGCTCAACGCGCACCTCGTCGGCCGCATCGAAGTCGTGCACGAGTTCCACCCCGCTGGTCGTGCAGCCGCCGCCACGACGCGCCGGTGGCCAGGTCCGCCACGACGATGCCGTTCGACCCGGAGTCGGTGATGTAGGCGATGCCGCCGTC
>NZ_JBEZZJ010000036.1:0-66584 GCF_040639095.1 Micromonospora sp. NPDC023966 | reverse complement strand
CGCCACGATCTGGCACAACTGGACCACCAGCCAACCCGTCATGCGCTCGCTCACCGCGTACGACCACTGACCCCTTGGAATAGATCGTCTAGGTCTCGAGCCGGACAACACCATGGCTGGTGCCGAGAGATGGGCGGCCGAGATCGCGGGTCCGGCGTACGCAATCGACGACCAGACGGCCATCAAGGTGACCGACGGCACCGTCGAGGTCGTCTCCGAGGGGCACTGGAAGCGCTTCCCCGCGTAGCCGCGGGCCAACAGTGATCGGCGTGGCGAAGCGCCCCGCTCATGCCGCTGACCGCGCGACTTTGCCGAGACGGGTGCGTCGTACCGCTCGCCGCGGTCTCCGCCAATCTGCCGGGCCTGCTGTGGCCCCCGCAGTATCCTTCCTGAACGCTGGCCAGATGGCCCACGACGGGCTACTGACGGAACGGGCGGGTCATGGCTGCGAGGAGGGAATGCTCGCTGTCGTCACCGGCGAGCTGCCACGTGAACGCGCCCCGCAGCCCGTGGCTCGCCGCGAACGCCGCTCGCTCCTCGATGGAGTCGGCGTCCTCGTAGCTCACGAACGTCTGCGTACCAGGATGGTAGAGCCACGGTGTGCGGGCGACCGGATGGCGGTGACGCTGCCATGCCGGGTCGGGCAGCAGGTCACGGCTGATGTCGCGCCAGTTGCCGACATCGACGGTACCGACCTGGGGCTGGAACAGGCCGGCTTGCTCGCCGGGTGAGGCGACGCGGAATCCGCGGCCGTAGAACGGCACGCCGAGCACGAGCTTGTCCCGTGGTACGCCGTGCCGCTCGTAGTAGTCGACCGCACCTGTGACGTTGTTCCACTGCCGCAGGCCGGGTTCGAGCGGGTCGTCGGCGACTTCCGCCAGTGGCGCGTTGAATGTAGCGATCTGGGAGAAGCCCGTACCGAAGTCGTAGGTCATGAGGTTGACGAAGTCGAGGAGTTCGGCGAGTTCCGCGAGTTCGAAGCTGTCCGCCGGGTCATAAGGGCCGGCCGACTGCAGCCGTCCGGCCGGCAGGGCGGCGGTCAGCAGGCGGTCCGGACCGAGACGGTCACGCAGATCCTGGGCGAGCAGCGTGCAGTTGCGCCGGTCCTCGGGCCGTCGGGTGAGCTCGGCAGGGCCGCCCGATACCGGAAACTCCCAATCCAGATCCACGCCGTCGAAGCCGGCGGCGAGTTCCACGCATTCGGCCACCAGGTCGGCGCGTGTGCGCGGGGTCAGCGCGGCATCGGAGAACCCGCCGGCACCCCAGCCGCCGATCGAGATCACGATGCGCAGGTGCGGATGCGCCTGCCTGATCGCGGCGAGCTGCGCCGGCGCCGTGGAAGGAAGCGTCAGGCGGCCGTCCTCGATCGTGGCAAATGCGTAGAACAGGTGGGTCAACAGGTCGGCGGGAAGGTGCTCGATCGGGTACTCGTGGGTGTCTACTCCGGGAAAGTAGGCACCCAGAACCGTCTGCCCCATGATCATTCGCACACGGTAGCAGCCGCGGGTCAGAGCCGACTCGGTGAAACCGGCGCGATGGGCTGCAGGTTCGGCGGCCGGGATCTGGCTCGGGCCCGCGGCCGACGCATGGTCAACCCACGGGGTGGGAGCAGATCAGGGTCGCTCTCCGTTGCCGTTCGCGGTACGGGGCAGTTGTCGTGGCGCGAACGAGCGCGGTCGGGATAGCCTTGGGGCATATGGCTACCTATCGCAGCGCCTCAGTGCTTCTCTCCTCGGACGGCACCAGGACCCCCGGCACCGCCGCGCTCTTCGCCGAGCCCGCCCGCAAGGATGGGATCCCGCCGTGGGCAGGCGACTTCCGGCCGGCCAACAGCGCCGGCAATGGCCCCAAGAACGCGGTCGGGAAGACCTTCACGTTGGAGCTGCCCGACGGCAGCACCGGCAAGGTCGTGGTCCAGAGCCTCAAGAGCGGAAAGGGAGGCGTCGTGCTGGCGTTGATGGGCGAGGACGCACCCCCCTTCTGATCAGGAAGTTGATCGCCGCCGACGCCACCGGCTTGAGACGACCGGTATGCGGCCCCGTCGATGGCAATGCGCTCGGTTAGCTGCCGGGCGCATTGCCTTTCCCGTATTGGGCGTCCACGAAGGTCAGGTCTACTGATCTGCCGCTGGCCGAGGCTGGGCGCCTGCGCCCGGCGCGGGATCTCCGGGTAGATGCTGAACCTGCCCTGCCCCTCCGTGCCCCTGCCCCAGGGGCAGCCGCAGGCGGCTCGGCGAGTCCGGTTGAGCATATGCCCGGGGGAGCGCTGTGGGAGCTCGGGAGGCGTTGACCGTCGGCAGCGCCTGAGTCGTAGTCGAGGCCAACTGGCCAGCAGGCGGTCCACACGGCACCGGCCCATCCGCCAGGGAGCCGGTTCGCTGCACGGCGATGAAGTCGATGCCGGCCGCCTTGCGGATGACGCTGCGCCCACCATCGGCCCCGATCGGGTATGCCGCGCTCGGATCGGCTGTCCCTCGGCGAGCTTCTGACTTGTGCAGCTGCGCAAAGGCGTCCTTGTGTCGGTGGCGACACCGCGGCGAGGGTGAGCGGAACCCGTGCCGCAAGGAGTCGGCCGGGCGCTGGACCACCTTGCAGGAGCAACAGATGCGCAGACTCAAGGCACCACCCGCCCTCGCCATCCTGGCGACGGCCGCCCTCCTCGGAACCACCGCCCAGGCCGCGAACGCGGCGACCCCGTCGCCGACGGGCACGACGACGGCCACGGAGGCGTCCGTACCGGCCACCGTGGCGCCCGCTACGGACACCCCCGCGCTCGTGGACGACCTGGCCGACCCGGTCGACGCCACGATCGCGCCGGACAAGGCCGCCAAGGCCCACCTCGCGGGCCACAAGGAGCGCTACAAGATCGCCGACCCGGACGGCACGCTCACCACGGCGAGCGTCGACACGCAGGGCGCGCGGGAGACGGTCCGGCTGAACCAGAAGTACAAGGGCCTACCCGTGTTCGGCGCCCAGTACGTGGTGCGTATGGAGAAGAAGGCCGGCAAGCGCGCGGTGACCGGCACGTCGGGCAGCTACTTCACGGACCTCGACGTCGACACGACGGGCACCCCGATGCCCGCGGACGTGGCGATCTCCCGCGCGGTCGAGGACGTGGGCAAGAGCCTGCACCCCGGTGCGGCCGTCGTGGCCGGCGCCCCGCGGCGCGGCACGAAGACCGACGCGGCCCACGCCGACCTCAGCGGCACCGACCAGGGGCTCGTGGTCATGCCGACCGGCACCGGCGTGCTCGCGCGGCGCGTGCTCGTCAAGGGCAAGGACGCCGTCACGGGCCAGCCCGTGCTCCGCGACGTGTACGTGGGCGCGACGAACGGGGTGACGCTGCTCAGCGTCAGCCGGATCAAGTCGTTCGCCACCGCGCAGCAGGCCGCCGCCCTGGCCGCCGGTGGGACGGCCGTCGCGCCGCAGGCCGTGACGGAGCCGCCCTCGTCGGGCAACGGCACGACGCCGGTCGTCGGCGAGGGCAAGAGCCTGCACGGCGCCGCAGTGTCGGTCCCGCTCGTCCGGGTCGACGACGCCAGCCTCTACCTCATGATCGACCAGACCCACACCCTCGCGGACGGCCGGACGGTGCCGATCACCACCTGGGACGCTCGGGGCCGGGACTACTACGAGCTGCTCGACGGCCAGTTGCCCGAGGGCGTGGGGCCGTTCGCGTCGCCGTCGAGCACGCTCGGCGCCGACCTGACCGACGCCGGCGCCGTGGACGCGGCCTGGGACGCCGCGAAGGTGTTCGAGTGGTTCCAGACGGAGCTCGGGCGCAACAGCCTCGACGACGACGGCATGCCGATCAACTCGATCGTCGGCATCACGTACGGCGGCTACCCGTTCGTCAACGCCTACTGGGACGGCACCCGCATGGTGTACGGCAGCGGGGACGACGAGTACCTGCCGCTGGCCGCCGACCCGGACGTCGTGGGCCACGAGATGACGCACGGTGTGGTGGAGAACTCCGCCAGCCTCGTCTACGCCGGCCAGCCGGGCGCGCTCAACGAGGCGATCGCCGACTACTTCGGCAACGCCATCGACCTCGACGCGGCGGGCACGTCGATGTCCGACCCGGAGGCGAGCCTGATCGGCGGCGACCTCTGCCGCACCCTGGCTCCCGCCAAGTGCGCCCTGCGCAACCTCGACGACGGCGCCACCACGGCGGACTTCCAGCACCTCATGGACACCCCGCAGATGGACGACGGCGGCGTGCACCTCAACTCGACGATCGTGTCCGGGGCGCTGTGGGACCTGCGTCAGGCGTTCGGCGGTGCGGTCGCCGACAAGATCGTCTACCGCGCGCTCACCGACTACCTCACGCCCATGTCCGACTTCGTCGACGCACGCGACGCGGTGCTCGCCTCCGCCAGGTCCTTCGGCCTGAGCAACAAGGACTTCAAGGTGGTGCAGGCGGCGTTCGACTCGCGCGGGATCACCGCGAAGTGGAAGGCGAACCTGTACGGCAAGAACACCGACCTGCTGGTCGACCGGCTCAACACCGGGTTGTACATCGACACGAAGGCGAGCATGGCCGGCGGCTGGTTCACCGTGCCGCGGTCGGACGCGAACCACACCGAGCCGATCTCGATCTGGGTCGGCCGCACCGACGGCAAGGTCGCGCCGTACCGGATCTCCCCGAACGACGGGAACAATCACACCTTCCCGTACACCGATGGCAAGCGCGTCGTGTGGCTGTCGATCATGAACAACCCCGACTCGCCGACGTGGGAGACCAACCGCATCCTGTCGGCGCCCGTCGGCGGCGGCCAGGTCGAGGAGCTCTACAGCTCCCCGTACCGGATCGACGGCCTGGGCTTCGACGGCGACGTCGTCGCGTGGAGCCAGTACGACCCGGCGCAGGGGTACCTCGACGTCGTGCGCTACCTGCGGGGCAACTCGCGGACCGTGCACACCCTCGCGCACCCCGACTGGGTCGGGAACGCGACGGCACCGAGCGTCAAGAACGGGAAGATCTCCTACGTCCGGTACGAGGACTACGCGGAGCCCAACCCCGACGGCACCTGGTGGTCGCTGGGCGTCGAGGTGTACGACGTGGCGACGGGGAAGACGACCTTCGCCGGCGGTGACCCTGGCGCCGAGACGATGAGCTACCCGCAGCTGTCCGGCACCGGCGTCGCCTGGGTGACCAACCGCGACTACGGCCACTACGTCGACGGCGAGTGGAGCAAGGGGACGTTCAACGACTCCGTGCGGCTCTTCGACTTCGCCACGGGCACCAGTCACCTGCTCTTCGAGGAGAACTCCCCGCAGGCGATCCGTGCCGACGTCGTCACGCTGTCCGACACGACCCTCACGACCACCGAGGAGGCCCCCGCGGAGCTCTGGCTCGCGACCGGCGGTTACCCGGACAACTCGCTCAACCCGAAGCTCAAGCAGTACACGTTCGACGGGACCTACGTCGGCCCGGCGTCGTGCAGTCCGGGAGCGCAGATGTTCGCGACGGCGGGTGCGGGGCGCGAGGTGATCTTCATGGACTCGTCGGCGGGCGGTTTCGGCCTGGCGTACGCGACGGGAGCCAAGTCCTGCCAGTGAGCCCCTGCTAGAAAAGCGCGATGCACGACAGCGCGCCGGGATCTCCCACAAGGAGGTCCCGGCGCGCCGTCGTGTTCAGTCGAGGGTGGCGATCTCACACCTGCGCAACCGCACGTATTCCCCTCCGCCTTTCCTTGTGCTGGTGCGCGGGTGGCAGCGAAGGTGCAGTGCGAGCCGCGGGCGCGCCCACGAGTCGCGTCGTGCGCGGCTGTCGTCATCGGCAGACGGCCGAACGGAAGGACCTCGATCGAATTCCTCCAGCAACAGGGCTGCGTCCCCGCGGAGTTCGCACCGCCCCCTACGGCGCGGTAGAGGGCGTAACGGCCACCGCTGGTCACCAGAGGTTGTGACCCTGGAGACCATGCGGTGGCAGTGAGCCTTGACGTGGGGCCGCGGGATTCAACGAGCCTTCATCGCCCGGTGCCGCCTCCTGTCACCGACTCCTTCAGCCACCCCCGCTCCGCCGCCAGCAGCGCGATCTGGAACCGAGTCCGGGCGCCGAGCAGAGAACCCGCATCGCTGACATGTTTCTGCACGGTGCGGCGGCTCACCTTGAGCACGCGGGCGATCGCCTCGTCCTTCATCCCGGTCGCCATCATGTGCAGGATTTCCCATGTTCGCCGGTCCGGCCCCACGGTCGTCAGACTGCCCTTCGGGGCCGGCCCATCGTGTCGGCTCGCCAGCGACACCGGGTCGGCGCGCTCCCACACACTCTCGAACAGCGCCACCAGCGCCACCACCAGCGCGGGCGAGTGCACCACCATTGAACCCGCCGCCGGGCGGTCCCCGCGCACGGGCAGCAGAGCCGCCACCCGGTCGAACACCACCAACTTCACCGGCAGCCGTGCCGCCAGCCGCAGTTCCCCGCCCTGACCCGTCCCGCGCAGCGCCGTCTTGAGGGACACCGCGTCGGTAAAGCCCTCCGTCTCGTACACCGACCGCATCCGCACCCCGGGCGCCACCCCCGACTCCGCGACGGACGCCTGCGTGGCCGTCACATACGGCGGCTTGGCCAGATGCAGTACCTCGACCGAACTCCCCTTCAGCAGCTGACCGTAGCGCGCCGGCACCTCGTCCTCGCGCTCCAGCACCTCCACCAGATGCGCAGCGCGCGGGCCGGAAACCGCCTCATACACCTCGTGAAGCCGCTCCACGAGGCCCTCGACGCGGGCCAGTTCGGCCCGCCGCCGGGCCACCAGGGCGCTGAGCGATGACCGCGGGGGACCGGCCGCCCATCGCGGTGCCGTGGCGTCGATCTGCAGCACCAGCGCGGAGTCCGCAAGGTGCCGCAGTGCTCGTTCCGCCTCCGCCGGGGACACCCCGACCGCCGTCGCCACCTCGGTGACGTCCGCCGACGGCACGGCCACCAGGTGCTCCAACACTCGTCCGGCCAGTGGATCCAGACCGGTTACCGCCCACGGGCTGCCTGCAGTTCCGTCCATGCGTTCTGACAACTCCTGTGGTCCGAGCTTGTTCCGCTTCGGCGGACACCATCGGTGTGGTGGTCAGGCCGCCAGGGCGGCCTCGTAGTCGGCGGGACTGCGGTGGCCCAGGCTGCTGTGCGGCCGGTGCAAGTTGTACCAGCCGTAACGGCGACGAGGACGCCCGTACCTGCCGGTGTCCCGAAGGAGGAGAAACGACCGGGCGGCATTCGACTTCCGCGAAGTGCGCGTGCCGCTGGCGTCTACCACGGCGGCGTCGCAGCGGGTTGTCGTCGGGTTCAGCCGCTGCGACGCGCGTACGCCTCCTGGGGCAGGCGGTAGGCCAGGTTGGCAGCCGTCTCGGTCGCCTCGTCCTCGGTCAGCCGGTGTTCCACCACGAGGCGGGCCAGGTAGCCGGCGTCGATGCGCCGGGCGAGGTCGTGCCGGGCCGGGATGGACAGGAACGCCCGGGTGTCGTCGACGAAGCCGCTGGTGTTGTAGAAGCCGGCCGTCTCGGTCACCAGTTCGCGGAAGCGGCGCATCCCGTCGGGGCTGTCCAGGAACCACCACGGCGCGCCGAGGCGTACCGCGGGGTAGACCCCGGCGAGCGGGGCGAGCTCCCGTGAGTAGACGGTCTCGTCGACGGTGAAGAGGATGACCCGGAAGTTCGGATCGCGACCGAAGGCGGTGAGCAGCGGCCGGAGGGCTCGGGTGAACTCGGCCGCGATCGGGATGTCGAAACCCCGGTCGGAGCCGAAGGCGGCGTGGATGTCGGGGTCGTAGTCGCGGAGCACGCCCGGGTGGATCTGCATGACGAGCCCGTCGTCGCACGACATTCGGGCCATCTCGTAGAGCATGTGCCCGGTGAACGCCGAGGACGCCTCGGGGGTCACGGCGCCGTTGCGCGCGTCGGCGTAGATCCGCCGGGCCTCGGCCGGGCTCAGCGGCTCGGCGGCGGCGCTGACGTGCCCGTGGTCGGTGGCGCGGGCGCCCGCCGCCACGAATGCCGCGCGTCGCGCGAGCAGGGCGGCCAGATAGCCGTCGTAGTCGCCGGTGTCCATCCCGCTCAACTCCTGGAGCCGCTCGAGCTGGCCCGTCCAGCCGGGGTGGCCGACATGGGTCAGTGCGTCCGGCCGGAAGGTGGGCACGACGCGTTCACCCAGCCCCGCGTCGCGGAGCCGGGAGTGGTCGTGCAGGGGCGAGGTGGCGGAGTCCGTGGTGGCCATCAACTCGATGTTGAAGGCGTCGAGCAGGGTACGTGGCCGGAAGCCCGGCTCGGACAGTCGCGCGTCGATGAGGTCGTAGAGTTCGTCCGCGGTGTCGGGCCCGGGGGCGAGGTCGAGCTTGAGCACCTCGGTGATCTCGTGTTCCAGCCAGTAGCGGCTGGGCGTGCCCTGAAACAGGTGCCAGTGGGCGCAGAAGAGCCGCCAGATGGCGCGGGGGTCGGTCTCGACCGTTGTCCCGTCGAGGCGGGGGACGCCGAGTTGGTCGAGTGTGACGCCCTGCGAGACGAGCATTCGGGTCACGTAGTGGTCCGGCACGACCAGCAGGTGAGCCGGGTCGGAGAACCGCTCGTCGTCGGCGAGGACGGCGGCGTCCACGTGCCCGTGCATGCAGAGCAGCGGCAGCTCCCGCGTGGAGTGGTAGATGCGACGGGCGACGGCCCGGATGCCGTCGCCGGCCGGTAGGGCGCGGTCGGGGTGCAGACGCAGTTGTGCCACCAACGTCTCCTCTGCGGCTTCGATTGGAACTGGCCCTGCAAAGGATTGCATCGACCGGCTTGCGCCACAAGGCCGCGGTTTCACGAGCCCAGAGACATTCGTGCGGGAGAGTATTGACAGAGTTCTGCAATCGGTTTCAGACTTCCGACGTAACGGTTCCGCGACCGAGGAGGTGAACCGTTGCGCGCGACGATCCGTGAGGTGGCCCGCGAGGCCGGCGTCTCGCCGTCCACCGTGTCCCGGGCGCTGTCGATGCCCGGGCTGGTCAGCCCGGTTACCCGGGAACGGGTGCTGCGCGTGGCCCAGCGGTTGGGCTACGAACCCAACCGGGCCGCGCGAGGACTCATCACCGGGCGCACCGGCAACCTGGGGCTGATCGTGCCGGACCTGGCCAATCCGTTCTTCCCCACCGTGGTGAAGGGCGTGCAGGCCAGGGCCCGGGAGGCGGACTACGCCGTCCTCCTGGCCGACGCCGACGAGGACCCGACCGTCGAGAGCGAACTGGTCCGGGTCCTCGCCAAGCAGGTCGACGGGCTCATCCTCTGCTCGCCCCGCGCGCGTGAGGAGGACATCCGCACGCTCGCCGCGACCACCACCCTGGTCATGGTCAACCGGCGCTTCGGGCGGGTTCCGTCCGTCGTCTTCGACAACGCGGACGGCATGCGGCAGGCCGTCGCGCACCTGCAGGCGCTCGGTCACCGCCGGGTGGCCTGGGTGGGTGGGCCGCGTACCTCCTGGTCCAACCGCGACCGGATGCGGGGCCTGCGCGCCGCGACGGACGCGGCCGGCATGGAACTGCTCGTGGTCGGCCACTTCCCGCCCCAGTTCGAGGGCGGGGTCGCCGCGGCGGATCTCATCATCGCCTCCGGCGTCACCTCGGTCATCGCCTACAACGACCTCATGGCACTGGGCCTGCTGGGCCGGCTCCAGGCCCGTGGCGTGCACGTACCGCACGACATCAGCGTGGTCGGAATCGACGACATCCAGATGTCGTCGATGTCGTCACCCACGCTCACCACCGTCTCGCTCACCAAGGAGCAGGCCGGCCGTGCCGCCGTCGACCTGCTGCTGTCGCTCCTGGAGCGGCCCGACGACGCACGCAACGTGCGCCGAGAACTGACCACCCAGCTGCTGGTCCGCGGCTCGACCGGGGTCGCACCGACCGCCTGACATCCCGGCCGGCAGGCCGTCCCACCCACCACCACCGTGACTGACGACCGAAAGAGGGGATATTTCATGGGTATCACCCGGCGGAGCGCCCTCATCGCCGCAGCATCGTCCCTGCTGACCGTCACCGCCGCGTGCGGCGCCCCGGACAACAACTCGGGCGGGGCCGGCGGCGACAGCAACGGCGAGGTCCCCGACAAGCCGAAGAAGGCCGTGGCGCTGAACGTCCTCGACGTCGCGGGCAACCTGCAGCTGACCCAGGGGATGATCGACGAGTTCGTCAAGAAGAACCCGGACGTCATCTCCCGGGTCACCTACTCCAAGTCGCCCGCCCCAGAGCTGGCCGGCAAGATCAAGGCCCAGCAGAACGCCAACCGGGTGGACATCGGCCTGGTGCTCACCGGCGTGGACGGGCTCTCGGCCGGCATCGACCAGGGTCTCTGGCTCGACGTCCTGCCCAAGTTCCAGAGCCGGTTGACCGGCATGAACAACTACCTCGCGCCGGCCGCCGCGATGCAGAAGCTTGCCGGCAACGCGGGCGTGACGGTCACCTACTACCCGTCCGGCCCGCTGCTGGAATACCTGCCGGCGACCGTGTCCACCCCGCCGACCAGCGCGGAAGAACTCCTCGCCTACGCCAAGGCCCACCCCAAGAAGGTCCAGTACGCCCGACCGTCGAACTCCGGTCCCGGACGCACCTTCCTGATGGGGCTGCCCTACGTCCTCGGCGACAAGGACCCGAAGGACCCGGTGAACGGGTGGGACAAGACCTGGGCTTACCTGAAGGAGCTCAACCAGTACGTCGACTACTACCCGTCGGGCACGAGCGAGACGATGAAGAACCTGGCCAACGGGTCGGCGCACATCATCGCCTCAACCACCGGCTGGGACATCAACCCCCGCGTGCTCGGCACCGTGCCGAAGGAAGCCAAGGTCACCTCCCTGAAGGGCTTCCACTGGGTGACCGACGCGCATTACGCGGTGATCCCCAAGGGCGTGTCGAGCGACACCCAGGCCGCGGTGCTGGCCCTGCTGGCGTTCATGCTGACCCCGCAGCAGCAGGCCAAGGCCTACGACGACGGCTACTTCTACCCTGGCCCGGCCGTGCAGGGCGTCCAGCTGTCGGACGCGCCGCAGAAGAGCCAGGACGCCATCCGGGACTACGGCCGGCCGGAGTACGAGTCGCTCATCGCGAACAACCCGACCGAGGTGCCGCTGGACGCCAAGGCGCTGGTGGCGGCGTTCGACCGGTGGGACCGGGAGGTCGGCAGCGGAAAGGTCAAGCAGGGATGACCATCGGCACAAAAGCCTTCTCCCGACTCCGACTCGAGGGCGTGTCGCGTCGCTTCGGTGACCATGACGCGTTGCGCGACCTCGACCTGACGATCGAGGCGGGCGAGTTCGTCGCCCTCCTCGGTCCCTCGGGCTGCGGCAAATCCACCGCGTTGAACTGCCTCGCCGGGCTGCTGCCCCTGACCGGGGGCAGCATCTGGCAGGACGACCGGCGGATCGACACGCTGCCGCCCGAGCGCCGCGGCTTCGGGATGGTGTTCCAGAACTACGCACTGTTCCCGCACATGTCGGTCCGCGCAAACATCGCGTTCGGGCTGCGCATGCAGCGGCTGCCGAAGGACGAGATCCGCCGCCGCACCGAGGAGGCGGTCCGCCTGGTACGCCTCGAGGAGCACGCGGACAAGCTGCCTGGCCAGCTCTCCGGCGGGCAGCAGCAGCGGGTGGCCATCGCCCGCGCCGTGGTCCTGGAGCCGTCGCTCGTGCTGATGGACGAGCCGCTGAGCAACCTGGACGCCAAGCTGCGCCTCGAGATGCGTACCGAGATCCGCCGGCTGCACCAGTCGCTGGGGCTCACCACGGTCTACGTGACGCACGACCAGGAGGAGGCGCTCTCGCTCGCCGACCGCCTCGTCGTGCTGCGGGCCGGCCGGGTGCAGCAGATCGGGACCCCGCAGGAGCTGCACACCCGCCCCGCCAACTGGCACGTCGCCGACTTCATGGGCTACCGCAACCTCTGGACGATGCGGGTACGGGAGGCGGCCGACGCAACGGTAGCCGTCGAGCTGGACGGTGTCCGGCTCGTCGGCGACCCGGTCGGGCCGGCGGCGCCGGGCGACGAGGTGATGGTCGCGGTGCGCCCCGAAGACGTCCGGGTCGACCGGGCCGGCGCGACGACCAACGCGGTGCCGGCCGAGATCGAGGTCGTGGAGTACCAGGGGCGGGAACTGGCGGCCGAGGCGGCGACCGCCACCGGCCTCCGGGTCCACCTGCGTACCGACCAGCGGGTCGCGCCCGGTGACCGGGTGACGCTGAGCATCGACCCCCAGCGGCTGCTCGTCTTCCCCGCGGATCCGGCCGGCGCGACGGCGCCCGCCGAAGCGGCGGCGGCCGCGGTCGAGGAACCAGGGCTGGTCGGATGAGTGTCACGACCTCCACCCCCGTCGCGGAGTCCGCGGGGCCGCCGCAGCGCACGCGGGCCCACTGGCAGCACCGCCTCGCCGAACGCGGCGTCGACCGGCACCTGTGGCTGCTGACGCCGGCGCTGCTCTTCGTCGTGCTGCTGTTCCTCTACCCGTTCTTCTACGGGCTGGGCCTGTCGTTCCAGCCGGTGGAGGGCGGCCCGTTCAGCGACTATGCGCGCTTCTTCAACGACGCGTACCAACGCGGGACGATCTGGACCACGCTCGGCCTGTCGCTGCCCGCCGCACTGCTCAACGTGGCCGCCTCGGTGCCCATCGCCTACCGGATGCGGGGGCGGTTCCGCGGCAAGCGGCTGGTCACGATCCTGCTGGTCGTGCCCATCACCCTCGGCACCGTGCTCACCGCACAGGGTCTGCTGAACTTCCTCGGCCCGACCGGGTGGTTCAACCGGGCGCTGACCGCGGTGCACCTCACCGACGAACCGGTTCGGCTCGTCCACAACTACTGGGGCGTCTTCTTCTCCCTGGTCATCACCGGGTTCCCGTTCGCGTTCCTGCTCGTCCTGTCGTACCTCTCCGGCATCGACCCGACGCTCGAGCGCGCCGCGGCGACCCTCGGCGCCGGCTGGTGGCAGCGGTTCCGGATGATCACCCTGCCGCTGCTGATGCCCGGGCTGGCCACCACGTTCTGCCTGACGTTCGTGCTCGCGTTCAGCGTGTTCCCGTCGGCGGTCCTGGTCGGCAACCCGGCGGGGGAGACCCGGGTCATCTCCATCGCCGCCTACCAGGCGGCCTACGAGCAGTACGACTACCCCTACGCGTCGGCGATCGCGATGGTCATGGGACTCATCGAGCTGGTGGTCATCTCGGTGGTGCTGTTCGCCCGCACCCGCTTCTACACCGGATCCACGGGAGGTAAGGGCTGATGGTCACCACCACCGCGGCAACCGCGGCCCCCGACGTGCGGCCCCGGCGGCGGATCGTCGCCCGTCCCGCCGCCTGGCTGGTCTGGGGCGCGGTCATCTTCTTCTTCCTCAACCTGCTGGGGATCGTCGGGTCCGTGCTGGTCAGCTCGTTCGGCCAGCGCTGGTTCAACACCTGGCTGCCGGACGGCTACACCACCAAGTGGTACGGCGAGGCGTGGACCGAGTTCGCGCTGTTCCAGGTGATCAAGGTGACCCTGGAGGTGTCCCTGCTCGTCGTGGGGCTGTCGCTGGTGATCGGCGTCCCGGCGGCGTACGTGCTGGCGCGCCGTGACTTCCCCGGGAAGCGGGCCATCTACCTGGTCTTCCTGCTCCCGATCCTGATGCCGCCGATCACCTACGGCATCCCGCTGGCGACCGTGCTCTACAAGTTCGGGTTCGCCGGCCACCTCTCCGGCGTCGTGCTGGCGAACCTCGTCCCGTCGGTGCCGTTCGTGATTCTGACGATGACGCCGTTTATCGAGCAGATCGACCCGCGGATCGAGAGTGCGGCCCGGATGTGCGGGGCCGGCATGTGGTCGGTCTTCCGGCACGTGCTGGCGCCCCTGCTGCTGCCCGGGATGCTGGCGTCGGCGATCCTCGTCCTGGTCCGGACCGTCGGCATGTTCGAGCTCACCTTCCTCACCGCCGGCCCGGACTCGCAGACCCTCGTCGTCGCGCTCTACTACTCGATGTCCGCGGCCGGCATCCGGGCGCAGCAGTCGGTGGACGCGATGGCGGTCATGTACACCGCGATGATGCTGGTGCTGCTCGTGATCGCCCTCCGGTACGTCAACCCGACCCAGCTCGTCGCCCGGGTCAAGGAGGAGCCGGAACCGTGAGGATCACCGACGCCCGGGTCATCGTGACCTGCCCGGGACGCAACTTCGTCACGCTGAAGATCGTCACCGACGAGGGGATCACCGGCGTCGGTGACGCCACCCTCAACGGTCGGGAACTGGCTGTCGCGTCGTACCTGCGCGACCACGTCGTGCCGCTGCTGATCGGCCGTGATCCGGCGCGGATCGAGGACACCTGGCAGTACCTGTACCAGGGCGCGTACTGGCGGCGCGGCCCGGTGACGATGAGCGCGATCGCAGCGGTGGACACCGCGCTGTGGGACATCAAGGGCAAGGTGGCCGGCCTGCCGGTATACCAGCTGCTCGGCGGGCGGTCCCGCGACGGTGTGACGGTGTACGGGCACGCCAACGGCGAAACCGTGGAAGACGTCGTCGTCGAGGTGGCCCGTTTCGCCGACCTCGGCTACCGCGCGGTGCGGGTGCAGTGCGGGGTGCCCGGCCTGGCCAAGACCTACGGCGTCAGCCGCGACAAGCTCTTCTACGAGCCGGCCGATGCGGCGCTGCCCAGTGAGGCCACCTGGTCGACCGAGCGGTACCTGGCGCACGTGCCCACCGTCTTCGCCCGGGTCCGCGACGAGTTCGGACCTGACCTGCGGCTGCTGCACGACGTGCACCACCGTCTGACTCCGATCGAGGCGGCGCGACTCGGCCGCAGCCTGGAGCCGTACGCGCTGACCTGGATGGAGGACCCGGTCCCCGCCGACTTCCAGGAGGGTTTCCGGCTCATCCGCCAGCACACCACCACCCCGGTCGCGGTGGGGGAGGTGTTCAACACCGTCTGGGATGCCGCCCAGCTGATCCGTGAGCAGTTGATCGACTACATCCGCACCACGGTGGTGCACGCGGGCGGCCTCACCCACCTGCGGCGCATCTTCGACTTCGCGGCCCTGCACCACGTGCGCAGCGGCTCGCACGGGGCGACCGATCTGTCCCCCGTGTGCATGGCCGCGGCCCTGCACCTCGACATCGCGATCCCCAACTTCGGGCTGCAGGAGTACATGCGGCACACGGAGCAGACCGACGAGGTCTTCCCGCACGGCTACCACTTCGACGACGGCTACCTGCACCCGGCGGAGGTGCCCGGCCTCGGCGTGGACATCGACGAGGAGGCGGCCGCCCGGTATCCGTACTCGCCCGCGTACCTGCCGGTCAACCGGCTGGAGGACGGCACGGTGCACCCGTGGTGAGGGTGCGAAGCGAGGAATCGGCATGAGTCTGGTTGTCCTGTACGAGAGCGACGACGTCGCGGTGGCCACGACGCCCATGAACGCGGGGGAGCCGCTGGCGCTGCCGGGGGTGACGGCCACGGCCCTGTGCGACGACGTGTCCGCCGGGCACAAGGTCGCCCTGCGTGACCTCGCCGCCGGCTCGCCGTTACGCAAGTACGGCCAGGTGATCGGGCGGGCGCTGGTGGACATCCGCGCGGGCGAGCACGTGCACGTGCACAACCTCGGGATGCCGGAGGATGCGGCCGCCCGCCTGGCCGATGGGGAAGGCAGGCCGGTCCCGCAGCTCCCCGCCGACCTGCGGCGCACGTTCCAGGGCTACCGCCGCCCGGACGGTCGGGTCGCCACCCGCAACTACGTGGGCGTCCTGACCACCGTCAACTGCTCCGCCACCGTCGCCCGGAAGATCGCCCGGGTCACCGAGGACGACGCGGAAGGACTGGACGGGGTCGACGGCGTCGTCGCGCTGACCCACGGCACCGGGTGCGGCATGGCCGCCGAGGGCGAAGGGTGGGATCTGCTGCGCCGTACCCTCGCCGGTTACGCCCGCAACCCGAACATCGGGGGCCTGGTCGTGGTGGGGCTCGGCTGCGAGGTGAACGCGGTGGCCGGGCTCATGGCCGACCTCGGCGTGGCCGAGCACGTGCCGGTGTCGTCGTACACCATCCAGGAGCTGGGTGGCACCTCCGCCGCGGTGGCCCGCGGCGTCGAGCTGGTCCGGGGCATGATGCGGGACCTCGCCGGCGCGACGCGCACCGAGGTGGGGGTCGAGGAACTCGTGCTGGGCCTGCAGTGCGGCGGGTCCGACGGCTGGTCCGGGCTGACCGCTAATCCCGCCCTCGGCGTGGCCTCGGACCTCCTGGTCGCGGCCGGCGCGACGTCCGTGCTCGGCGAGACGCCGGAGATCTACGGCGCCGAGCACCTGCTGGCCGCACGGGCGACGAGCCCGGAGACGGCCGAGGCGCTGCTCGAGCGGATCCGGTGGTGGGAGGAGTACACCGGGCGGCAGGGCACCACGATGGACGCCAACCCGTCGCCGGGCAACAAGGCCGGTGGCATCACCACCATCCTGGAGAAGTCGCTGGGCGCGGTGGCGAAGGCCGGGCGCAGCCCACTCGCCGCGGTCTGCCGGTACGCGGAGCCGATCCCGCGGCCCGGGCTGGTCTTCATGGACACCCCCGGCTACGACCCCGTCTCGGTGACCGGGATGGTCGCCGGCGGGGCGAACCTCATCTGCTTCACCACCGGGCGCGGCTCGGTCTTCGGCAGCCGCCCGGTCCCGACCGTCAAGCTCGGCACGAACGCCGAACTGGCCAGCCGGATGGCCGACGACATCGACCTGGACTGCTCACCGGTCGTCGAGCAGGGCATCTCCGTCGAGGAAATGGGCCGGCGGGTCTACGACCTGCTGCTGGACGTGGCGTCGGGCCGTCGCAGCGCGAGCGAGGAGTTGGGCCTCGGCGGCGAGGAGATCGTCCCGTGGCAGTTGGGAGCCGTGCTGTGAGCGACGCCGCGCCCCGGCTGCGCCTCGACACGCTGGACCGGCTCGGACGGGGCGGGGCGTTCACCCCACCAGCGGTGGACCCGCGCGCGCTGCGGGTCGGCATCGTGCACCTCGGGATCGGAGCCTTCCACCGCGCGCACCAGGCCGTCTTCACCGAGCTCGCCGCGGCGGCGGCCGGCCGCGACGACTGGGGCATCGCCGGGGTCACCCAGCGCTCGGCGTCCGTACGCGACCAGCTGACGCCGCAGGACGGCCTCTACTCGGTGCTCGAGCGTGGCTCCGGCGCCGCCGCGCTACGCGTCGTCGGCAGCGTCCGCGAGGTGCTGCACGGGGCGGGCGACCCGGCGGCGGTCGTCGACCGGATCGCTGATCCCGCCGTACACCTCGTCACGCTCACCGTGACCGAGAAGGGCTATCGCCGCGACGGCACCGGCCGGCTGGACCGGTCGGATCCGGAGGTGGCCGCCGACCTCACGGGACGGCCGCCGCGGACCGTCGTCGGGCAGCTCGTCCGTGGGCTGCAGCGCCGGGCTGCCGGGGCCGCCGGGCCGGTCACCGTGCTCTCCTGCGACAACCTGGTCGGCAACGGCGAGGTCCTGCGCGGGCTGGTGCACGACTTCCTGGACGCGCTGCCGGCGGCCGAGGCGAGCCCGCTCGCCGACTGGATCGCCGCGTCGGTGCGCTTCCCGTCCTGCATGGTCGACCGCATCGTGCCGGCCACCACCGACGACGACCGCGCCGAGGTCCGAGCGGCGCTCGGGCTGGAGGACCGGGGCGTCGTGGTGGCCGAGCCGTTCCGCCAGTGGGTGATCGAGGACGACTTCGCCGCCGACCGGCCCGCCTGGGACCGCGCCGGCGCGGTGCTCACCGACGACGTCGCCGCGTGGGAGTCGGTCAAGCTGCGCATGCTCAACGCCACCCACTCGCTGCTCGCGTACCTGGGCGCCCTGCGCGGCCACGACACGATCGCGGCCGCGCTCGCCGACGACGAGCTCGCCGTCGCCGCCGAGGCACTGATGGTCGAGGACGTGGCACCGACCCTGCGCGTGCCGGACGGCCTGGACCTGGCCGACTACCGGCGGCAGGTGCTGGAGCGGTTCGCCAACCCGGCATTGCGGCACCGGACGGTCCAGGTGGCCATGGACGGGTCGCAGAAGCTGCCGGTCCGGCTGCTCGGCACCGTCCGGGACCGCCTGGCCGCCGGGGCCGTGCCGCGGCAGGCGGCGCTCGCGGTCGCGGCCTGGATGGCGTACGTGGCGCAGGGGCGGGACGTGCGCGGCCGGGAGTTGCCCCTCGACGACCCGCTGGCGGACCGGCTACTGGCCGCCCGCGCCGCCGGCGCGGGCAACCCGGGGCGGCTGGTCGACTCGCTGCTCCGCGTCGAGGAGATCTTCGGCGCGGACCTTCCCGAGCACGACGGCTTCCGAGCGGCGCTGACCGAACACGTCGGGCGGCTCACCGTGAACCGGTGAGCCCCGGTTCGGCCAGCGGTGGCGCTACCGAGGTGCGGGCCAGCGCTCCGCCCTTCAGGGCGGGGGTGAAGGCCCGCGCGGTGAGGGCCGCCAAGGCCCGAGCCGTGCCGTTGACCTGACCTATGTAGACGGTGATAAGGTGCCCATGTGCGGGGCGAAGGGTAGTTCCGGAAGCTCCGAAGCGTCACGACCGACACAGCGTGGCATTGTCGCCGCAGGGCTTGCGGAGACGGTAAACGCCTGTGGAGCGGACGTAAGGCCAGGACTTGTCCCGGCTGGCCGCGGTGAAGCAGGAACCCGCCCGGGTGTTGCGCGTTCCGCGCGCAGCGCGGAGGGAATCCCCGCCATTCATGGCGGTGGAGGATGTCAAGACGTACGGGTCAGCCGCCACGACCAGGACGGTCCCGCGATGTCCGCCTCGGCGCGCAGGTCGGTCGTCACGGCACCGAGGCCGGTACGGGCGGTCACCGTGCCAAGGTGCTGACCGGCGCGGACCTGCGATCCGGGCGCTGTCCGCTCAACGGCGACCGTGACCCGCAGCCCCGGCCAGCCGACGACCTTCACCGGGCTGGCGGTCCGTACCGGGACCGATCCGCCCCACGCGGCCCGGACCTCGCCCACGTCGGCCGCGGGCAGCACCTCGTACGCCCGCACGAGCCGCTTGGCCGCGGCGAGCAGCTTGCGGGTGACGGCGTTGACGGCCACGAGCTGCTCCGGGGTGTCCTTGCCGGGCTGGCCCAGTACCGCGCCCACGATGGTGAGGGTCCGGCCGGCGACGGCGAGACGGGCGGCGAAGACCAGGTTTCCGCCGGCCTCGTCGGTGGATCCGGTCTTGATCCCGAACACTCCGTCGGTGCCCAGCAGGTCGTTGTAGTTGCGGACGGTGCCGGCGACCGGCAGGGTCGCTTTCCGCTGCGCGACGATCTCGGCGAAGGCGGGCAGCTTGAGCGCCTTCTCGGCGAGCATCGTCTGGTCCGCCGCGCTGCTGACCGTGGTGGGCTCGAACCCGCTGGGATCGGTGTAGTGGGTGTCGGCCAGTCCCAGGCGCGCGGCGGTGGAATTCATCTTCGCCACGAAGGCGTCGACACTGCCGGCGTCCCACTTGCCCAACATCGCGGCCACGTTGTTGGCCGACGGCAGCATCAGGGCCTGCAACGCCTGCCGCTCGGTGAGCCGCTCGCCGGCGGCGACCTGCACCAGTGACTGCGCGCTCGGGATGCGGGAACGGTAGTCGGCCACGTCCGCGGCGGTGACGGTGATGGCCGGGCCGGGCTGGCCGACCTCGAGCGGATGGCCGGTGAGCACCACGTAGGCCGTCATCACCTTCGCGACACTGCCGATGGGGACCGACGCGTGTCCGCCGGACCGCCCCAGCGTGCCGAGCCCCACCACATCCAGCTGCGCCTGGCCCTGCCGCGGCCAGGGCACGCCGGTGACCTGTCCGGGGATGGACAGTGCGGCCGGCACCGAAAGCTGCAGCGCGGCGGGCGGCGGCTTCCGGGTGAGCTGGACGCCGGCCAGCGCCGCCAGCGCGGCCAGCAGGACAGCCAGCGGGATGACCACCAGCCGTCGGCGTGGCCGAGACCGGTTCGGAAGCGAGGACGCCGAATGGTAGACCGACAACGAAACCCAATCCCCCTCGAACGGGCGCCGGACGGCCATTGCGCAGCACTGACCGCTGCGGCATGCGGTTGCCGCAGCCCATCGCGAACAGAGATCTTATGCGGCGCACCCGGTGATCGTGATCCTGGATGCCGGACCACGCTCACCGGGTGCGTGTGCCGCCTCAGGCGTGGCCGTGCATCGTGAGGACGACCGCCTCACCAGCGCCCAGCGTGATCCGGGCGTGCCCCGCCTCGATCGTGCCCACCGTCGGCTCGAAGCCGGGCCAGGCGCCGTCCGCCGACACGGTCCGACCGTCGATGCGTACGGCCGGCGCGTCGAGGGTGCGGCCCGCGCCGGTCGGGTCCTCCGGGGTCATCCGGTCGAGTTCGTACGTCGCGCCGGGCGCTGCCACGTCGACCGACGCCGGCTGGTCACCCTTGTTGATCAGGAACAGCCGCCGCTCGGACGCCGCGCCGTCGACGCGCCAGGCCTTGACCTGCCCGCCCTGCGCGGCGTTGACCGTCACGGGCACCGGCCGGAGCCCGGTGGTGCCCTGTGCGAACCGGGAGAACAGCAGCAGCGCGTAATACTCCGGCGCAGGGGCCGGCGATCCCATGGCCGGTGAGGGGTCGAAGTTGATCGCGTTGTAGTAGCCGTTGCCTTCCTCGGGGTGGAAGAAGGCCCGTACCTCGGCGTTGTGGAAGTTCACCCCGACCGCGCCGGTGCCGCATTCGGCGTTGACCGACGGGGCGTGCGGCGGCTGAGGGCAGGCCGCGTTGAACATCGCGTCGAGCGCCCAGAGCGCGCTGGCCGCGACGTCGCTGACGCCGTGGGCGCCGCGTCCGGCGGCGGTGTTCAGTTCCTCGACCCGGTAGGCGAGGCCGTGGCGGGCCGCCTCGTCGGCGTGCGTGTAGACCTGGTAGTCGAAGTTGTCCAGCCGCTCGTCGGAGAGCAGCTCCGGGATGGTCGGGCAGCGGTACGGGTCGGAGGCGCAGGTCCGGGCCAGCGGGTAGAAGTGGTCGGCGGCCCACGGGCCGAACGTGCCGGCCTTCGCTTTCGTCGGTCCGGCGGTGGCGTCGAGGATGGCCGGCCAGTCGCCGAAGAAGCGGGTCTCCACGCTGCCGTCGGCGATACTCCGCCAGGGCGAGATGGGCTCACTGGTGTTCGGCGTGACGAGCGGGTACGGCCCGGTGACGTCCGCGCCCGAGTAGGCGGCGAAGTCGTTCAGGTACTCCTGGAGGTCGTAGCCGTAGGAGAGGTCCGGCTCGTTGCCGAGCGACACGGCGGCGACGTAGTTGTCGGCACCGGCGAATGCCGGCTGGACCCCTTGCGTGACGAAGGCCTTGGCGTGCTCCGGGCCGCGCCAGGGCCGCCCGGCGGTGGCCGGCGCCATGGCGGTGCCGAGGGTCACCGCCCAGCGCGGGGTGTCGCCGCCGTCGCCGTTGGCCGCGTCGAGGGTCGCCCGGATGTCGGCGAGGTCCTCCGGCGTGATCACGTCGTTGGCGTTCGCCGCGGTCGGGTCGAACCGCACGACGTCCTGCGACGAGCCGCCGATGCGCAGCATGCCCGTGTCGAGGTTGCGCAGCAGGTTGACGAAGGCGGGCCGGGCGCTCGGGCCCATGTACCGCTCGATCAGCGACCACTCGACGCTGAACCCGACGAAGTGCGCGGGGACGGACCCGCCGCCCACCATCGGCCGCGGGTCGAGACGTACGGACGCGTGGGACTCCGCCGGGTCGGCGGTCGCCGCGGCGCTCACGCCGGGGCAGGCGAGCACGGCCAGGGCCACGACCGCGGCGGCGCCGCGGGCCGGATGTCTTCTCATCAGGTACGCCTCTCAGGTTCGGATTCAGGACAGGGTGAGCGCGGCGAACCGCCAGTACTGGCCGGCGTTGTCGGCGGTGAAGTCGAGGTCGACGGTGCGGCCGTCCGCACCTCCGTCGACCGGGAACGTCAGCCAGGTGAACTGCCCGGTCGGCGACGGCGTCGCCAGATGCGCGAGGGCGCGGCCGCCGCTGGAGACGGTCATCGCGTCGGCGGCGAAGCCGGCGTCGCCCACCAGGAGGGCGACCTGGTGCGTACCGGCCGGCACGGCGAGCCGCAGCGTCGCGGGCGTCTGCCCGGTCACGATGTCGCGGCGCAGGTTGTCCGGGCCGCCCCGGTCGCGGGACTGCGGCGCGGTCCCGACCCAGCCGTACCCCCGGGCCGCGTCCCAACCCTCGGCGGGCGACAACCGGCGGTAGGTCGGCAGCAGCGGGCTGGTGGCCGTACCGGCGTCAAGCGCGAAGGGCACACGGTCACCGCGCGGCGCGGTCACCACGGGCGCCTCCGGCCGGCCGTACAGTGGCGCGCCGGTCGCCGTCACCACCGCGGCGAGCGTCGCCACCTGCGGCGACGACGGCGGCGTCACGGAAACGGGAATGCTCACCGCGCCGAACGCCGGCACCTCGCGCGCCGTCGACCCCGAGGTCCAGCCCTCCGGTACGGCCAGCCGCGCGTCGACCGGCACCGGACGGTCCGTGCCGTTGGCGACGGTGACCAGGGTCTGGCCTGCCTCGCCGGTGAACAGCGGCTGGCCTGGGACGGCCAGGCCCTGCACGGAAACGTGCCCGGAGGCCAGGACGGTCAGGTCGTCGACGTACGTGGGGACGACCGGTGGGTTGGTGTTGCCGCCGACCGCCTGCACCGCCACCTTCGGCGATCCGGCGAGGCTCGCGGTGCCGAGGGGATACCAGTACTCGCCGTCGCCGGAGTACTCCGCGGTGACGTCGGCGCCCCGGCGTACTAGGCGAAGCCGCGCCGACCGTCCGTCGTACGGCACGGACGACCGGGTGCCGATCTTCCCGCCCGACTCGCTGAGGAACTCCAGCGCCCGGCGCCCGTCGACCCAGCCGAGATCCGCCTTCACGTAGGTGTCGTCGTCGACGTACGCGTAGAACCCGACCTGCTGGAAGTCGGCGGAGAGGTCGGGTGCCTCGACGGTGACAGTGGCGGTGAAGTCGGACTGCGGAGTGTCGGTACGCACGAACAGGTTCCGCCCGTCGCCGCCGGCTCCCGTCTCGCCGCCGCGCAGCGTCGACAGCCGCAGCGCGCCGGGCCGGTCCCGCAGGCTCCAGCCGGAGTCGTCCGGGCGGACGATCTGCCAGCCGGGGTCCAGGGTGCCGGAGGTGAAGTCGTCAGCGGCCGGGCTGGTCACGCTGTCGTTGCTGCGCACGGTGAAAGGCACCGGCAGGGCCTCGGTGTCGGCGTCGACGACGGCCCGCACGAACCCGGTCGAGGAGACGTGGTCGGCGGTGAGCGTGCCAGTGAGCGTGACGTCGACGGTGGTTTCGCCGCCGGCGGGCACCGCGAACGGCACCGGCTCGGCGGTGAAACCGGGTGGTGGTTCGACCACCACCGTCCCCCGGCCGCCGTGGCCGAGGGCGTCCACGACGGTCACCCGCTGGCGCAGCGCCGCGGGCCGGTCCAGCGGTGCCGCGAGGACGCTGGCCCGCGCGATGCGCACCGGCGAGAACATCACCCGCCAGCCGAGCTTGTGTTCGCGGTAGAAGGTGTCGAGCCCCTTGGTGTGGAAGGGCGGGACGGGCTCCGGGTTCTGCCCGGAACCCCAGGTCGGGGTGCACCAGAACTCGGTGGAGGTCCAGTACATCTTGCCGATGAGGTGCGGGCGGTTGTTCAGCAACCGGTTGTGCTCGTCGACCAGGAAGGCCTGGTAGTACTCGGTCCCGCGGCCCACTCCGGGGCGCTGGTGGACGGCCTCCGCGCCGTACTCGCTGAGCAGGATGGGCTGGCCGGTCATCTTCTGCAGGGCGTCGAGGTGCGAGGTCAGGCTCTCCAGGGTGGAGTACCAGCCGGCGTAGTAGTTGGTGGCGAAGAAGTCCTGGTAGGGGTACGCCCGGTCGCTGGTGTGCCGGTGGGAGACCTGGGTGTAGAGCCGGGTCGGGTCGAGGCTGCGCCCGTGGGCGATGACGTTGCGCACGTAGTCGACCGCGCCGTCGGTCTCGGTGGCGTTTTCGTTCCCGACCGACCAGGCGAAGAGGCTGGGATGGCTGCGGTCGCGGTCGATCATCCGGCCCAGCGTCCGCTTGCCGAACTCCTGCACGTCGGGCCGGCCGAGGAAGCTGCCCGGTTGCGAACTGATGTTGTTGATCTCCTCGATGACCAGCAGGCCGTACCGGTCGGCGGCGCGCAGTTCGGCCGGGGTGGTGGGGTAGTGCGCGGGCCGGAAGAGGCGGAAGCCCTTGTCGTGCAGTTGCTTGATCTCGCGGTCGGCCAGCCCGTCCGGCTGGGTACGGCCCAGCCCCGGGTAGTCGGCGTGCCGGTTGAACCCGGGCAGGTCCTGGATCGGCTTGCCGTTGAGCAGCAGGTCGAGGCCGTCGACGGAGACGGTGCGGAAGCCGGTCTGCTCGACGAGTTCCCGCCAGGCGGCGTCGCCGAGCGGGCGGAGGCGCACGGTGTACAGGTTCGGGTGGTCCAGGTCCCAGAGCGCGGGAATCGGAACGTCGAGCGCGATCGGCGTCGCCGCGCCGCCGCCGGCGGGCAGCGTGGTGCTCACCGGCGTCGGGCCGAGCACGCGCCGGCCGTCGGGCCCGTCGAGCGTCAGCATCGCCGCCACCTGCTGCGGCGAGCCCGTCGCGTTCACCCCGGTCGGGCGTACGGTCAGCCGGCCGGCGGCGGTGCCCTCGGCCCGGGTCTCGGTCAGCGCGACGGCGGGGGTGCGCTCGAGGCGTACCTCCTGGAGCAGGCCGCCCCAGTTCCAGTACAGGCCCTGGACCGGGCGGGCGTACTCGCCCATGGTGGAGACCCGGTTGTCGACCACGACGGCGATCGTGTTCGTACCGGCCCGCACCGCCCCGGTCACGTCGAGCCGGGTGGGCAGATATCCGCCGGTGCTGGTGCCGACGTCCACGCCGTTGACGAAGTACCGGCAGGTCCAGAAGCAGGATTCGAAGACCAGCGCGGTCTGCTCGCCCGGCTCGGGTGCGTCGAGGTCGACCGTCCGGCGATAGACCCCGACCACGCCGCTGTCGTCGTTCCACTCGGCCCGCACCGCCCCGATCGAGTCGGGCACGGCGATGAGCGGCCAGTCGCCGGCCTCCTGCTCGGGCCGGACTGCCGGCGGGACGGCCCCGTCCAGAGCGCCGTCGGGCAGATCGGCGGCGGTGGCGAACCGCCATCCGCCGTTGAGGCCCTGGATGCCGGGACCGGGCGGCGGGGAGACGGTCACGACCCGCTTGGTCACGCTGCGGGTGCCCGACGGGGTGTCGGCCTCGGCCCGCAGGTCGTGGGCGCCGTCCTGGAACCAGGTGGCATCGGTCGCGGTGGCCCAGATCGGCGCGGTCTTCGTCTGTCTGGCGTAGACGTCGGTCAGCTCGGACAGCTGCACGTCGTCCAGGTAGAACCGCACGGCGGTCGTCCCTGGCGGAGCGTCGACCTCAAGGTCCACGGTGCCGCTGAGCTGCCGGCCGGTCGGCGCGGTGAACCGGAGGGACGGTTCGGCCGCGCCGACGCCGGCGGGGGGTGCGACCAGCACGAACGCCAGCGCGGCGGTGCAGGCGGACAGGCAGGCGACGATCGGTCTGGGGAGCCGGATCCTCATGGCAGCGTCCTCGCGGGTTCGACGGACCGGGCGGTCTCGCGCATCGGTCAGGTGCCTGCGCTCCGCGTGCCGCAGTTCTGAAACCGTTTGCGGTTACCTGATGGCAACAAAGGGTGCGGGCGCCCGTCAATGCATCCGGGGGGATGAAACAAGTTTCACGCGCCGCAGCGATCGGCTCGCTCGGTCGCCCGACCGGCGGCTTCACGCTTGCACCCGGCAAGGATCGCCGGCGACGGCGATCAGGACTGAAACAAGTTTCAGGCTGGTCACGCATTGACCGGCGGCCAAGTGTTTGGTGTCGTGAACGTCGGACCGCAAACGGTTTCAGGTCCGCGCGGTCCCCGACGAAGGTTCGGAGGAGAGGCCATGCCGCCTATGACGGATCCCGCCATCACCCGACGCGGACTGTTCGGCCTGGGGGCGGCCGCCACCGCCGCCACGACGCTCGCCGGCGCTGCTGGACCGGCGTGGGCGGCGGCGCCGGACGGCCTCGCCCCGCCGGGCGACGCCGCCGCGGAGCTCCTACGGCAGTGGCGGGAGGCGCCGGGCAGCCATCCGTTGCTGCCGGACGTGTCGACGGCCGGCTACCGGCTCGGCCGGCGGCCGCCGCGACCGCCGGTCACCACGAAGGTCACCGACTTCGGCGCCCGGCCGGACGGGACGGACTGCGCCGCGGCGTTCAACGCCGCCGTACGCCACGCGGGCGAGCAGGGCGGGGGAGTGGTGCTGGTGCCGCCGGGGACCTGGACGCTCTCCGGGCCGGTCTGGATGCACTGGTCGGGCGTGGTGCTGCGCGGGGCCGGTCGGGACGCCACCGTGCTGCACTTCTCGCATACCCTCGACGACGGCTACCGGCCGAACCGCCAGTCCAACGGCAACAGCCGCTGGTCCTGGACCGGCGGGCAGATCTGGTTCGTCTCGCCCGAGCGCCGCGCCCGCAGCGAGGCCGAGGACTACGCGGGGACCGAGGGGTGGCTGCTCGGTGACGTGCTCGCCGAGGTCGGCAGCGCCTCCCGGGGCCAGCGGACCCTGGTGGTGTCCGGCACCGGCCGGCTGACCCCCGGCGACATGGTCGTGCTGGAGTGCCAGAACCCACCGGACGCGAGCCTGCTGCGGCACCTCGCCGGCGACGTGCCCGGCACCCGCGACTACGACTGGCCCCGCGGCGCACCCCAGCTCGTCACCGGATCCGGCGGGCAGTACGTGCAGTACGCGACCCTGCAGTGGCCGGTGCGGGTGGAGGCGGTGCTCGGCGACCGGGTGGTCCGGCTGGCGCAGCCCCTCAAGTACGACCTCCGGCCCGGCTGGCCGGCCCGGCTGCGCGGGATCGGGCCGACCGTGACGGACGCCGGCGTCGAGGACCTCACGATCCGGAACGAGCTCATCCCGCAGACCGCGCACAACCGGCACCCGGGCTCCAACGGGGTGTGCTTCCAGGCGGTCCACGACTGCTGGGTGCGGGACGTCCGCGTGGAGAACTGCGATCTCGGCTTCGGGCTCACCACTGCCAAGTCGATCACCATCACCGGGGTCACCGTCGGCGGGCGGGCCGCTCACCACAGCTTTGCCTGCCGGATGCAGTCGAACGACAACCTGGTGGAGGACTTCGAGATCGAGCGGTTCACCGTCCCGGTCGTCTCCGGGGCGATCCACCACGGCCTCAACCTGGAGGGGCTCTCGGCCGGCAACGTCTACCGCGGCGGGCGCATGGCCGAGGGGACGTTCGACACCCACCGGGCGCTGCCCTTCGAGAACGTCCGGACCAACATCACGGTGGAGAACAACGGACGGGTCGGGGGATCCGCGGCGTCGGGGCCCCTCTTCGGCGCCCGCATGGCGCACTGGAACGTCCGCATCACCAACGACCGGTCGTATGCGATCACGATCGCCGACGTGGCGCCGCGCAGCGCAACCGTCGGCGTGCAGGGCGTCGGAGACACCAGCAGCGGCCTGACCCGCGACTTCTCCGGCGACCTGGAATCCCTGCTCGCCGACCACGGATCGGCGCCGTCCGTTGCGGACCTCTATCTCGCCCAGCGCGGACGGCCCTAGCCCTCAGGAGGACGAGATGCGTCACCTTCCAGGTCGAACGCCGGGACGACGGCTGCGGCGGTGCCTGATCGTGGGAGCGCTGGTCGCCGGGCTGGCGGCGTACCCCGGTGCCGTAGCAGTCGCCGGGGACGTCGCGCCGGTGACCACCGACCTCACCCTCACGGCGACGGTGAACGGGGGCAACGCCCGGCTGGCCGAGGACTTCCAGGGGTTCTCGGTGGAGTCGGCGGACTTCGCGCACGGGTTCCTGACCCGGGAGCGGATGGCCGAACGGCTGCGCACGCTGGGCCCGGGGGTCCTCCGGCTGGGCGGCTACTCGATGGACCTGGTCTGGCCTGCCTTCGGGCGGTGGGCCGACGCACCGGCCCCGCCGGAGGCGATCGGCGGCACCGTCGACCAGTCTGATCTGGAGCACCTCAAGCAACTGGTGGACGCCTCCGGCTGGAAGGTCACCCTCGGCGCACCGCTCAAGAAGATCATCGACCCGTCCAAAATCAAAAACCCCACTCGGGACCCGTCGCCCGACGTCAGCCTCGAGCAGGTGGTGGCCGAGGTCAAGGCCGCCTACGACACCCTCGGCGACGACCTGCTGGCCGTGGAACTCGGCAACGAGTACGACAACGTCACCACCCTGACCGGGGCGGAGATGTGGGCGACGGCGAGGCGGTACCAGGATGCGATCGGCGCAGCCGTGCCGCAGGCGCGGTTGCGGATCGCCGGGCCCTCGCCGAGCGGCGCGAAGAGCAGCACCCGGGAGGACGAGTTCGTCACGGCGGCGCTGGCCGATGGATCCGTCAATCCGCAGCACGTGCTCGCCGAGCTCTCCTCGCACTGGTATCCGTGGAGCCACTGCAGCGGCCGGACCATGACGATCCCGCAGCTGATGTCGGCGGAGACGCACTTCAACACCCGTGCCAAGCTGGCCGGGATGCGGGCTGTCAGCGCCCGGTTGCACGACACCGTGCGAACCACGATCAACGAGTCGAACAGCGCCTCGTGCAGCGGGATGCCGGGGGTCAGCAACTCGTACGCCACCGCGCTCTGGTCGCTGGACTACCTCCTGCAGACCGCCCAGAGCGGCGTCGACCGGCTGCAATTCCACACCAACACCGCCGCCATCTGCGGCGACTTCAAGGCACGTGAGTCCGCCGACTACCCGATCTCCTACCGCTACTACGGCGCGTTCTGCGCGGCCGGCCAGGCGGCGCTCGACGCGGATGAGCTCTCGGCGAATCCGCTCTACTACGGCATCTGGGCGTTCCGCCAGGTTCCCACCGGCCAGTTCGTCGACCTCGACCTGGCCGACAGCGCCCTCGACCGGATCCGGGCGTACGCCGTCCTGGGCCTCGACGGCGCCCTCACCGTCGTCCTCATCAACGTCCAGGACCCCGCCGTCGTCGGCAGCACCGCCGACACCGTCGCGGTGAACCTGCCGGCGGCCTACCGCGACGGGCGAGCGGTGACCCTCCGGAGCAGCGCTCCTGACGGGCTCGCCTCCCTCGACGCGAGCCGCATCACCCTCGGCGGCCAGCAAGTCTCGCCCGCCGGCACCGCCACCGCCACGCCGGAATCAGCCGTGGTGCCGGTCGACCACCGCTCGGCAACCGTCAGCGTCGCGCCCGGCACCGCGCAACTCGTCACCTTCTCGCACTGACCGGCCGGAGGCCCGGACCAACCATCGCCCACGGGAGCCGCACATGCAGAGTCCAGCGCCGGATCCGCGCCAGCCGCCGCGCGGCGTCAGTCGACGTACCCTGCTCGGCGGCCTCGGACTCACCGCCGCCGCGGTGACAGGCGCCCGCATCCCGGGTCCCGCGGCGGCGGCCCCGGCCGACAGTGGCCTCAGCGTCATGGTCGCGGGAACCGCGGCGGGCCGCGGCATGCCGCTCGTCGGCTACAACACCGGCCATTTCCTACCCGGCAGCAACACCAGCGCCTGGCTGGCGTACTCGCGCGTCAACGCGGTCCGCTTCTTCGCCTCCTTCGAGGACTGGTGCCCCGACGAGGCCTTCGACCCAGGTGCGGGGATTTCCGACATCGACGCCTTCGACGCGGCTAAGGAGGAACTGCGCCGCAGTCCGGAGGAGAACCGCTTCCTCGACTGGGCGCTGCTGCGGGAGGTGTTCGAGCACCACGTCTACTCGAACACCAACTTCTACCGACTGAACTATCAGCTCGGCGAGTTGAAGCGGCTGGCCATCACCCCGATCCTCGAGGCCGCCCAGCTGCGCTGGAACAGCCCGTGGTCTGGGCTGTGGCAGCAGTGGCAGAAGCACTACGCGTTCACCTACCACCTGGCCGGCAACTACGACGTCGAGCGCTTCAACTTCATCAACGAGCCCGACCACCCCAGCGCCGCCCGGGACATCGTCGACCAGCAGGTGTACGTCCGCGGCCTGCAGATCGCCTCGGACGCCGTGCACTGCGCCATCGCCGACGTGAACCAGCGGTACGGCAAGAGCCTGCGCGCGCTCGTGCACGCACCCGTCGTCACCCACGTGTCCAGCTCGCGGGGGAACGACCACATGGACGCCGACCCGGACGCCGACGCCCGCGACGACGAGCACGGGTGGGGTGAAATAGCGCTGCGCAACCTGCGCACCGACTACCGCGGCAACCGGGTGGACTACGACATCTTCTCCGTGTTCGACACCCACCAGTACAACAAGGCGGCCGAGACCTACGCGTACGAGTTCGCGATGATGCGGCAGCGGATGCGCGAGTACACCCCGACCGGCGTCGCGCTGCCGATCGTCTACTCCGAGTTCAACCGCCGCAACACCAGCACGTTCGAGACCAGCGGCGACGACCTCGACACCCCGCTGATCTACGGCGATCTGGCCCGGATCTGGGGTGCGGCGGTGACCGCCCAGGCCGAGGGCATGATCGTGTTCAAGTTCCAGGACACGATGCGCGCCAACGGCATTCCGTACGGCACGGGCTGCTACCACGTCGAGCACGACGGCGTCCACGACATCCACGGCGCCACCAAGACCGCCGAGGTCAACCGCCTCTTCGCCAAGGGCTTCGCGGGCGAGCACCGGCGGCTGCTGAGCGCCACCACCGGGGACGGCGGGACGATTCCGGTCAGCTACGACCCGCGGACCCGCTGCCACCATCTCTGGCTACCCCACCCCGGCGGCAGCCCCGCGGGGCCGCTCTCGCTGGACCTCAGCGGCTTGGGGCTCGGCGGCGGACAGGTCGTCGTCGAGGAGGTGAGCCCCACGCACAGCGGGGGTATCACCACGATCGCCGCGCTGCCCGCCGACGGCCGGATCACCCTGACCCAACCCGCCGACGCCGTCTGGCTGGTCACCGTGGCGGATGCCGACGAGTCCCGCTCCACCGAGGCGTACGCCGACGCCTCGGTCGTGCAGGGCAAACCGCCCGCCGTCGGCGTGCCGGAGAGCCTCGCCGTCGCCCTCGACCCGGGCGGGTCCTCCGCCGTGAGCTACCTCGCCTTCGACCTCGGCGGCGGCCCGGCGGCCCGCCGAGCCGTGCTCGAGGTGTTCGGCAGCAGCACAGACGCGGCACCGCTGACCGTGATGGTGTACGCGATGACCGACACGTCCTGGGCCGGACGCGAACTGACCTGGGAGTCGGCGCCGTACCTGGATCCCGGCGCGGTCCGGCCCACCTCGGTGGGTGACCGGCTCCACCCGGCCGGCCAGCTCACGGTCACCGGTGCCCCCGGTCCCGCCCGGCTCGACGTCACCGACGCGCTGCGCCACGCCCGTGGTCGTTCCCTCGGGTTCCTGCTGATCCGCGAGCGGAAGCGGGCCGAGGACACCGCCGACGACGGCCGCCGACTCGTGCTCTCCGGACGTGCCGCGCCCCGGCCGGACGTCCGCCCTCGGCTGCATCTGCACCACTGACGCAGCAAACCGTCCACCACCGCAAGGAGAACCGATGAATCCGCACCACGAAGGTGGAACGGGGACCGCCCGCGCGGCGGCACCCGCTTCCGTACGACCTCGCTTCCTGCGCCGGTCGCTGGTCGCCGGCGCGCTGGCGACCGGGCTCGTGGCGGCCGCCGGCCTGCCCGCGATCGCCGACGACGCCGCCACGACAACCAGCCTCACCCTCACGGCCACGGTGGACGGAACCAACGCGGTTCTGGGGGACGGCTTCCAGGGGTTCTCGGTGGAGTCCGCGGACTTCGCCCACGGCTACCTGACCCGGGAGCGGATGGCCGAGCGGCTGCGGACGCTCGGCCCCCAGGGCGTCATCCGGCTCGGCGGCTACTCCATGGACCTGGTGTGGCCCGCGTTCGGCACATGGACCGACGCGCCGGCCCCGCCCGAGGCGATCGGCGGCACGGTCGACCAGAGCGATCTGGACCACCTCAAGGAGCTGCTGGACGCCACGGGTTGGAAGGTGACCCTCGGCGCGCCGCTCAAGAAGATCATCGACCCTTCCAAGATCAAGAACCCCACCCGGGATCCGTCACCCGCCGTCAGCCTGGACCAGGTGGTGGCCGAGGTGACGGCCGCGTACCGGACGCTCGGCGACGACCTGCTGGGCGTGGAGCTCGGCAACGAGTACGACAACGTCACCACCCTGACCGACGCGGAGATGTGGGAGACGGCGAAGCAGTACCGGGCCGCCATCGACCAGGCGCTGCCGCACGCCGGCCTGAAGATCGTCGGGCCCTCGGCCAACACCGCGAAGACCAACACCCACCTGGAGGGGTTCGTGTCCGCCGCGCTGGCCGACGGATCCACCCAGCCGCAGCAGGTGCTGGCCGAGCTGTCCTCGCACTGGTACCCGTGGAGCCACTGCGGCTCCTCCACGGTGACCGTCGACCAGCTGATGTCCCCGCTCACGTACACGAACACCCGCAACAAGCTGGCCGGCATCACGGCCGTCGACGATCAGCTGCACGGCACGATCCCGATGACCATCAACGAGTCGAACACCGCCTCGTGCAGCGGGATGCCGGGGGTCAGCAACTCGTACGCCACCGCGCTCTGGTCGCTGGACTACCTCCTGCAGACCGCCCAGAGCGGCGTCGACAGGCTGCAGTTCCACACCAACACCACCGGCGTCTGCGGCGACTTCAAGCCCCGTGACTCCGCCGACTACCCGATCTCCTACCGCTACTACGGCGCGTTCTGCGCGACCGACCAGGCGGCACTCGACGCGGACCAGCTGTCCGCGAACCCGCTCTACTACGGCATCTGGGCGTTCCGCCAGGTGCCGCAGGGCCGGTTCGTCGATCTCGACCTCGCCGACGAGCACCTGGACAAGCTCCGCGCCTACGCCGTCAAGGGGAACGCCGACACGCTGACCGTGGTGCTCATCAACGTCCAGGACCCGGCCCGGGTGGGGAGCACCAACGATGCGGTGACGGTGAACCTGCCTTCCGCGTACCACACCGGGAGCCAGGTGACGCTGCGGAGCACCGCACCGGAGGGGTTCGCATCGCTGGACGCCGGTCAGATCTCGCTGGGCGGCCAGACCGTGTCGCCCGCCGGCGTAGCCAGCGGCACCCCGCAGGCCGCCGCCGTTCCGGTCGACCAGCGGTCGGCGACGGTGACCGTCGCGCCGGGAACCGCGCAGATCCTCACCTTCTCGTAACCGGGCAGGGACCGGTCCCGCTCGGGCGGGACCGGCCCCCGTACTGGATCCTGTGCCCGACGGAGCCCTGGGAGCGTGCGATGACCACGGAACACAGCAGGCGGAACGTCCTTCGGTGGGCGGCGGTCACGGGCGCCGCCGGAGCCCTGACGCCCCTGGTCGGCGGCCGGGCGTACGCCGATCCGACCCCCAACGGGAACCCCTGGGCCCGCGCCCAGTACATCAGCGCCAAGGTACGGCGGCCCCGCTTCCCGGACCGCTGGTTCGACATCACCCGCTTCGGCGCGGCGGGTGACGGCGCCACGGACTGCACGGCCGCCATCCGGCGGGCCGTCGAAGCGTGCCACGCCGCCGGTGGCGGGCACGTGCTGGTGCCGGCCGGACGTTTCCTGACCGGCCCAATCCACCTGCTCAGCAACGTCGACCTGCACGTCACCGCCGACGCCGTGGTGCTGTTCAGCCAGAACCCGGCCGACTACCTGCCCGCCGTGCTGACCCGGTTCGAAGGGGTCGAGCTCTACAACTACTCGCCGCTGATCTACGCGTACGGGCAGGAGAACATCGCCGTCACCGGCGCCGGGGTGCTGGACGGCCAGGCGGACAACGCGCACTGGTGGCCGTGGAAGGGCAAAACGGAGTACGGCTGGAAGCCCGGCGACCCCAAGCAGGACGACGCCCGCGCACGGCTGTTCGCGATGGCCGAGCAGGGGGTGCCGGTCGAGCAGCGGGTCTTCGGCGAGGGGGACTACCTGCGGTCGTCGTTCATCGAGCCGTACCGGTGCCGCAACGTGCTCATCGAGGGCGTCACGATCGTCCGCTCCCCGATGTGGGAGATCCACCCGACGCTGTCGACGAACGTCCTCGTCCAGGGCGTCACGGTCGACTCGCATGGCCCGAACAACGACGGTTGCGACCCGGAGTCCAGCCGGCTGGTCGTCATCCGGGACTGCACCTTCGACACCGGCGACGACTGCATCGCCATCAAGTCCGGGCGCAACGCCGACGGGCGCCGGGTCGCCGTACCCAGCGAGGACATCCTGATCGAGGGTTGCCTGATGCGCGACGGCCACGGTGGCGTGACCATCGGCAGCGAGATGTCCGGCGGCGTGCGCAACGTCTTCGTACGCGACTGCGCGATGTCCAGCCCCAACCTGGACATCGCGCTGCGGTTCAAGACCAACTCGGTCCGCGGCGGGTTCATCACCGGCTTCCACGCCCGCGACATCCGCATCGGCGAGGTCGCCAGCGCAGTGATCGACATCAACTTCTACTACGAGGAGGGGCCCGGGTACGGGTTCAACCCCGTCGTGGGTAACATCGGCGTCCAAGATCTCACCGTGCGCTCGGCCGGTCGGGCCCTCAACCTCCGCGGCTACGCGGACGCGCACATCCACGGGGTGACCCTCACCGACGTCGACTTCGGGACGACCAGCCGGCCCGACGTGGTCGAGAACGTGGACGACCTCGTGTTGCGCAACGTGCTGGAGAACGGCGCACCGCTCGAACCGACCACGGCATGACGGCGGCCGCCGCTCGGCGCGGCCGGTGCCGAGCGGCGGCTCAGGCGCTGCTCACCAGTCCGCGCGCCGCCCGGACCTGGTCGACCGACCGGCGCAGCGCCGCGACGATCCGCGCCTCGGTGTCGATCCCGATCCGGGCCACCGGCACGGAGAGGCTGATCGCATCGGCTGCCGGTGACCGCAGGGGCACGGCCATCGCGACGCAGACGATGCCCTCGGTGCTCTCCTCGCGGTCCACCGCGTAGCCGCGCTCACGGATGGTGGCAAGTTCGGCGTGCAGCGCCTCCGGTGTGGTGACCGTGTGACGGGTCAGGGCCGGCAGTGGCCAGGCCAGCAACGCGTCGACCTCCTCGTCGGCGCGCTCGGCGAGCAGCACCTTGCCGAGGGCGGTGGCGTGGGCGGGCAGGTGCCGGCCGATGGCGCTGTAGAGCCGCAGGGGGTGCACGGACTCACGCTTGGCGAGGTAGACGACATGCGGCCCGTCGAGCCGCCCGAGGTGAACCGTCTCGCCGAACTGCCGGGACAGGTCGTCGAGCACCGCGCCGAGCAGCCCCATGGCGTCGTCCGCGGTGAGGTAGGCGGCGCCGACCTGCAGTGCGCGGATGCCCAGCCCGAACCGGGTGCCGGTCAGGTCGCTCTCCACCCAGCCGCGCTGGGCGAGGGTGCGCAGGATGCCGTGCAGGCTGCTCTTCGGAATGTCGAGGGCGCGGGCCAGGTCGACAAGGGAACGCCGGTGCGGCGAGGCGGCGAGTGCTTCGAGCACCTCCAGCGTCCGGCCGGCGGACTTCACCGGGAGGAAACCGTCGGGCGAGGTCATGGCGGCCACTGTAGCGGGGTTGACAGGGTGATGGACGCCGATAGGGTCAAGTATGTGACTAGCGTTCATCCTTCTGAACCATCTGATCTGACGGCCGGCGGCGTGGTCGCGGCAGTGGGAGCCGGTCGGATCCTGCCCGTGGTCGTGCTCGACGACGCCCGCGACGCCGCCCCGCTGGCCGCGGCACTCGCCGAGGGGGGACTGCGCAGCGTCGAGGTCACCTTCCGCACGGCCGCCGCCGCCGAGGCGATCGGGGCCATGTCGGAGCGGCCCGACCTGCTCGTCGGCGCCGGCACGGTAGTGAACCCGGCCCAGGTCGACCGGGCGGTCGAGGCCGGCGCGCGGTTCGTCGTCAGCCCCGGCTTCGGGCCGGCCGTTGTCCGGCACTGCCAGCAGCTCGGGGTGCCGGTCTTTCCCGGCGTCACCAGCCCCACCGAGATCATGATGGCGCTGGACGCGGGGCTCGACACGGTCAAGTTCTTCCCCGCCGAGCAGCTCGGCGGCCTCGGGATGATCAAGGCGCTGGCCGCGCCGTTCCGCTCGGTGCGGTTCATCCCGACCGGCGGGGTGAACACCGACAACCTCACCGCGTACCTGGCGCACCCGGCGGTGCTTGCGGTCGGCGGCACCTGGATGGTCGCCCCGGACCTGATCGCCGCGGGCCGCTGGGACGAGGTCACCCGCCGTACGTCGGCCGCGGTGGCGGCCGCCCGTCCCGCGTCGGAGGCGTGAGATGCTGCGGATCCGTCCCGCCGACGACTGTCGGTACGACCTCGTCTCCCTCGGCGAGATCATGCTGCGCCTCGACCCGGGTGAGGGGCGGGTGCGCACCACCCGCAGCTTCCAGGTCTGGGAGGGCGGCGGCGAGTACAACGTCGCTCGGGGCCTGCGCCGCTGCTTCGGGCTACGCACCGCCGTGGTCACCGCCTTCGCCGACAACGAGGTGGGGCGCCTGCTCGAGGACCTGGTCCTGCAGGGCGGTGTGGACACGTCGTTCATCACCTGGATGCCGTACGACGGGACCGGCCGCACGGTGCGCAACGGCCTCAACTTCACGGAGCGGGGCTTCGGCATACGCGGCGCTGTCGGCACGTCCGATCGGGGCCACACCGCCGCGAGCCAACTGCGTCCCGAGGACGTCGACTGGGACCGCCTCTTCGGCACCCTGGGGGTGCGCTGGCTGCACACCGGCGGCATCTACGCCGCCCTGTCCGCCACGACCCCCGACACCATTGAGGCGGCGATGCAGGCCGCCCGCCGGCACGGCACCGTCATCTCGTACGACCTGAACTACCGGCCCAGCCTCTGGCAGGCCATCGGCGGCCAGGCGCGGGCACGGGAGGTCAACCGGCGACTCGCCCGCTACGTCGACGTGATGATCGGCAACGAGGAGGACTTCACCGCGTCGCTGGGTTTCGAGGTGCCCGACACCGACGCCTCGCTGTCCCACCTCGAGGTGGCCAACTTCGAGCGGATGATCCAGGCGGTCACCAAGGAGTACGACAACTTCGCCGTGGTGGCCACCACCCTGCGTACGGTCCACAGTGCGACGGTCAACGACTGGGGCGCGGTCGCCTGGTCGGCGGAGAGCGGTTTCGTCCAGGCCACCCACCGGGCCCGCTTGGAGATCCTCGACCGGGTGGGCGGCGGCGACAGCTTCGCCTCCGGGCTGATCTACGGGCTGCTGACCACCGGTGATCTCGGCGCGGCGGTAGAGTACGGCGCGGCACACGGCGCATTGGCCATGACCACCCCCGGCGACACCTCGATGGCCAACTTGAAGGAGGTCGAGGCGCTCGTCCGTGGTGGCGGTGCCCGCGTCCAGCGGTAGCCGAAAGCCTCGGGCGGTTCAGTCCGCTCTTCACGGCATGGATGAGGTCCCGCGACCGTTTCGGTCGCGGGACCCTACCTACGTCACCAGGTCGTGGGCTTGCCCTTCTGGAATAGCCACACGTCGAAGAAGGCATCGAGATTCTGCCCGGATTCCCGCTCGGCAAGGGCGATGAAGTCGGCCGTTGCGGCGTGGCTGTACCGGTGGCTGGCCGCCCACTCGCGCAGGATGCGGAAGAAGGTAGCGTCGCCGACCTTGCCCCGCAACGCGTGCAGGGTCATCGCCCCCCGGTTGTACGGGATGTTGCTGAACATGTCCTCGGGACCGGGATCGGCGAGGACGATCTGCCAGAACGACGACGACGCGGCCCGACCGTAGTTGCTGCTGCCGTTGAAGGTCTGGCTGACCGACGCGCCGCCGTTGTACTCGGTGTACATCCACTGGGCGTAGGTGGCGAAGCCCTCGTTGAGCCAGATGTCCGACCACCGTTGCGGGGAGACGGAGTCGCCGTACCACTGGTGGGCCAGCTCGTGCGCCATCGTGCCGACGCTCGCCGCGCTGGAGAAGATCGGCTTGGTCTGGGTCTCGAGGGCGTAGCCCACGTCGGGGGCCCGGTCGATGATCGCGCCGGTCGAGGCGAACGGGTACGGGCCGAACTTCGAGGAGAAGAAGTCGATCATCTTTGGGATCTGCGCGACCGCGGCGGCGGAGCCGGCGACCTGCCGCGGGTCGATCGCGACGTACACGGGGATCCCGCTCGCCGTGGTCGACTCGGTGACCACGAAGTTGCCGATGGTGATCGTCGCCAGGTAGGTGGCCATCGGCTCGGTCGAGTCCCAGGTGAAGGTGGTCCAGCCGTCCCGGGTCTCCTTGGCCAGGAGCTGGCCGTTGCCGACGGCGGTGAGCCCCTCCGGCACCTTCGCGGTGAACCGGAAGGTGGCCTTGTCGGTCGGGTGGTCGTTGGTGGGCAGCCAGGCCGGCGTGCCCTGCGGCTCCCCGACGACGAAGGCGCCGTCGTCGGTGGGCACCCAGCCTTCAATGGACCCGTCCGGGTCGGTGATCGGACCCGGTACGCCGGCGTACCTCACCACCACGGTGAAGGTCTGCCCGGTCTTGAGCTTCGGGCGGGGCGTGACGACCAGTTCCTGGCCGTCTCGGGTGAAGTCGTCAGCGTGCCCGTTGACCGTCAGCGACGAGATCTCCGGACCGCGGAAATCCAGGTTGAACCGGTCGAGATCCTGCGTGGCGATCGCGGTGATGGTGGCGGTGGCGGCCATGAACCGGGTGGCCGGGTCGTAGGAGAAGTTGAAGTCGTAGTGCTGGACGTCGTATCCGCCGTTGCCCTCGTCCGGGAAGTACGGGTCGCCAACGGTCGCTGCACCAGCCGAGTAGCGAGGGACTCCGGGGTTGCCAGGTGCCGCGCCGGCCGTGTCCGGTGCCACCATCGACCCGATCGTCACCAAAGCAAGCGTGGCCAGCGCGGGACCGCGCAAGCGTGGGATTGTCATGTGAATCCTCTCCTTTGGACCGCCCGGGCGCCCCCTGGCCGCCAGACGTGTACGCCCAATCCACCCGCACTGCACGGGGCATCGTCAAGGTCTCCAGGCCAACCCGCCGCAGCGGGGCGCGAGTATCGGCGGTCAACTGGTCAGCCGGACGAACTTCTCCCAGAGGCCGATGGCGGCGCGGTTGGCGATCAGCGGCCGGGTACCGGCCTGTTCCGCGGTCACGTACCGGTTGTTCGCGTTGGCCAGGAGGCTGACCGTGCCGTCGGTGTTGGTGATGATGCGGAACTTCTCCCAGGACCCCACCGCGGTGCGGTTGGCGATCAGCGGTGAGGCGCCGGCGTTCTCCGCCGTGACGTACCGGCCGTTGACGCGGGCGCGGAACGCCACGAACCCGCCCCCCTCATCGATCTGGTCGAACTGCTGCGATGTACCGGCCATGGTCCCGTTGGCGATCAGAGCTGAGGCGCCGCCGTTGTCCGCCGTGACGTACCGGAGGTTCACGTTGGCGAGCAGGTTGACAGAGACCGGCGGTGTGACGACACGGAACTTCTCCCAGGGGCCGACGGCGGTGCGGTTGGCGATCAGCGGCCGGGTACCGGCCTGTTCCGCGGTCACGTACCGGTTGTTCGCGTTGGCCAGGAGGCTGACCGTGCCGTCGGTGTTGGTGATGATGCGGAACTTCTCCCAGGACCCCACCGCGGTGCGGTTGGCGATCAGCGGCGAGGCGCCGGCGTTCTCCGCCGTGACGTACCGGCCGTTGACCCGGGCGCGGAACGCCACGAACCCACCGCCCGCATCGATCTGGTCGAACTGCTCCCAGGGACCGATGACGGTGCGGTTGGCGATCAAGGCCGAGGCACCGGCGTTCTCCGCGGTCACGTAATGGTTGTTGATGGTCGCCAGCAGGCTGGTCGCGGGGCCGCCGAGCAGTCGGGCCAGGGCCGCGTAGTCGCCCTTGAAGACGTCCAGATCGGGCGTGGAGAAGTCGGAGCCGGCGATGGGAGCGCCCGCGGCGTGCTGCCAGACGGTGAAAGACGACCAGCCGGCCGGCAACGGCGGCGGGTTCTGCGAATAGTTGGCGATGAACAGCGGGTTCGCCGCGAAGCTCTGGCTGCTGCCCGTGCAGGGATTCCACCAGTTCGTGTTGGTGTAGATCATGGCCTGCCGACCGGTGCGTACCGCGATCTCGGTGACGAAGTCCCGGACCCAGGCCACCAGTTGGGCGGGTGTCATGTTGTAGCAGTCGTTCAGGCTCCAATCGGTTCGGGGCCACTCGATGTCCAGCATCGGCGGAAGGCTGCGTCCATCGGCGACGTAGGGGGCGAAGCCGAGCAGGACGTCCGCCTGCTGCTTGCCGCTGCTGAGGTCGGGGCGGGCTCGGTGGTACGCCCCGGTGTACAGGCCGTTGGCCCGGGCGCCGGCATAGTTGGTGGCGTAGAAGGGATCAGGATTGTTGTGCGGCACCGCTCGGCCGTCCTGCTCGCTGACCCGGATATAGGCGAACTTCGCGCCGCCCCGGGCTGCCGCGGCCCAGTCGAGCGACGGCCCCTGGAAGTAGGACACGTCAACGCCGGTGATCGAGTATCCGCTCGGGGTCGGCAGTGCCTCGGCCGGCGAGGCGCCGCCGACCAGCCCCACGAACCCCAACGCTGCACCCAGCAGCACAGCCAGACCTCTGCGTACCATGGCTCGCCTCCAGACACCAGCCAAGGCGCTACGCCGCGTCCGTACAGAGCGTAAGCGCGTTACGGGACGCGCAGGTATGGGTCACATGTCCATAGCTGTCGCTCGTCTGGCCGGGCTGGCATGTTTCGGCTGCGGGCTGACGATCTGCCGCGAGCTGCGCATTCGATCGTGTTCGTCGACGCGTGCTAGTCCTCGAAGTCGAACGCGAAGGTGCCCGCCTCGATGCGGTCGATGAGCTGGCTGACATCGTCGGCTTGCCGGATCGCGCTTTCCCATCCGCTGCTGGTGATGTCGACCAGCAGCACCGGTGCAGGGTCGCTGCGCAGGTCGAGCACGAGTTGTTCGCGGGAGCCGTCACCGCCGATGATCGCGACACCCGGGTGCGCCTCGGTGGCTTCGTCCCATGCGTCATGCAGATCGATCATTTCGCGTGGCGAGTTGAGGCAGACGTAGGCTCCGCTGGGCATCCAGCCTCGCCGGAACCACGACTCACCTTGGAGATAGGTTCGCCACGCGGCAGGCAGAGCTCGGCACAGGGCCTTGTCGGCGTCGGTGAACTCCTGGTCGTTCACTGGGCCGCGGTACTCGGCTTCCTCGATGATCGCGCCGACGAGGTGGGCGTTGAGATCGGCGAGATCCTCAGCGGGGATCCAGTACTCCAGCACATCGCGGCCACCGGCCTGGTGAACGTCGTAGCGGTCCAGGTATGACCGCTGCACGTCGAACCGGGTTACGTAGCCGACACCCTCGGCGGGGACGTTCCACTCGCGGGCGATCTTCGTGGCGTACCAGCGGTTGAGCACGGGGTAGAAGATCGGCTGGTCCGGCAGGCGTGGTGGCCAAGCCCGCCACCCCGACGCCGCCACGAGATCGAGTTCGGCTCGCCCGGTGGGCCGCCACAGGGTGATCGTGTCGGAGTTGTCGATCGTCTTCTCCTCGCCAATCGCCATTGTCCTGCGCTCCTGGTGGGCCACGCGTCCAATCTTCTGGTGGCTATCGGTGCCGAGCGCTGCCGTTGCCGGGCCAGGGAGGTCGGTCGTCTACTGGACGACTCTCGTGTCTCCGCGCCTCACGTCCATGAGGTACGCGAGCACATCGGCAGCGCGAGGCAGCAGGATCGGAGGGTCGGCTTGTCGCATGGCAAGAATCGCAGCCAAAGCTCCACAGGCCAGCGCCGAACGATCGCCCGCTGTGTGGTGGTGGGAAGGGACTCCCAGGTCGCCCTGGCAGCGCAGAGGGAGCAGGGCACGTTGACGTGTTCTGGCAGACCGACCGCACATCGTCGGCCGCAGCCTGGGCACTGGTAGTCAATCACGCCGCGATTGTCAGCTCTGACGTGCCTTCCCGCTAGCCGGATTTGATGCGGGCAGGCACTGAGTCCCCGTGTGCCACCTGCTCATGGTTGAGAGTGGTCGGTAGCCCACAGACAGCATCCCAAGTGGCAGGTAGTGCGAAGGGCTGCCGCTGATGTGGTCACCGCTCCGGCCGCACCGCGAGTGGCCGGAGCGGTGGAGCCGTGTGCCCGGGATGGTCGCTCGAGTTGTACTGGCGCAGGACGTTGGTCAACCTGGTGAAGGGCGGTTTGCCGCTGATCGCGGTGTGCAGCCGGTGATGATTGTGTTGATGCAGTCAGGCGGGTAGTGCGTTGCGGCGGGCGGCTTCGGATGAGTAGAACCGGCCGAAGGCCTAGCCGTCGGTCAGGGTCCGGTGGAAGCATCCGACCTTGCCGTTGGGCCGGGACCGGTAGGGGCGGGGCTTCTTCGGGGTGTTGCCGAGTTCGGTGCAGGCGTCTCGCCAGGCGTAGGACTTGTAGGCGGAGCTTGTCTGTCAGCGCGCGGTGCACGGCCATCTCTGGCCGCGAACCAGGCGACCGCACGGCGATGGCGGTGGCGGCTCTCGTCGCGCAGATTTCGGCGTAGGCAACGGGAGAGCGGTCGTCGATGACGGCGTGCATGAACGCGGTCCCCGATTTGCCGTTGCCAGATTTGGTTGCGGGCGCCGGTGTGGCGGCGGTGGCCTCACGGTGGTGTTTGCCCTGGGCCCGGCCGGCATCGCGCCACCCGCAGCCGTCGGGGATTCGGCCGAGTTACGCGTCTACGCCGGGTCAGCCGACCTGCTGGTTGTCCTTCAGCGCACCCCACCCGTGCCAGCGGTCGATCTCGATCAGAGCGCTGACCCTCCGGCGGTCGCGCCGTGGATACGCCCCGCCGTTGTAGTGCTGGGAGAGCCGGTCGATGTCCGCCAGGTCCTCGTCGTCACGGATTTCGACGACGCGCCCGAGAATGGTGACGTGGGTGTACCAGGCTTGCTCATCCAGCACCGTCAGGGTGACCCGAGGGTCGTTGCGGAGATGGCTCAGCCGGCGGCGACCCTCGTCCATGTTCACCATGATCCGGCCGTCGTCCCACAGATACCAGGTGGCCGCGGAGACCGGCTGACCATCCGGTCGGAGCGTGGCGATGACGGCGGGGTTCGGCTTCCGGAGCATGGTGATCGCAGGTTCGGGCAGCGGCGGCTTCGACATGTTGTCCTCCTCGCGACAGCGTCACCCCGCAATGTACGGAACCGCCAGGCCGATCGGGTCGGTTATGGTTTGGCCGCCGCCCGCGCCGCCGACTAGCTTTGGCTGCCCAACGGCGCGGTCTCCGCACCATGGCCAGCCTGTTTTCTCGTTCACCAGGGTGGGCCCGCGCTCGACATGCCGGCGGTGCTCGGGCTGCTGGAGGAGCCGCACCGCGGCACGCAATCACCACGACTGGCCTCGTTTGCCGGCCTGAACCGGCACCTGATCGCGCTACAGAACATCGTCTGGAAGGAAAAACCGTGCCGACCTACCGCCATCCGGGCACCGTCATCACTGACCACAGCTTCCGGGTACCGCTCGACTCCAGGAACCCTGCCGGTGAGCAGATCGAGGTGTACGCCCGCGCGGTCGTGGCCGCCGGCCGGGAGCGGGAGTCGCTGCCTTGGCTGCTGTTCCTGCAGGGCGGCCCGGGCGGCCGGTCACCGCGTCCGGTGGGACGTGACGGCTGGCTGGACCGGGCGTTGGATGAGTACCGGGTGCTGCTGTTGGACCAGCGGGGCACCGGCCGTTCCACGCCAGCCGATCGTCACACGCTGCCGCTGCGCGGTGACGCGGCAGCGCAGGCCCGGTACCTGGCGCACTTCCGGGCCGACTCGATCGTCCGGGACTGCGAGCTGATCCGCCGGGAACTCCTTGGTGAGGCCGGGCGGTGGAGCGTGCTGGGCCAGAGCTACGGCGGCTTCTGTGCCCTCACCTACCTGTCGTACGCGCCCGAGGGCATCCGCGAGGCCTTCGTGACCGGGGGCCTCGCCGGTCTTCGCAGCACGCCCGAGGCCGTCTACCGGGCCGCGTATCCTCGTGTGCAGCGCAAGGTCGAGGCGCACTACGCCCGCTACCCGGAGGACGTCGAAACCGTCCGTGCCGTGGTGCGGCACCTGCGGGAGCAGGAGGTACGGCTGCCCGGTGGCGGGCTGCTGACCGCCGAGGCGTTCCAGGCGCTGGGCACCATGCTGGGCACCGGCGCCGGTTCGCACTCCCTGCACTACCTGCTCGAGGACAGCTTCCTGCCCGGGGCGCCTGGCCGCCAGCTCTGCGACTCCTTCCTCGCCCAGGTCGAGAGCCACCTGTCGTTCGCCAGTCGCCCGCTCTACGCTGTCCTGCACGAGTCGATCTACGGTCAGCGGTCGGTGTCCCCGCTCGGTACCGGATGGGCGGCCCAGTCGGTACGCGCGGAGTTCCCGCAGTTCGACGTCGACCGGGCACTGGCTGACGGCGCCCCGGTGCTGCTGACCGGTGAGATGATCTATCCGTGGATGTTCTCCACCGACCCGGCGCTGGCCCCGCTGGCCGAGGTGGCTGAGCTGCTCGCCCGGCAGGAGGACTGGCCCGACCTCTACGACCCGGGGCAACTGGCGCGCAGCCACATCCCCGTGGCCGCGGCCGTCTATCACGACGACATGTACGTCGACACCGACGAATCGATTGCCACGGCCCGCTCGGTGCGCGGCCTGCGTACCTGGGTCACCAACGAGTACGAGCACGACGGCCTCCGAGTCAGCGAAGGCAAGGTCCTCGGCCGGCTGATCCGGCTCGTCCGCGGTGAACTGTGAGGCCTCCCTGCGGTAGGGGACGGCTCGTCGCAGTGTGCGCAGCGCAGGTCGACACTGCTGAACTGGTATCGAGCAGGGGCCTTGCACTGCTGAATACGTTCCCCGTCGTCCTGATCGTGGTCACCAAGGGGCGGTCTCATCCTTCTCCTGGCTCCGGTGCGCCCCAGCCGTCGGGAACGGACAGTCCGGCGAACCGCCGGGCCATGATGGCGGCGCCGATCTGTGCAGCCTGCGGACCGAAGGCGGAGCGCAGCACCGGGGGCGGAGTCCGCCAAGCGAGGGCCGCGCGCAGGGCGTCGCGTACCGGGTCGAAGAACAGCGCGCCCGCGTCCGCCAGCCCACCGCCGAGAACGATGCGGGCGGGGTCGAGGGTCAGGGTGAGGGTGGCCAGGGCGATCCCCAGCGCCTGGGTCGCGTCGTTCCAGACGGCGGCGGCGACCGGATCGGTAGCCACCGCGTCGGCGATGGCCCGGCTGTCCGAGCCCGGGGTTCCGCCGAGTCGGGCATAGCGGCGGGCCAGCCCGCCGGCGGAGGCGTAGACCTCCAGGCATCCCCGCTGCCCGCAACTGCACGGCTCCCCGCCGGGGTAAACCGGCATGTGGCCGACCTCGCCGGCCGAGCCGGTCGCGCCCGGCACCGGCTCGCCGTGCACCACCACCGCCGCGGCGATGCCGGTGCCCAGCGGCAGCAGCAGGAAGTTGTCCAGCCCACGGGCCGCCCCGGCCACCGCCTCGGCGACGCCGGCCGCCCGCGCGTCGTGCCCGACCGCCACCGGGAGCCCGAGGTCGTCCCCGACGAGCGCGCGGAGCGGCACGTTGCGGAACCGGAGGTTGGCGGCGTAGCGCACCACCCCGTTCGTCTCGTCGACGAGGCCCGGCGTGACCACGCCGATCGCGGCGGGTGTGGCGCCGAGATCGACCGCGTCGTCACGCAGTCGGAGGCACAGGGACCGGACCGCCTTGACCGGGTCGTCGTCCGCGTGCGACGGCACGGTCAGCGTGTGCCGGCGCCGGCCGTCCTCGCCGACCACGGCCCCCTTGATGGTGGTTCCGCCGACGTCGACGGCGAGGACGCAATGGTCTTCGGGCTGGGTCACGCGATCACCCGGTCACCACGGCGAGGTCCGCGGTGAAGTCGCGGTCCAGGGGGAACATCGGTCGCACCACGTTCTGGTACGGCAGCCGCGCGAGGTCCTGGTCGACGCCGCCGGGCGTCAGGGCGAGCAGCCAGTCTCCGGCCGCGTCGAACAGTTCGGGTTCGAGATAGCCGATCTTCACCACGACGAGATCCATCTCGTCGACCTTGATGCCCAGCCGTGCGTAGGAGTCCAGCAGGCGGTACTGCATCCGGCGGGAGGTGACGAAGACGCTGAGCCCGCCGACCCGTACGCTGACGCACCGCCCGCCGTCGGGATCGTCGGCGACCGCCTCGAGGATCCCGTCGAGCGGGAGCGGCCCCGGGTCCCGGGAGTCGATCCGCCCGCCGACGGTCACCCGGACCGGCGAGCCGAGCGGCTGGTCGGCGATCTGCGCCACGGCCTGCGGGTCGACCAGCGAGGCGAACACGGCACGACGGGAGCCGTCGCGGATCTCGGGGCGGGCCAGCATCCGTTGCGGGGCGAAGGTGACGTCGTCGGCGCCGCCGGCGCCCGGGTTGTCGCCGGAGTCGCTGATGAAGAACGGTCGCCGGGCCGGATCGGCGACCGCGGCCAGGGCGGTGTCGAGGCACTCGTCCATCGAGCCGGTGGGGGCGACGAAGGCGAACTTCTCGCGGGCCGCCCAGAAGTGCCCGCCGAGCTCGCGGGCCGCCTCGGTGGTGGCCGTGGCGTCGGTGCCCGTGACGACGACCGCGCCCCGGCAGCGCGGCTGGTCGGCCCAGGCGAACCCGATCCAGATCGCGGCGTCGACGACGCCGTCCCGGGCCTCGACCTCGGGGATGCGCGCGTAGAGTCCCCGGGCCGGCTCCTCGCGGGTGCTGGTCATCTCACCCGGCAGCAGGATCGGCACGTGGACCAGCGCCTTGTGCGGGCGCTGCTGCCGGCGCAGCGCCTCGACCAGGTTCCGGGCGGCGCGCTCACGGGTCTCCCACACGTCGACGTGCGGGGCGGTGCGGTAGCAGGTGAGCAGGTCGCAGGCGTCGAAGAGCACCTGCGAGACGTTGCCGTGCAGGTCCATCGCCGCGGAGACGAACGGCTCCGGCCCGATCACCGACCGGATGGCGGTGACGAGGCCGCCCTCCGCGTCGTCGCGTCCGACGACGGTCATCGCGCCGTGGATGTCCAGCAGCATGCCGTCCAGGGGGCCGGCCGCACCCAGCTTCTCCACCATCTCGGTGGCCCAGACCTCGTACGTCGCGGGGTCCACCGCCCCGCCGGGCAGGGCCCGGGCGTGCACGAGCGGGATCCACTCGATGTCGGCGGCCCACGGCTGGGCGGGGGAGAGCCAGTCGTATCGCGCCAGCAGCGCATCGCCCCGGGTGACCTCGAAGTCGTCGGCGGTGCTCAGGTGTGCCGAGAACGTACTGGACTCGATGTGGATGCCGCCGATGGCGACGCGGAGGGGACGGGGCACGGGTGTTGCTCCTCAGGAGGGTCGTACGTCGGTCGTCGTGCGCAGCAGGTGCCCGAGGCCGACCAGGGCCGCATCCGGGCCCGCGACGCTGGCTTCGATGGTCAGGGACTGGGTCATGGACGGTAGGCAGCGCTCGTAGAGCATCCCCCGGGTCGCGGCCACGTAGACGTCGAGGCTGGACAGCGCGCCGCCGATGACGACGGCGTCGGGGTTGAGGAAGTTGACCAGGCCGGAGAGGGCGACGCCGAGCTGCCGGCCGGCGTGGCGCACCATGGTCACCACGGTCGGGTCGGCGTCGCTGACCGCTGAGACGATCTCCCGGATCGTGGTCGCCGACGAGCCCTGCTCGACCAGTTGGCGGGCCAGGGCGGCGCCGCTGGCGACGGTCTCCAGGCAGCCCCGGCTGCCACAGGAACACTCCCGCTCGCCGCTGTCCGCCACGCGGACGTGGGTGACGTCCCCGCTGAGGCCGCGCCCGCCCCGGTAGATCTGACCGCCGCTGACCAGACAGGCTCCGATGCCGGTACCGGCCTTGACGTAGATCATGTCGCCGAACTCGTCTCTCCGGGTGACGTACTCGCCGATCGCCGCCGCCTTGGCGTCGTTGTCGACGACCACCGGCACCGGGAAGCGCTCGGCGAGGCGGGCCCCCGCGTCGACGCCGCTCCAGCCGGGCATCCGGGCCGGGCCGACCAGCCGCCCACCGGGGAACTCGACCGGGCCCGGTAGGGCCACGCCGACCCCGAGCAACTCCTGGCCGGGTGCGGTCGCCGCCTGGAGCCGGTCGAACGTCGCCCCGACGACCTCGAACACCTCGGCCGGCCCGGCGGCGATGTCGATGGCCACCTCCTCGGTGGTGCGCAGCCCTCCGTCGGGCGCGCACAACCCCACCCGGGCGTGCCTGCCGCCCAGCTCCGCGACGGCGAGGATCCCCTTGGTCTCCCGCAGGCGCAGGATCCGGGGGCGTCGTCCGCCGGTGGACCGACCCACCCCCTCCTCCAGGATGACGCCCTCCTCCAGCAGCCGGCGTACCACGCTCGTGACGGTGGAGGGGGCGACCTGCAACGCCTCGATGAGGTCGGCGCGCGAGGTGACCGTGCCGCTGGCCAGCAGGCTCAGGGTCTGGTCTCGCAGCGTGGCGGAGATCGATGGTTCCAAGGGTGCCTCTCCTTGTTCGGGCGGTCCTCCGGCGCCGCCTCAGTGTCGCAGTGCCCGGCAGGGTGCACTCCGGAGCCACGCGAAGAGTATCGGTCGATGCTTCGCCGACTTAGATCGTAGCCTGGCCGAAGTCTCCGAATAAAGAGGGTAACTTTCGTTGACTCCAAACTTCGGCCCGGATACATTCTCCGCGTCGAACGTCGAGGAGCAGCAGCAGGCGGCCGAACCCGTGGCACCGCCGGTAGCGCCCGGAGACGCGGGGCAGTGCACATCAATCGAGGAGATTCATGAGGAGCAGATTTCCCCGGCGAGCCCTCCGCGGCGCGGTGGCGGTAGCCAGCGCGGTCGCCCTCGGGGCGGGTCTGGTCGCCTGCGGTGGTGGCAGCGGTTCATCGAAGGACGGCGGGAGTCAGGGCAAGGACACCGTGACCGTCGCCTTCCGTACCCCGAACTGGATCCTGCCGATCTCGGCACCCGGCTTCACCCAGGGCGAGAACGCCATCTTCGGCCAGGCGCTGTACCGGTCTCTCTACCAGTACAAGCTGGACGGCACGGCGCAGTACAACATCGACCCGCAGCGTTCGATGGCCGAGGCGCCGGTGGTCAGTGACGGCGGCCGGACGCTGACCATCACGCTGAAGGACAACGCCTGGTCCGACGGCAAGCCCGTCACCACCAGGGACATCCAGTTCTGGTACGACCTGGTCAGGGCGAACAAGGACAAGTGGGCGTCCTACCGGGCCGGCGGCCTCCCGGACAACATCGCGCAGTGGTCGGTCAAGGACGACAAGACCTTCTCGATCACCACCACGAAGGTCTTCAACACCGCGTGGTTCGTCGACAACCAGCTCAACAAGATCACCCCGATGCCGCAGCACGCCTGGGACAAGGACTCCGCCACCGCGGCCGTGAGCGACCTGGCCAGCACGCCGGAGGGCGCGAAGAAGGTCTTCGACTTCCTCACCGCGGCCGCCAAGGACCCGAAGACCTACGACTCCAACGAGCTGTGGAAGGTCAACAGCGGCCCCTGGAAGCTGGCGAAGTACGTGCCGAACGGCGAGGTCACCCTCGCCGCCCAGCCGAACTACTCCGGGGTGGACAAGCCGAGGCTCGCCAAGATCGTGCTTCGGCCGTTCACCGGCGACGACGCCGAGTTCAACGTCCTGCGCGCCGGTGACATCGACTACGGGTACGTGCCCGCGGCCAACCTCTCCCAGGAGGGCTACCTCAAGTCCAAGGACTACACGGTCTCCCCGTGGTACGGCTGGTCCGTCACCTACCTGCAGCTGAACTTCAACAACCCGAAGACCGGGGTGCTGTTCAAGCAGCCGTACCTGCGGCAGTCGCTGCAGATGCTCATCGACCAGCCGACGATCAGCAAGGTGATCTGGTCCGGCACGGCCGCGCCGACCTGCGGCCCGGTGCCGGCCAAGCCGGGCACCAACGGCGCCGACGCCGCCGGCTGCGCGTACTCCTTCGACCCGGCCAAGGCGAAGGAGCTGCTGGAGAGCCACGGCTGGAAGGTGACCCCGGACGGGCAGACCACCTGCCAGTCGCCGGGCACCGGGCCGAACCAGTGCGGCGACGGCGTCGCCGCCGGCACGGCGCTGAACTTCACCGTGACCAGCCAGACCGGCTTCGCGGCCACGACCAAGATGTTTGCCGAGATCAAGTCGCAGATGGCCAAGCTGGGCATCCAGCTGACCATCAAGGAGGTGCCCGACTCGGTCGCGGTCACCCCGGCCTGCAAGCCGGCGGACGCCACCTGCTCGTGGGACATGTCCTTCTTCGGCTCGCAGGGCAGCTGGTACTACCCGGCCTTCGCCAGCGGTGAGCGGCTCTTCGCCACCGGCGCCCCGGTGAACCTGGGCAGCTACAGCAACCCGGAGGCCGACAAGCTCATCGAGGCCACGCAGTTCTCCGGCGACGAGAGCGCGCTCAAGGCGTACAACGACTTCCTCGCCAAGGACCTGCCGGTGCTCTGGATGCCGAACCCGGTGTTCCAGGTCTCGGCCTACCGGTCCGGTCTGCAGGGGGTCGAGCCGCAGGACCCGATGAACTTCATGTACTTCCAGGACTGGTCCTGGAAGTGACCGATCACTGATCGTCCCGGCCCCGGCGGCGCCAACCGCGCCGCCGGGGCCCCGACCAGGGAGGAGGCACGGCCCAGGTGGTCCGGTACCTCATCACGCGCTTGGGTCAGGCCCTCGTCGTCGTCGTGCTCGTCACGGTGATCGCGTTCCTCATCCTGCACCTGCTGCCCGGGGGCGCCGCACGCGCCACCCTCGGCAAGGAGGCGACGCTGGAGCAGTTGGCGGCCTTCAACCACGACATGGGCTACGACCGGCCCTGGCTCCAGCAGTACGGCATGTACGTGCAACGTCTGCTACAGGGCGATCTGGGCTACTCGTACCAGCTCAACCAGTCGGTCGTCGAGGCGATCAGCCAGCGGCTGCCGAAGACGATGGTCCTGTCGCTGCTGTCGACCGTGCTCGCCATCGTGCTGGCGATCCCGCTCGGGGTGATCCAGGCGGTACGCCGTAACCGCTGGCCCGACTACGCCATCACCTCGCTGTCGCTGCTGGCGTACGCCACGCCCATCTTCTTCATGGGCCTCATGATGATCATTCTCTTCTCGCAGGTATGGCCGATCCTGCCGCCCGAGGCGCCGCAGGGGTTCACGGTGGCGGAGGTGCTCGCCGATCCGGCCGGGCTGGTCCTGCCCACGATCACACTCGCCATCGTCACCATCGCGGTCTACTCGCGGTACGTCCGCTCCGCCATGGTCGACAACCTCAACGAGAACTACGTCCGCACCGCCCGCAGCAAGGGCCTCTCGGAGCGGCGGGTGGTGCTGCGGCACACGCTGCGCAACGGGTTGTTCCCGGTCATCGCGCTGCTCGGGATGTACCTGCCCGCGCTGTTCAGCGGGGCGTTGGTCGTCGAGTCGCTGTTCAACTTCCCCGGCATGGGGCAGCTGTTCTGGCAGGCGGCGCTCAAGCGTGACTTCCCGATCCTGCTCGGGGTCACCGTCATCATCTCGATCGCGACGGTGGTCGGCGCGCTCGTCGCCGACCTGCTCTACGCCGCCGTCGATCCCCGGGTCCGACTCCAGCGGAGCGCGTCATGACCACACTCTCCGAGCCGATCCGCCCGGGTGCCGTCCCAGACCAGCCGGCCGACGCCGATGCGCCGGTGCGCGGCCTCTGGCGGCAGGGACTGGCCGTCTTCTGCGAGAACCGGCTCGCCCTGGTGGGCCTGGGCCTGTTCGTCCTGCTGGCCGGGATCTGCTTCCTCGGTCCGCTCTTCTACCACACCGACCAGGTGCACACGGACCTCACCGCGGTACACCTGGCCCCCGGTGAGCAGGGGCATCCGCTCGGCACCGACGGGGTCGGCTACGACCAGTTGGGGCGGCTCATGCTCGGCGGGCAGACCTCGATCATCGTCGGGCTCGCGGCCGGGATCCTCGCCACCGCCGTGGGCACGGTCTGGGGAGCCGTCGCCGGGTTCGCCGGCGGCTGGGTGGACTCGGCGATGATGCGGGTCGTCGACGCGATGATGTCGATCCCGTCGCTGTTCCTCTTCATGCTGCTCGCCGCCATCGTCACACCGAGCGTGTCCATGCTCATCGTCATCATCGGCGCCTTCGCCTGGCTGGGACCGGCCCGGCTGGTCCGGGGTGAGGCACTGACCCTGCGCTCCCGCGAGTACGTCCAGGCCATGCGGGGGATGGGTGGCACCGGCGGCCGGGCGGTGCGCCGGCACATCGTGCCGAACGCCATCGGGACCGTGATCGTCAACGCGACCTTCCAGGTCGCCGACGCGATCCTCTACGTCGCGTACCTGTCCTTCCTGGGCCTCGGCGTCCCCCCGCCGGCGGCGAACTGGGGCGGGATGCTCTCCGACGGCCTGGCGGACACCTACAGCGGCCACTGGTGGCTGCTGTACCCGCCCGGCATCGCCATCATCCTCATCGTCCTCGCCTTCAACTTCATCGGCGACGGGATGAGGGACGCCTTCGAGGTCCGCCTCCGGCGACGCTGAGCAGGAGCAGAGAATGAGCGAATCGACCGTCCGACACGCGCCGGCAGCCGGCGAGCCGGCAGTGGTCCAGCCCCTGCTGGAACTGCGCGATCTCGACACCGACATCGCGCTGCGCCGGGGTACGGTGCACGCCCTGGACGGGGTCAGTCTCCAGGTCATGCCGGGGGAGACCCTCGGCGTCGTGGGGGAGTCGGGCAGCGGCAAGACGATGACCGCACTCTCGATCATGGGCTTGCTGCCGCCCGGCGGCCGGGTGACGGGAGGACAGATCCTCTTCGAGGGCCGGGACCTGCGCTCGCTGTCGGCGGACGAGGTACGCCGGATCCGCGGTGTCCGGATGGGCATGGTCTTCCAGGACCCGCTCACCTCGCTCAACCCGACCATGCGGATCGGCGTCCAGGTCGGCGAACCGCTGCGGGTGCACGAGCGGGTCGGCCGAGCGGAGGCCCGCGAGCGGACCATCGAGATCCTGCGCCGGGTCGGGATGCCGCGCCCGGAGCGGATCGTCGACAACTACCCGCACGAGCTGTCCGGCGGGATGCGGCAACGGGTCGCCATCGCGATGGCCCTGGTCTGCTCCCCCCGCCTGCTCATCGCCGACGAGCCGACCACGGCGCTCGACGTCACCACCCAGCGGCAGATCCTCGAACTCATCGACGACCTGCGGGAAGAGTTCGGGATGGCCGTCGTCCTGGTCACCCACGACCTCGGGGTGATCGCCGGCCGCGCCGACCGGGTCGCCGTCATGTACGCCGGACGGGTGGTCGAGACCGCAGCGACCGAAGAGCTTTTCCGCTCGCCCCGGCATCGATACACGGAGGCGCTCATGGAGGCGCTCCCCGAGTCGGCGGTCCGGGAGTCCGGTGAACACGCCCGGCTCTACAGCATTCCGGGCCTGCCGCCGGACCTGTCCCGGCCCCTGACCGGCTGCCGCTTCGCGCCACGCTGCCGGCACGTCACCGACGAGTGCCGGACCACCGAGGTGACCCTGTCGGCCGGCGAGCACCAGCACGCCTGCCTGCACCCGGTGCCGGCGGGGTCCGCCGCACCGCTCAGCCGGCCCGGCCCGGTGCAGGTCCAGCCGGTGTCGGATCCGGCAGCCCCAGCGGCCGGACCCGGTGAGCCGGCGGCCGAGCCCGTCCTGTCGGTGCGGGACCTGGTCAAGAACTACGCCGCGCACGGCCGTGGGCTGCTGCGCCGCACCGCCGGGCAGGTGAGTGCCGTTGCGGGCGTGTCGTTCGACGTCGGCCCGGGCGAGACGTTCGGACTGGTCGGCGAGTCCGGCTGCGGCAAGTCCACCGTGGGCCGGCTGGCCGTCGGGCTGGAGCGGCCGACCGCCGGACAGATCCTGCTGGACGGCACGGACCTCGCCGGCCTGGCCGGACGGGAGCGCCGCCGGATGCACCGGCAGGTCCAACTGATGTTCCAGGACAGCTACGCCGCGATGAACCCGCGGATGCGCGTCGACGCCATCCTCGCCGAACCCCTCGAGATCCAGAAGGTGGGCGGCCCGGCGGCGCGGCGGGCGCGGATCGCGACGCTGCTCGACCAGGTGGGGCTGTCGCGGCGGGTCCTGGAACGCTACCCCCACGAGTTCTCCGGCGGTCAGCTGCAGCGCATCGGGCTGGCCCGTTCGCTGGCCCTGCAACCCCGGCTGATCGTCGGCGACGAGCCGGTGAGCGCGCTGGACGTGTCCATCCAGGCGCAGGTCCTCAACCTCATGCGGGACCTGCAGCGTGAACTCGGTCTGGCGTACGTCTTCATCAGCCACGACCTGTCCGTCGTCGACTACATGGCGGACCGGATCGGCGTCATGTACCTCGGCAAGCTCGTCGAGGTCGGGCCCGCGCGGGACGTGGTCCGAGCCGCCCGGCATCCGTACACGCAGGCGCTCATCGACGCCGTCCCCTCCGTCACGCCGAACGCCGCGACCGAGCGCGACGGCGTGACCATCCGGGGCGAGCTGCCCAGCGCGCTGAACCCGCCCACCGGGTGCCGGTTCCGGACCCGTTGCCCCCTGGCCCAGGACATCTGCGAGACCGAGCCGCCGCTGGCCGGCGACGCGCACCAGGTGGCCTGCCACTTCCCGCTGCGTCCGGAGTCGACCGCGGCGTCGGCTCGGGCCGGGGCGGCCGCATGACCACGGTCGAGATCTGCGTGAGTGACGTGCCGACCGCGCTCGTGGCCGAGGCCGCCGGAGCCGATCGGCTCGAGCTCTGCGCCGACCTCGGCCAGGGCGGCACCACTCCGAGCCTCGGAACGGTCGAGGTCGCGCTGCGGACGTTGCGCAGGGTAGGCGTACGGGTCATGGTCCGTCCCCGTGGCGGTGACTTCCGGGTGAGCGGGATCGAGGAGCAGGTCATGCTCACGGACATCGCGGCCATCCGCAGCCTGCCCAATCCGCACAATCTCGCGGTCGGGGTGGTGGTCGGTGCCGTCACCGCCGCCGGTGGCCTCGATCTGGCCGTGCTGCGGCGCCTGATCCAGGCGGCCGGACCGCTGCCGGTGACGGTGCACAAGGCCTTCGACGAGGTCGGCGACCAGCTGAGGGCGATCGAGGAACTCATCGACCTCGGGGCCGACGCGGTGCTCACCTCCGGCGGGGCGCCGACCGCGCTGGCCGGTGCCACGCAGATCGCCGCACTGCGGCAGCGGGCCGGCGACCGGTTGCGGATCATCGCCGGCGGCGGCATCCGGTCGCACAACGTCCGGCAGGTGCTCGCGGAGACCGGAGCGCGGGAGGTGCACCTGCGAGCACCGGTGCAGCGCGACGGACGCGAGGCCACCGACGGCGACGAGGTACGTCGGGTTGTCGACGCCACGCGTGCCCAGACGGGACCGAGCGCCGGTCGATGACCGTTACGCTGCGCAGGGCAGTCCAGCGCGGGAGTGCCCATCCTCATGAGCGGGAGTCAGCGACGGTGCCGAAGGCCTACTGGATCACCACCTACCGGTCCATCAGCGACGAGGAGAAGGTCGCCGCGTACGCGGAGCTGGCGGGGCCGGCGCTGCGCGCGGCCGGCGGCACGTTCCTGGCGCGCGGCCTGCCGGCGTACGCGTTCGAGTCCGGCGCGCTGGAGCGTACGACCCTGATCGAGTTCGACAGCGTCGACGCCGCAGTCGCCGCCCACGAGACCCCCGCCTATCAGGAGGCGCTGCGGGCGCTCGGCGACGGCGCCGACCGCGACCTGCGCATCATCGAAGCGACACCCTGACGCCGGGCGACGCCGGCCCGGTCGCGCCGGCGGGTAGAGCCCGGCGCGACCGGTAGTCCGGTCAGGACAGCTGCAGCCGGGGCTCCAGGATCACCTCGAACAGCCGGTCCCACGGCAACTCGACGCGCGCCGACTCGAAGCGCGCCAGGGTCGCCGTGAACGTGTTAACGCCTCGCCGGCCCAGCACGATGCGGTGCCCCGCGAAGTGGTCGGCGAAGTACCGCTCGGTCAGCGGCACCAGCCGTTCGCGCACCCAGCCGTCGAAGTAGGTCTTCTGCGCGGCGGTGAGCGCGAGCGGGTCCCAGCCCTGCGCCCGGGCGTGCGCGTACGCCTCGACCTGCACGATGTTCTTCCACGGGTCGTCCTTGACGAACCGGTGGAGCAGGTACTCGGCGTGCGCCTGGCCGGGCCCGTGCAGGTCGGGCACGCCGTAACCGCTGCCGGAGGAGCGGAGGAAGGCCCACCGGGCGGTGCCGTGCCCGAGCGCCAGGCCGAGTGCGTTGCCGCCGGTGTTCCACCCCGAGTACGACAGCAGCGCCGCGAGGTCCAGGCGGCTCTCCATCCGGGCGACCAGGTCGTGGTCCGCCTTGTTCACGATCAGCGGGTCCACCACGATCACGGGGGTGCCGGCGGCCAGCAGCTCGCCGATCCGCCCGACGAAGGCGTCCAGGTCGGCGGCCCGCTGCCCGGGCGTCGCCGAGGGGGTGTTCACGGCGAGCACGATGTCCGCGTCGCCGCTCACGACCCGTCCCCCCACGGCGGCCACGTGCCGGCGGATGTTCTCCGCGAACGGGATGCCCTCCAGTTGGGCGGTCCAGTCCTCGCCCGAGACGCCGGCGTACTCCACCCGGTAGGTGGGCGTCGTGCCGGCCGCGATCACCCGCGCGACCAGCAACGCATCGACCTCGTCGGCGCCGGGGAAGATCTCCACCCGGTCGCCGACGCCGAGTTGGGCGACCAGCGCCTCCAGCTCCACCCGCTCCGCCCGGGCCAGGCCGACCGGCGCGGTGTCGTCCTCGGAGAGCACGAGGTGGCTGATGGTGCCGTCGGCGACCCACTCGACCATCAGCCGGTTGACCTGGTGGTTGCGGGCCCGCGCGGCGAGATAGTCCTCGACCACCTGGTCCGGGATCTTCGCGCGGACGGCGTCGAGCTGGGCCCGCAGCTCCTCCTGCCCGAGGTTCACCACCTGGTCGTAGAGCTTCGCCCAGCTGACCAGCAGGTCGCGGTACTTGTCCAGCTCGGTGCCGGTGCTGGTGACCGCGAGGCGCTGGATGGTGTCGTGCACCTCGATCACCGCCCCCGGCCGGGTCGCGCGCAGGCTTCGGATGGCGGCCAGGTTCTCCAGGGCGGCGGCCAGGGTCGGTGCGGCGGTGCGCGAGGCGATCAGGCCGCCGTAGGCGAGCATGCTGACCGAGATCACGTACCCGTCGACGCCGTCGGTGGTGCCGAGCCAGCGGGCGATGGCGGCCCCGTCGCCGGGGGTGAAGAAGCGGCCCAGCAGTTCCCGCGGCGGCAGTTGCACCCGGGCGCCGGCGCTCGCCGCGGTCATCTGCGGGGCGTAGGTGTTGACCGGCCGATCGTCCAGCGGCACCAGTGCCAGGGTCAGCTGCCGCTCGGCGGGCCCGGCGAAGGCGGGTCGGCCGAGGGCCACGGTGGTCAGCCCGGCCACGCCGGTGGCCAGGAGGGTACGTCTTCTCATGCTCACTCCCTCTTACTTGGGGCGCCCGCCGCGCGGGGGGTGGCCGGCACGAGCCGACGGGTGATCCACAGCGGTGAGGTGACGGCGTTGCCCATCACCACCGCGTGCGCACCCGCCTGGAAGGCCCGGCCGATCTGTTCCGTGGTGCGGTACCGCCCTTCGGCGAGCACCGGCACGGGCAGCAGTGCGGCGAGTCGCGCCACGAGCCCGAGGTCGGGCCCGTCAGTCGGTGGGCTGGCCGGGGTGTAGCCGGACAGTGTGGTGGCGACCGCGTCCGCGCCGGCCTCGACGGCGGCGGCACCCTCGGCCGTGGTGGAGACGTCGGCCAGGACCAGTGCGTCGGTCCGTTCGCGGATCGCTTCGACCGTGTCGGCGAACGTGCGTCCGTCCGGTCGGGGGCGGTCGGTGGCGTCGACCGCGACGATGTCCGCCCCGGCCATCGCGACCTCGAGCGCGTGGGTCGGGGTCGGGGTGATGAAGACGTCCTCGGTGCCGTGCTTGTAGAGCCCGATCACCGGTACGTCGACGGCAGCGCGTACCGCCCTGACGTCGTCCGGTCCGTTGATCCGGACCGCCACCGCGCCGCCGTGTACCACCGCGGCCGCCACCCGGGCCTGGACGTACGGGTCCCGCATCGGGTCGTCAGGGTCGTCGGGCAGCGGCTGGCAGGACACCACCAGCCCGCCGGCCAGGTCGTCGAGCACGCTCACCGGCTAGCCCCTTCAACGTCGCGTACGTCCATGGCCAGCCGGGCCGCGCCGACCACGACGGCGTCGGCGCCCAGCGCGGCGGGCAGCAGCGGAACGCCGGCCCAGCCCGCGGGCAACTCGGCCGAGTAGGCGGCCGAGGCGGCGGGCAGCAGGGCGCCGGCCGCCCCGCCGGCCACCAGGACGGCTTCCGGATCGAGCAGGGTCACCAACCCCGCGAGGGCCGCGCCGAGGGTTGCTCCCGCCCGGTCCACGACCCGCTGGGCGACGGCGTCGCCGGCCGCCGCGCGGTCCGCCACGGTCCGGCCGGTGACCTGGGTTCCGGTCTCGATGGAGTATGCGGCGGCCAGCCCGCTGCCCGAGGCGATCGCCTCCAGGTGCCCGTGCCGGCCGCACCCGCACCGCAGCCGCTCCGCCCCTGGGGCCGGTAGGTGCGCGACCTCGCCGGCGGCCCCGCGGGCACCGGTCTCGAGGCGGCCGTTTCGGACGAGCGCCCCGCCCAGCCCGGTGCCGACGGCCACCAGCAGCACATGGGCGCGGTCCCGTCCGGCGCCGGCCCAGCATTCGCCCAGCGCGGCGGCGTTCACGTCGTTGGTGACCCGCACGGGTCGACCCAGGCGGGCGGCCAGCGCGCCGGCGACCGGGGTGCCGGTCCAGCCGGGCAGGCTGTCGGTGGCGTACCGGATGCTGCCCGTCGCGGGGTCGACCGTGCCGGCGGTGCCCACCCCCACCGGCCCGGTGGCCGCGCCAAGCAGGTCGGCGGCCAGCCGCGCGGCGGCGTCCAGCACGGCCCCGGGCCCGGACCGCGCGGGCGTGGGCACCTCGCCGCGCTCCAGCACCTGCCCCCCCGGGCCGACCAGCGCGGCCGCCGTCTTGGTGCCGCCGATGTCGATGCCGACCACCGGTGTCGTCATCCCTTGAGGCCGGTGTGCGCGAGGCCCTCGACGAACTGCTTCTGCGCGATGACGAACACCACCAGGACCGGCAGCGCGGTCATCGACGCCGCGGCCAGCTGGACGTCCCACATCGGGCCGCCGTAGGCGTCGACGAACTGGGTGAGCGCCTGGGGCAGGGTGAACTTCTCCGGAGAGGAGAGGAACACGATCGGTTCCAGGTAGAGGTTCCAGCTGTGCAGGAAGGTGAAGATGGCCACCGCGCCCAGTGCCGGCCGCGACAGCGGCAGGGCGATCCGCCAGAAGGTGGCGAAGCGGCCCAGCCCGTCGACCCGGGCCGCCTCCTCCAACTCGCCGGGGAGGCTGATGAAGAACTGCCGCATGATGAACGTCGCCAGCACGCTCGGCGCGCCGAAGATCGGCACCAGGATCAACGGCCAGTGGGTGTTGACCAGGCCGAGCTTGAAGAACATCTGGAACAGCGGCACGATCGTCACCTCGCTGGGAATGAGCAGGCCCGCGAGGACGACCAGGAACAACACGTTCTGGCCGCGGAACCGGATGCGCGCGAAGGCGTAGCCGGCGAGCGCCGACACGGCCAGGGTGCCGATTGTGACCACCAGGGCGATGTAGAGGCTGTTCAGGTACTGCTGCCCGAACGGCTGCAACTCGAACACCCGCCGGTACGCGTCGAGCCGCGGGTTGGTCGGCAGCAGGTCCGGCGGGAAGGCGAAGATGTCCGCCACCGGCTTCAGCGACGAGGTGACCATCCACCACGTGGGGAAGACGAACGGGATCGCCAGGACCAGTAGCACCCCGTAGAGCACCAGCTTGGTCCGCCGCGACAGGTCACGACTCATGGAAGACCCACCTCTTGCGCATCTGCCACTGCAGCACGGTGAGGGCGAGCACGATGCCGAACAGCACGATCGACAGCGTGGCGCCGTAGCCGAAGTGATGGAACTGGAAGGCCTGCTGGTACAGGTAGTAGACGAGCACCGTCGTCGAGGTGCCCGGCCCGCCCTGGGTGAGCACCGCGATCTGCGCGAAGACCTGCAGCGATCCGACCACGGTGATGATCGAGGTGAGCAGGATCGTCGGGCTGATCAGCGGCACGGTGATCCGCCAGAACTGGCGCAGCCGGCTCGCCCCGTCGACCTCCGCGGCCTCGTACAGATCGGCCGGCACGCCCTGCAGGGCGGCCAGGAACAGCACCATGTTCAGACCGACGTTCTTGAACACCTGCACGACGATCACCGACAGCATCGCGGTGCCCTCACCGCGCAGCCAGTTCGGCCCGTCCACGCCGACGGTGTCGAGCAGGCTGTTCAGCCCGCCGTTGTCCTGCAGCAGGAAGCCCCACACGATGGTCCACGCCACCAGCGAGACCACCACGGGGGAGAAGAACAGCGTGCGGAACAGGATCGTGCCCCGCAGCCGCTGGTTGAGCAGGACGGCCAGCAGCAGCGCCAGGCCGAGGTTGAACACCACCAGGCCCACCGAGAACAGCCCGGTGGAGCGCAGCACCGCGCCGAGGTTGGGATCGTCGGCGAGCGCCTGGTAGTTGTCGGTGCCGACGAAGTCGAAGGTCCCGGCGAGCACGTTCCACTCATGCAGGCTGTACCAGACCACCAGGACCAGCGGCAGGATCACGAAAACGGCGCTGCCGAGCAGCTGCGGGGTGATGAACAGGTAACCGGTGAGCTGGTCCCGGCGGCGGGTGGTCCAGAACGGCCGGGCCCGGCCCGGGGCGGGCCCGGCAGTCGCCGGGCCCACCCTGGTGTCCGTCTGGGTCATGATCGTCAGCCCTACTTCGCCAGCAGCGGCTGGATCTTGGCGCAGACGCCGTCGAGCACGGCCTTGACGTCCGCGTTCGGCTGCCACAGCGGGTCGAGGCCGGCGCGGACCTGCTGGCTCAGCTCGGCCTGGCCGGCGTGGCTGGGCTTGACCACGCCGTTGGTGATGCCGTCGATGACGACCTTCTGCAGCTGCTCCGGCTTGAGCTTCGGGTTGGTCTTGGCGAGCGTCTCGGCGGTCAGCTGGGACTGCCGGGGCGGCGGGAAGAACTGGGCGAGCTTCGCCGAGTTCGTGGGGTTGGTGAAGAAGGACAGGAAGTCGGCGGCCTGCTTGGCGTGCGGGCTCTTCTTCAGCACCCCGATGCCGGCCTGGCCGACCACCGCGTAGTTCCCCTTCGGCCCGGCCGGCAGCGGCACCAGGTCCCACCCGAAGCCGCCGTCCTTCAGCAGCGAGGCGCGGGAGATCTGGGTGATCGTCATGGCCGAGTCACCGGCGAAGAAGTCGGCCGTCGTGCCCGGGCCGGGCAGCGCCTTCTGGGTGAAGGTGGCCTTGTGCAGGGTGGTCATCGCCTCGACCATCTCCGGGCTGTTGAACCCGCAGGTCTTGCCGTCCTCGCTCCAGGCCCGGGCGCCCCACCCGGTCCAGAAGGTGGACAGGTTGTCCCAGCCCTTGTAGTCGAAGTCGCGGATGACCAGGCCGGCCTTGCCGGACTTCACCCCCGCCGCCGCGGCGGTGGCCAGGGCGTTGTCCCAGGTCCACTGCCCGGCCGCGATCAGCTCGGCCGGGGTCTTCTGACCGGCCTTCTTGACCATGTCGGTATTGACGAAGACCCCGAACGGCGAGGTCGAGAAGGGGTACGCGTACAGCTTCCCGTCGTTCTGCCAGAGCTTGAGCGTGGCGGGGGAGAGGTCCTCGTACTGGTAGCCCTCGGCCTTCTTGAGCGTGTCGTCCAAGGGCTGCAGCGCGCCCGAGGCGACGAAGTCGGGGGCGGAGTTCTCGAACACCCACGCGAGGTCGGGCGCGTTCCCGCCGGCGATCTGAGTGGTCAGGGTGGTGGTGTAGTTGTCGAACGGCAGCGGGTCGAACTTGATCTCGGCGACGTCCGGGTGGCTCTTGCGGTACTCGTCGGCGATCTCGTTGAACAGCTTGAGGTGCGCCTCGTTGGCCGACCAGACGGTCATCCGCAGCTTCGCCGGGCCGCTGTCGGCGGCCTCGCCACCGCCGCCGCAGGCGGTCAGGGCGAGCGCGCCGGCCAGCGCCACGGCGACGCCGCGCAGGGCCTTTCCTGCTCTCACAATCTTCTCCTCACCGGGGGTGTGTGTTCAGTAGCCCGCGATCCGCGGCCAGCGCTGTTCCACGCCGGCCGCGGTGAGGCGGTCCTGGAAGTCGGCCAGCAGACGGGGGGTGTTGCGGACCGAACGCGGGGACTCGCCCCGCGCCAGACAGAAGTCGGCGAGCAGGCCGGCGACCTCGCCGACGTTCCACTCGACCGGGTGCAGCCGGTAGCTGCCGTTGGTGACGTGCGTGGTGCCGATGTTCTTGCCGGCCGGAAGCAGGTTCTCCATCCGCCGCGGGATCAGCGCGCCGAGCGGAATCTCGAACGGGCAGGAGCCGACGTCGATGTAGTTGTCGCCGCCGGTCGACGGGTGCAGGTCGATCCGGTACATCCCCACGCCCACCGCGTCCGGGTAGCTGACCGCGCCGTGGTCGCCCCGGACCGCCAGGGACAGGTCCTGCTCGACGACGGTGTACTCGGCCCGGATCCGCCGGGACTCGCGGATGTACGGGGCCTGGGCCAGGCCGTCGGAGCTGCCGGTCACGTCGCCGCGCAGCCGCAGGCCGGGGAAGCCGGTGCCGCCGTCGGGCCGGGGCGCCTCCGTCTGCAGCCAGTAGAGCACCGAGTACGACAGCTCGCGGGCCTTGGCCAGGTGCCACGACGCGTTCGGCACGTCGATGACCGGACCCTCGAAGTAGTCGATCATCGGCCAGTTGACCAGCGTGATGTCGCTGCCGTACGCGCCGTCGGTGAAGTTGCGCCGCGCGGCGATCCGCCGGAACGTCCACAGGTTGCCGTCGCCGGGGTTGACGCGTTGATCGGCGTTGACGGTCAACGGGTCGTCGTCCGGGTTGGGCGTGAAGCTGCGCTCGACGATCTCCAGCGTGCGCGGGTGCGGCGACTTCCAGGACAGCAGCCGGTCACCCCAGAAGTCGGGCTTGTAGTCGCGCCAGAAGTCGTATCCCGAGGGGCGGTCGATGGTGTGGTCGCCGTCGACGTGGTCGATGGCGAAGCAGACGGACACCGCCTGCATGTTCATCGGCTGGGCCTCGGCCGGGGCGCTCGGCTCACCGGTCTCCGCCTGCGACTCGAACCCGGTGACGTACTCGGTGCCGGTCAGCGGCAGCAACTCGCCGGTCTCGGTGGCGTCCAGGACGTACGGGGCGACCACGTCGATCCGCTCGTCCCGGTCGCGGTGCGCCAGCGTCACGCCGGTCACCCGGTCCCCGTCGGTCTCCACCGCGACCGGCCGGTACGGCTGCAGCACCCGCAGCCGGCCCGCGCCGAGGTACGGGGCGAGCATCTGTTCGAGGACGGCGACGGCCACCCGAGGCTCGTGGCAGAGCCGGCTCACCCAACCCGCGCCCGGGTTGAGGTCGGTCCAGGCCCGGGACCGTTCGGTCAACGGGTAGTGGCGACGGTAGTAGTCGCGGATGCCGTTGCGCAGCGCCCGGTAGCTGGCGGTGGCGCCGAACTGTTCGATCCAGGAGTGTTCGTCCGGCGGGACGGCCTGGCTGGTGAGTTGCCCGCCGAGCCAGTCGAACTCCTCGGTCAGGATGACGGACCGGCCGGCCCGGGCCGCGGCGAGCGCCGCGGCGACGCCGCCCAGTCCGCCCCCGACGACGAGGACGTCCGCACGCATGAGTACCACTTGCTTCCTTCCAGTTGCGCGGCCGACCGCTCAGCGTCGGTCGACCGCCCGATCAGGGGTGCCGAGGGTGCTGCCCTCGACGAGTTCGCAGGGGAGAAGTCGCTGTTGGAGGCCGCCTGTGCTGCCGTCGATGACGCCCGTCAGCACCTCGACCGACTGCCGGCCCATCTCCTCGCGGGGGATGCGGAACCCGGTGAACGTGATGTCGGTGGGGACCGGGACGGTCGGGTCGCCGAGGGTCACGATCGACAGGTCGCCGGGCACGGCCAGGCCGCGCCGACGGGCGGCCGACTCCAGCGCCACCGCCGTGGCGAAGTTCTCCACGAAGACGGCGGTGGTCCCGTCGGCCATCAGGGTGTCGAGGGTCGTGCCGGCATCTCCGGCCGGCGCCGACAGCTGCCGGGCGCTCTCCGCGGTCGTCGCGGCGGCGCGGAACCCACGGAGCCGGTCCTCGGAGGATTCGGCGGTGGTGCCCATGCTCAGGTACGTCAGGCGGCGGTGACCGCGCCGCAGCGCCACCTCGACGAGCCGGGCAACCGCTGAGGCGTAGTCGGCGCCGACGTAGGGGACCGGCCCGCCGGCGTCGTCGCGGCGCCCGACGGCGACGTACGGATATCCGTCGCGGTTGAGCCGGTGCAGCTCCGCGCCGTCGATCTCGCGCCCGAGCAGGATGCACCCGTCGGCCAGGCGCAGCCGGTTGTCGTGGTGGAAGATGCGTCGCCGGCCGTCCACCACCGGCGCGCTGGTGAACAGCAGCAGGTCGCAGCCGACCCGTTCGGCGTACTCCTCGATGCCGAGCAGGAACGGGTGGAAGAAGTCCCGGCTGCCGCTGGGGAAGGCGGGCTCGTACGTGAAGACGCCGATGATCCGGTTGAACCGCGAGGCGAGGCGGCGGGCCACCGGGTCGGCGGCGTACCCGGTCTCGGCGATGACCCGCAACACCCGGTCGCGGGTCTCCGGGGCGATGCGGACCTCGGCGTCGGTCCGGTTGTTGAGCACCAGCGACACCGTCGCCTGACTGACGCCGGCCATCCGCGCGATGTCACGTTGGGTGACACGTCTGGGGGGAGTGGTCACGTCGGGTCCTTCCGGTGCGGCTAATGCGTATTAGCGCTCGGCGTTGGGAAGGAGCCTGGCGGGTGGACCGGCGTGTGTCAAGAGGTGGCCGAGAGATTTCCGCGGGATGAACCCGCTGGAGTAATGCGCATTAGCGATCGGGCGCCCGACGGGTTGGTCGCCGGCCCGGGCGGATCGGCGCGTCGCCGGACCGCCTCTTGACAGAAACGCCGCCGGGCGCACAACATTTGAGAAACATAGATGCTAATACGTATTAGCGCGGCGATGCCACCGTGCCTCCGCCGGTCGATGTCCCCTGTGTCCTTACTGAGAGTCATCCCGGGCTGCTCGTGAACCGTAACCGCGTCCGATCGAACCGACAGAAGAGGAAGCCGCATGACGAGACCATCCGCCCCGTCGTCCCGACGAGCTGTCCTGGCGACCGCCAGTGCCGGCCTGCTCGTCGTCGCCATGGCCGGCGCCGCACCGGCCGCCGCCGATCCCGGGCTCGACTTCCCCCAGTTCACCTACCAGGGCACCGCGTTCGACAAGAGCACGCTCGCCTACAACCCGACGAACGAGTTCATCTTCCCGAGCGTCATCCGGGCCGCCGACTACTTCCCCAACCCGCTCGGCACCTACTACCTGTACTACGCGCCGCACGAGCGTCCCGGCGGGATCGCCCTCGCGTACTCCGACTCGATCGACGGGCCGTGGACCGAGTACGCCGCCAACCCGCTGATCAGCAACACCTGGCTGCCGTACTACTCCACGGTCAGCCACATCTCCTCGCCCCACGCGGTCTGGATCGAGGACGAGCACAAGCTCTTCCTCTACTTCCACGGCGAGAACTCGATCACCCGGTACGCGACCTCCGACGACGGCATCCACTTCAACTACGGTGGCACCGCGGTCAGCCGGAACGAGACGACCGGCGGTGAGACCTCCTACGCCCGGGTGTTCGAGCAGTCCGTGCCCCGCCTGGGCACGCGCTACCTGATGCTCTTCATGGACAATCCCACAGCGGCGGCCCCCGGACCCACCGGGCCGGTGTCCCGGCGGATCCGCTGGGCGGTCTCCAACGACGCGCGGAACTGGAACATGCAGCCCGAACCGATCGTCACCCCGCAGGGCGACGAGGGCCCGAACGCCTCCGGGCCGTTCTTCCTCCGCTGGAACGACCGTAACCTGGTCATCTACCACGCCGCAGACGGCAACATGCACGCGGTCGACGTCGGCGAGGACTTCGACCAGGAGGTCCATCTCGGCGTCGTGCACGACTCGATGACCGCCGCGCCCGACCTCGGCCGGTCCGCCGCGCCGACGTTCTACTTCGACGGGCGTACCGCGCACATGTACTACGAAGCCGGCGCCCGGCTCACCGCCACCATCGGACACGCCACCGCCACCCTGGCCGACCCGCTGCCGGTACGGCAGCTCGACTGCGCGGCGGACCGCCCGGTCCTGTGGCCGCCGAACCACGAGCTGGTCGAGGTCAACGTGACCGTGGACCTGCACGACGGTGTGCTCGGCCCGAACGCGTTCACCCTGACCGGCGTGACCGGGGGTGAGGCCGCGGACGTCAGCGGCTTCGCCACCGGCACCCCCGACACGAGCGGCATGCTGCGGGCCGAGCGGGCCGGCAACGGCGGGGACCGGGTGTACCACCTTGCCTACGCCGGCCACGACGAGATCGGACGACCGGTCGGCTGCACCGTCACCGTCACCGTCCCACACGACGAGGGAAGCAACTAGTCGCCGGTGGTGGGGGGGGGCCCCGCGGGGGGCCCCCCCCCCAGGCTGTTTTAGTGCGCGGGGGGGGGGGGGGGGGGTTGGGGGGCCGGGCGGGCGGGG